>NZ_JAMYND010000012.1:0-180169 GCF_040318885.1 Mesorhizobium sp. M0998
CCCCCCCCCCCCCCCCCCCCCCCCCCCCCCCCCCCCCCCCCCCCCCCCCCCCCCCCCCCCCCCCCCCCCCCCCCCCCCCCCCCCAAAGACGGGCGCGGCGACCGACGGTCGCCCGCTCGTCTTCGGAATTCGCCCTGAAGACGTCTATCTCGAGACCGGCGCGCCGGTCGAGGCGCGGGTCCACGATGTCGAGAACCATGGCGTCGAAAAGATCCTGACGCTGCGGGTCGGCGACACCATGCTGCGCGCCACCGTGCCGGCCAGGACCGACGTGCAGATAGAGCAGCCGGTGCGCTTTGCCTGGAACCCGGACAAGGTGGTGCTGTTCGACAAGGGCAGCGGAATAAGCCTGCGTCACGCCGGCTAAGTACAAGCCTCTTTGCTGCAGCTAGAACGGATGCGTTCAAATCGAGCCGTGCATACCGCTCTAAACCATGTGTTTTAGCCGCATTTGTGCGACGTCGAGTGATTCCCTTGGCTGCTAAATGCTCGAGTCTTCCCGTCATCCCCCATACGGGGGATGCGGATGCTCCGATTTGTCAAATAGGCTGATCCTTTGGTCCCAAACGGGCTTTGCAAGCCCAATTTGGAGGCCCAAAACGGAGGGTTGGCTATGGGAACTCTATTTCGCGGTTTTGCGACGATCCTACTCGTCGCCGGTATGGGATTGTCGGCGGCGCATCTGGGCGAGGCGCAGGCAGCCAAGAAAGTTGTCGCCGGCGCGAAGGTCGACGCCAAGAAGATCAAGGATCTCAACGGCACGGTCAATCTGTCCACCAGCGACTGCAAGCTGTTGTTGAGCGGCACCGTCGTGGAAGTCTCGGATGGCAGGTGCGGGGCTTCCGGTAAATATTGCAAGAGCAGCGCCGGCTCGGCCTGCATCACCGAGCAATAACCCGGCCAACGTTTAGCCGGCCTGGCGGATATCAGCCTGTTCCTCGGCCCGGAAATGGCTAGGCGGCGATCCGATGACCCGTTTGAAGGCGCGGCTGAAGGAGGCGTCGGATTCGTAGCCGAGACGAGCCGCGACGACGGAAATCTTGAGCCGGTCGCGGACCAGCCATTGCCTCGCCTGGTGCATCCGCACCTGCGTGACGTACTTTGCCGGTGTTTCGCCGACAATGGTTGCGAAGCGCTCGGCGAAACCTGATCGCGAGGCACCCATCATCTTCGCCAGAGCTTCCACCGTCCAGTCGCGGTTCGGTTCCAGATGGATCGCGGCCAGCACCCGGCCGATCTCGCGGTCCCTGACCGCCGCAATCCAACCGGAAGAGTCGCCGCAGCCGCGCTCGACCCATGAGCGGATGACGGTCGCGGCGAGCACATCGGCCAGCCGCGCCAGGATGCCGCCGGAGCCGACGCGCTCCATCATCACCTCGCGGGCCATCGCTTCCAGCAAATGCGGGATACCTGGCTCATAGGCCTCCAACTCATGTGCGCGCATCACGTCCGGCATCATGCCGAGCAAGGGGTGCAAGCCATCGAGATTGAAATACATGCTGCCGAAAAACAGCAAGGTCCCCGGACGGCAGCCGGGCATGCCGTCATTCGACATGCAATAGACACCCTTGCAGATTTCCTCGACCTCATAGCCGTGGATCGGCGCCGCCTCGGTACCCGGCTCGCTCGCCAGCGTGTGGGCTGAGCCGCGCGGCAACAATACCGCGTCGCCAGCCTTCAGTTCCACCCATTCGCCGGACGGCTGCAGCAACCAGCAGCCTTTGCGGCCGATGAAATGAAACCGTGCCGCCGCCTGAGCCGGAAAATGGATGCCCCAGGGTTCCTTCATCTCGCAACGGCCGTAATCGACGCCTTCGAGGCGCAATCCGCGCAATATGTCTGTCAGCGGATCACCGGTGACGGGGATTTTGGACGAACGGTCAAGCATAATGGTGTTTCTAGCATGGAAACTCCAGACAGTCACTCCCTATGTTGCACTGCAGCCAGATGCTGCGCTGCAACCAGATCGGAGATCCCTCATGACCGAACCCGCGACAGGCGTCATGGACGCCGTTCTCGACCCATCGGAAACCGGCGAACGATCCGAGCCCGCATGGGGGGCAGTGGTCTCCCTGGCGCTCGGAGTCTTCGGCCTGGTGACCGCGGAATTTCTGCCTGCCAGCCTGCTGACGCCGCTTGCGCAGGATCTCGGCATCACCGAAGGCGCCGCCGGGCAGGCGGTAACGGCAACCGCCGTCATTGGCGCGATTGCGGCGCCGACCATGGCCATTGTCACCAAGCGGCTGGACCGCAGGTTGGTCATGTGGGCGCTGACGGTGCTGCTTGTGCTGTCAAACCTGGTGGCCGCGTTTGCGTCCTCGCTTCCCGTTCTTCTGATTGCCCGCATCATGCTCGGGATCAGTCTTGGCGGCTTCTGGTCGATGTCGGCAGCCATGGCGATGCGGCTCGTTCCGATGCGGCTGATGCCGCGCGCCATGTCGATCATTCTCACCGGCGTTTCGGTGGCGACGGTCTGCGCGGCTCCGGTCGGCGCCTATGTCGGCGACATCTGGGGCTGGCGGACGGCGTTCATGATCGCCGCCGTGGTCGGAGCGCTGGCGCTGCTGGTGCAGGTGGCTACCATTCCGAAGCTGCAGCCTGCAGGTACGGCAGGTTTTCGCACGCTGCTGGAGGTGATGAAGCGGCCGATGATCAGGGTGGCACTGCTGGTGGTACTACTGGTCGCCTCGGGACATTTTGCCGGCTTCACCTATGTCCGCCCGTTTCTCGAGAAGGTGCCCGCGCTGGACATCGAGACGATCTCGCTTGTGCTGCTCGCCTACGGCATTGGTGGCTTCTTCGGCAATTTTGCCGGCGGCTTCATTGCCGAACGCAGCCTCAAGGCAGCCGTCAGCCTGGCGCCCCTGCTGATCGCGTTTTCGGCGCTCCTGCTGCTGGTGGTCGGAGGTTCACCCGTCGTGGCTGCAATAGCAGTGGCCAGCTGGGGCTTTGCCTTCGGCGCCGTCCCAGTCGGGCTGCAGACCTGGCTGGTGCGGGCCGCCCCCGATCAGGCGGAAAGCGCCGGTGGGCTCATGGTTATGACGTTCCAGGTCGCCATTGCGTTGGGCGCCGTCTTCGGCGGCCTGCTTGTCGACAATACCGGCGTTGCCACCGCCTTCGCCTATTGCGCGGCGGCGACGTTGCTTGCGGCACTGGCGGCGTTCTTCCTTGGCCCCAAGCCGATCGACGACCCCAAGGCCTAAACGGAACGGCCGTCGAAGTCGAAGACCGGCACGGCGGCGACGTCCAACGCCTCGATGCAATTAATATTGATATAGGCACTTCGCCCGCTCCCTTCGCCGACATCCTCGGCGAAGGGGTGAATGCCGCAGCTGCGGCAGAAGCGGTGGGCGATGACATGGTTGCCGAAGCTGTAGCGGCCGAGATCATCGCCCCAGGCAAGCACCCGCATGCTCTCATGCGGAACTGCCCATAGCAGTGCACCCTTGCGCGAGCAGATCGAGCAATTGCACCGAACGGCTCCGGTCAGCTCGCCTTCGACCTCGAACGCGACCTTGCCGCAGTGGCAGCTGCCTTGGTAGAGCATCGCGCCTTCCTCCTTCGGTTCGACAGGTGCAAATCCGACCGTGCCGGGCTATGTCTCCTGCGGCCAGTTTCTGGCTGCTACCTTAAGACGTTGCAAGCGCGCGGAGTCCGACACCGAAAAATGCAATCAGCCCGCGATCACCTCGAAGCAATTCTTTCGTCTCTTGCCGCTCGCGTCGACGATGAGAGGGTTTTCGTAAAGCTCTACCCGGAAGCCGCCCGGGCGGCGGCGGACGCCACCGATGCGCGGCGAAAAGCCGGCGTCACGCTCGGGCCGCTCGATGGGGCGATCGTCTCGATCAAGGATCTGTTCGATGTCGCCGGCGAGCCGACCACGGCGGGCTCTCTGCTGCTCGCCAACGCAGCGCCGGCGCTGCGGGATGCCATTGTCGTGCAAAAGTTGCGCCAGGCCGGTGCAATCATCCTCGGCAAGACCAACATGACCGAGTTCGCCTTTACTGCGATCGGCGTCAATCCACATTATGGCACGCCCGGCAATGCTAGCGATGCCAGCCGTATTCCGGGCGGCTCCTCCTCAGGCGCCGGCGTTTCGGTGGGCGAAGGCACCAGCGAAATCTCCATCGGTTCCGATACCGGTGGTTCGGTGCGCATTCCGGCATCGCTGAATGGCGTCGTCGGTTTCAAGCCGACTGCGCGGCGCGTGCCGCTTGCGGGTGCGTTTCCGCTGTCAGCCACGCTGGACTCGATCGGTCCGCTGGCCCGCACCGTCGCCGAATGTGCGGCGGCCGATGCAGTGATGTCGGGCGAAAACCTGGCGGCACTGTTGCCGCTGCCGCTGGACGGCCTGCGCATCGGTATTGCGCGCGGCGTGCTGTTCGATGATACGCAGGAAGAGGTCGCGACGACGTTCGACCGGTGTCTGCGCAAGATAGAGCTTAGCGGCGCACGGCTTGTGGAGCTGTCGATCGACGACCTGCTTGCCGATCTGCGCGTGGCAACCCAACGCGCGTCGATCGCGGCGATGGAAGGGGCGGAGATCCATGCCGACTGGCTGGCGGCGGGAGCGACGAGGCCGGTCGATCCGCGGGTAAGCGGGCCATTGTCGCGCGCCGCCGCCATTCCGGCCACGGTTTATATCAGGGCAATGCGCCGCCGCACGGCGCTGGCCGCCGCGATGGATGACCGGCTGGCGTCGATCGACGTGCTGGCCCTGCCGACCACACCGGTGACGGCGCCGACGATCGTGTCGATGACCAGCGACGAGGCGCTGTGCAACAGGATGGAAGGCCTTCTGCTGCGCAACACGCAGGTCGCCAACCAGTTCGATCTATCAGCCATCTCGCTGCCGATGCCGGGAATGACGCGTCCGGCCGGGCTGATGCTGGTGGCGCGCAATGGCCATGACCACCACCTGCTGCGCGTCGCAGCCGGCGTGGAGGAGCTGCTTGCAAATTGATCGGATAGCGCGTGTCAGCGCGACGAGCAGTGGCCGCGTTCGCTGTCCTTGGCGGCGCGTTCGATGCTGGTGGCGACCAGCCAAGGCAGGGTGTACCGCTTGCCGTTGAAGGTCCGGGTGCGGTTCTCGATCGAGCCGACAACAACGACCTTGCCGGCATAGAGCTTGTCTGAAAGATCGAGCGCCTTGTCTTGCTGCGGCAGGCGATCGATGTCGATTGAAACGCCTTTGATGAGCTTCCCAGCAGCAAGGTCGAGTGCGCTGTTCGATGGACAGGGTGCCGCCAGGCAGCGTATGCCGTTGTCGCAGAACACGTAGCTGCCCTGTTCGTTGGCGAAGGCTTGCGCCGTCGCCACGCAGAAGCCGGCGGTCAGCAGGAATTTTGTGACGCTTGCCATGCCGGCACCATCGCCGGCGAATTCGGGAAAATTGGGGCGCTTTCAGAAATCGGCAGCGAACCGCCGCCGGTAGTGCTCGACCACTTCGGGGTTGCGCAGATTGACCGGCAATCTGTTGGCCAGCACCAGCAAGGCTTCGCCAGCCGCGCCGACGCCCATGCGCATCATCGACTGCTCGGTAATCCCAGCCATGTGCGGGGTGACGATGACGTTGTCGAAGCCAAAATAAGGATGGTTGGGGGGTAGCGGTTGTGTAGCAAAAACATCGAGCGCAGCGCCGCCGATGCGGCCCTTCTGCAAGGCCTCGATCAGCGCGTCGTCATCGATCACCGGTCCGCGCGAAACATTGATCAGCAGCGCATCCGGCTTCATCCGCGCAATGCGCTCGCGGCTGATCAGCCCCCGTGTTTCGGGCGTCAGCGGGCAGCACAGAACGATGATGTCGCTCTGCTCGATGAGTGCATCGATCGACAGGAAGCCGACCCTGTCCGGCGCCGGCCGCATGCTGCGCGTCGTCGCCACCACATTCAGATCGAACCCATGGGCGGCGATGTGGCCAACCGCCTGACCGATCGCGCCGAGGCCGACAATGCCGATCGTCTTGCCCGCTAGCTCGCTGGCTACCACCGTGTGTTCGCGGCCCGCCAGCCAGCCCTTCGCACGCAAGTCGCGGTCCAACACACGGAAGCGCCTAAGCAGCGCCAGCGCCGCGAACATCACATATTCGGCGACAGATCGCGCGTTCACCCCCGGCACATTCGCCACCAGCACGCCGGCCGCATTGGCCGCTTCCATCGGTACCATGTCCAGCCCGGCGCCGTGGCGGATCGCGGCCCTGAGCTTCTTCGCGCCTTCGAAAAGCGCCGCAGGCAAGGGAGCGCGAACGATGATGACATCGGCGTTCCTCGCCTCGGCGGCCAGCGTGGCCGCATCGAGGGCGGAAGCAACAACGAGTTCGCCGGCCCCGGTCAGCATGGAAGCGGCACGAGGGTGCAGTCTGTGTGTTGACAGGATCTTGGGCATTTCAGGCCTTTTCGAGCGCAGGGCTTTCCGGTTTCGCCCCACGCCCCTCGATCAGCCCCTTCCAGTAGCTTTCCGCGCCTTGCAGGTGGGCGCTCATCAGCGCCTGGGCGAGATTGCCGTCGCGGCGCAGCAGCGCCTCGTAGATCTGGATATGCTCGGCATGGGAGCGCACGCTGCGTTCGGGATCGTTGAAATAGATCGGCAGGCGCAGTTCACCCATCATGTAGTAGACGCTGCAGATATTGTGGAAGACGCTGTTCTTGGTCGCCCGCACGATCTCGAGGTGGAACTCGCGGTCTTCCCGGGCAAGCCCTTCACCGGCGGCGATGCGATCCTCGGAGGCCTTCAGGATCTCGCGCAGCCGCTCGAAATTCTCCTCGGTGGCGCGTGAACAGGCAAGTTCGGCGGCCTTGATCTCGTGGATCTTGCGCAACTCGACCGTCTCGTAGATCTGGACGGGATCGAGCGGCAGGCCGGCGCGGGCGAACAGCGCCATCGCCTCGACGCTCGCCTGCTTCGTATCGATGTAGATGCCGGATTTCGCCCGTCGCTCGACGATGCGCATGGCCTCGAGAATGGCCAGCGCCTCGCGGATCTGGCCGCGGCTGACGCTGAAATGCTCTGCCAGTTCGCGCTCCGACGGCGTGCGGCCCGTCTCCTTGTCCGAATGGGAGAACAGATAGGCGGCGAGTTCCGCGAGAAGGTTCTTTTCTTTCATGTCAGCCGTGTTGCGCGTGCGCCTCCAGGAACCGCTCCGAAATGGTGAATCCCAGCCCGGGTCTATCAGGGATCGCTACCATACCGTCCTTTGCTTCGACAGTCTCTTCGATCAGATCGTGGATCATCGGGTTGGCGCCGAGCGAATATTCGACGGTGAAGCTCGCCGGCGAAGCGGCGCAGACATGCAGCCCGGCAAAGAAGCAGGGCGCGCCGGCCCAAAGATGCGGCGCAAAGCGCAGATTGAAGGCGCTGGCGATGGTGCCGATCTTCATCGCCTCGCTGATGCCACCGCAAAAGGCCGGATCCGGCTGGAAGATATCGGCGGATTTGAGCACGGCGAGGTCGCGGAAGGCATAGCGTGTCGCCTCGCTTTCGCCGGTGGCGATCGGGATCGAACCGCAGGCGCGCACCTCGGCCATGCCGGGCTTGTCGTCGGCGATCACCGGCTCCTCGAACCAGGCGAGATCGAGGTCGCCGGCGAGATGGATAAAGCGCTTGGCTTCGGCCACCGTGTAGGTGCCGTGCGCGTCGACCATCAGGTCGATATCGGGACCGAGCGCCTGTCTGGCGGCACGGACGCGAGCGGCCGAGATGTGTGGGGCGCCGTCCATGGCGCCGACGCGCATCTTCAGCGCCTTGAAACCGCCCTTGGCGATGTAGGACTGCAGCTGGTCGCCGATGGCTTCCGCAGTGGCCCAGCCGCCGGAAGCATAGGCCGGCATGCGGTCCAGCTTGCGGCCGCCGAGCAGCCGCCAGACCGGAACGCCGAGCGATTTGCCAAGAATGTCCCACAATGCGATGTCGACGGCGCTGATAGCCGCGATGCTCATGCCGCGTCGCGCCAATTGCGGCATGGCGTGGCCGGCGCGAGCGGCGCTGTCGTGGCGCGTGCCATTATAGAGCATCTCCCAGATGACGCCGATGTCAGCCGGGTCGCGGCCGACCAGCTGCGGGCCGACCTCGTAGTTCAGCAAATGGACAAGGGCGCCGTAGCTGCCGGCGCTGCCGGCGGCATTCTTGCCCTCGCCCCAGCCGACCAGCCCGTCGTCGGTCTCGATGCGCAGGATGGCGGCGTCGAACGTCGCCACCTGACCGAAGTCGCTGCGGTGCTGCTTCGCGGCTTCGATCGGTATGCGGACCCACCAGGCTTGGACCGTCTTGATGCGCATGTTCATCCTCGGCCCGGCCGCGGTGAGGCGGAAGGGCTCTTTCCAAACGGCTCGGCTACTTGATCAGCGGCAGCAGCGTTTCCGCGTTGATGCGCATCTGGTCGGTGTAGAATTTCTCCGTGAGCACGCTGGAGCCGTGGTCCTGAATGAATTTCAGCTGCTCCGGCGAGATGTCGACGGGGTTGCGTTCGACCATGTCGGGATAGGGGGCAGCCGGCGTGCGGTCGACGGGGGCGACGAATTCATTGGTCAGCGCGCCGTCATAGCCGATCTCCTTCAGCGTGCCGACGATCTTCGGCCAGTCGATCTGCCCGAGGCCGGCGGCGAAGCGGTTGTTGTCGGCGACATGGAAGTCGTACAGGCGCTTGCCTATCTGCCGGATGGCGTCGTAGACGTTAAATTCTTCCATGTGGATGTGGTAGGCGTCGAGGCAGACGCCGCATTCGGGGCTGACCGCATCGGCCAGCGCCAGTGCCTGGGCGCCGCGGTTGAACAGATAGGTCTCGAAGCGGTTGAGTGGCTCGACCGCGATCTTGACGCCGACCTTCTTGGCGTGGGTGAAGCATTCCCGGGTGGCGTCGACCACCCATTTCCACTCCTCTTCCTCGGTGCCGTCCGGCACCACCTTACCGACGGTGGCCGGAACCAGCGTGATGATCTCGCCATCAAGTTCGCTGACCATGGTCAGCACGTCCTTGACATACTGCACCGAGCGCTCGCGTTGGCCCTGGTCCTTGGCGGCGAGATTTCGCTCGCCCAGCATCAGCGTCACCGCTCCCCAGCAGCGAATGCCGTACTCGTTCAACAGTGCGCGCGTCTCCTTGGGCTTGTACTGATCGGGTTCGCCGGAGATCTCGATCGACTCGTAGCCGAATTTCTTGATGCGCTTGAGCGTCGTTTCCAGCGGCTCCGCCCGCATCCAATTGTGCGTCGAAAGATGCATGGTCTATCCTTCCCAGAATCACCTGTACCAGTTCGCCTGCGGCGCACTCTGCCGAAGCGTGCCGCATGATTCTTCCCCAAGGCGTCCCAGCATTTTTTGCAAACTGGTTCGACCAATTGGGCCTGATGGGAGGTCTACAGTAATTTCATCTGGACGGCAAGAAGTGCTGCCATCAAGCGTTGGCTCCTGTCTATGCTATTGATTATACTTAAACATGTGGCCTAACTCGGCATGGTTGCAGGACCGCGGCAGCGCGTCAAATGGCTTGACCAGATTTCGGCATTTGGTAATACCAGAATAGCGGCGCTGAGCGCGCTGTGCAAAGAGACCAAAGACGCTGGCCCTGTTTTCAATCGGCGCTATGCTTGGTCGTGAAACATAGGGAGATGCCGATGCCGACGACGATGAAGGGGCCTGGTCTGTTCCTGGCGCAGTTTGCGGGCGACGCCGCGCCGTTCAATTCGCTGGCCTCGATCACCAAATGGGCGGCTGGTCTGGGCTACAAGGGCGTGCAGATCCCGACATGGGACGCCCGATTGTTCGATCTCGAGAAGGCAGCCTCCTCCAAGGCCTATTGCGACGAGGTGAAGGGCATCTGCGCCGATGCCGGCGTCGAGATCACCGAACTGTCGACGCATCTGCAGGGGCAACTGGTGGCGGTGCATCCCGCCTATGACGCGCAGTTCGACGGCTTCGCGCCGGCTGCGGTGCACAACAATCCAAAAGCCAGGCAGCAATGGGCGGTCGAACAGATGAAGTTCGCCGCCAAGGCGTCGAAGAATCTCGGGCTCAAGGCGTCGGTGTCGTTTTGCGGCGCGTTGGCCTTCCCATACCTCTACCCCTGGCCGCAGCGGCCGGCGGGATTGATCGAGGAAGCCTTTGCCGAACTCGGCAAGCGCTGGAAGCCGATCCTCGACGTTTATGACGAGAACGGCGTCGATGTCGGCTACGAAATCCATCCGGGCGAGGACGTGTTCGACGGCGCGACATTCGAGATGTTCCTCGATGCGGTCGGCGGCCATAAGCGCTGCAACATCAACTACGACCCGTCGCACTTCCTGCTGCAGCAGCTCGACTATCTCGAATTCATCGACATCTACCACGAGCGGATCAAGGCGTTCCACGTCAAGGATGCCGAATTCAATCCGACCGGGCGGCAAGGTGTCTATTCCGGTTACCAGAGCTGGACCAACCGTGCCGGGCGTTTCCGCTCGCTCGGTGACGGGCAGGTGGATTTCGGCGGCATCTTCTCCAAGCTCACTCAATACAATTACGATTCATGGGCGGTGCTGGAATGGGAATGCTGCCTCAAGCACCCGGAGGATGGTGCGGCCGAAGGCGCTCCCTTCATCCAGCACCACATCATCAGGGTGACGGAAAAAGCATTCGACGACTTCGCCGGCGGCACGACCGATAAAAAGGTGCTGCGCGGCATGATGGGGATCTAGCACAGATATCCCTCCCCCTCGAGGGGAGGGTCGATCCGCGCAGCGGATCGGGGTGGGGTCGCCGGGCGTAGAGCTCGGCATGAACCAACCCCACCCGGCCGTGCGGGCCACCTTCCCCTCAAGCGGAGGGGTATTTCAGTGACGAGGGAGAAAATCATGGTTGGCGCATCGAAGACGGAAACGGGAGGCGGTCCGATCCGCTACGGCATGGTTGGCGGCGGACAAGGCGCCTTTATCGGCGCGGTGCACCGCATCGCGGCGCGCATTGATAACGAGTTCGTGCTGGTTGCCGGGGCCCTCTCGTCGAATCCGGAGCGCGCCAAGGCCTCGGCGGCCGAGCTTGGGCTCGATCCGGCACGCAGCTACGGCTCCTATGCCGAGATGGCCAAGGCGGAGGCCAAGCGGCCGGATGGCATCGAGGCGGTGGCCATCGTCACGCCGAACAATGTGCACGTGCCGGCAGCCAAGGCTTTTCTCGAGGCCGGCATCCATGTCATCTGCGACAAGCCGCTGGCGACGTCGCTGGCCGAGGCGAAGAGGTTGGCCGCGCTGGTCGAGAAGACCGGCAAGGTGTTCGTGCTGACGCATAACTACACCGCCTATCCGATGGTGCGGCAGGCACGCGAGATGGTGGCCAAGGGACAGCTCGGCGATATCCGCATCGTGCAGTCGGAATATCCGCAGGACTGGCTGACCGAAGATCTGGCCGCCACCGGCCAGAAGCAGGCTGCGTGGCGCTCAGACCCCAAGCAGGCCGGTGCCGGCGGTGCGCTGGGCGATATCGGCACGCACGCCTACAACCTTGCCCGTTTCGTCTCCGGGCTGGAGCTCGATTCGTTGTCGGCCGATCTCGATGCCTTCGTGCCGGGGAGGCCGCTCGACGACAACATCAATGTGCTGCTGCGCTTCAAGCCGGTCGGCGGGTCGCACCCGGCCAAGGGAATGATCTGGGCAAGCCAGGTGGCGCCCGGCCACGAGAACGGGTTGAAATTGCGCATCTACGGCTCGAAGGGCGGCCTCGAATGGGTGCAGGCCGACCCGAACTATCTCTGGTACACGCCGTTCGGCCAGCCGAAGCAGTTGATTACCCGTAATGGCGCCGGCGCGCTCCCCGTCGCCGGGCGCGTCAGCCGCGTTCCGCCAGGGCATCCGGAAGGCTATCTCGAAGGTTTCGCCAACATCTATCAGGAAGCCGCGCGGGCTATTCGTGCAGCGCGCCGGAAGGGCGGGAAGCCGGCCAAGGATGTCGTCTTCCCGACCGTGCAGGACGGCGTCGAGGGCATGGCCTTCATCGAGGCCTGCGTGAAGTCGTCGAAGAAGAACGGAGCGTGGACGAAGCTTTAATCGCTGCGCCCGGTTAATGGGAAGTCCCCGTCACCCGGATTGCCAGCCGAATTGCAAGGCAATTCGGGGCAATCCGACCTTTCCTCGTGGGGAGAGGAGATCGTTGGCGCTGGCGTTCACTCTTTTCCCCGGCGGGGAGAAGGTGGCCACGAAGCGGCCGGATGAGGGGGCTTGTGGCGAAGTCGCCGGAGGAGCAAGCCCGGCCGTAAAAAGGGGAGGGGCGTCGATGAAAATCGGCATGTGCATGTTGTTGTGGACGACCAGTGTCTCGAAAAAACACGAGCCGTTGTTGAGGGACATCAAGGCGACCGGCTTCGACGGCGTCGAGATACCGGTCTTCTCCGGCACGCCGGACAACTACAGGAAACTCGGCGAGCTGCTCGACCGTATCGGGCTGCAACGCACCGCCGTCTCGGCGATGGGCGATCCGGCGATGAATTTGATCTCGCCGGATGCCTCGACGCGCAAGGCCGGTATCGACTACATGAAATCGGCGATCGACTGCGCTCAGGCGCTTGGCGCGAACACGTTGAGCGGCCCGCTCCATTCGACACTCGGGGTCTTCTCCGGCAGCGGGCCGACGGCGGCCGAGAAAAAACGTTCGGTCGCTTCGCAGCGCGTCATCGGTGACCATGCCGGCAACAAGGGTGTCACCATCGGGCTGGAGGCGCTCAACCGCTTCGAATGCTATCTGCTCAACACGATGGACGATTTGTCGGCGCATATCGACACGATCGACCGGCCGCACATCAAGGCGATGTACGACACCTTCCACGCCAACATCGAAGAGGCCGACCCGATCGGCGCCTATATGCGCAACCGCAAGAACATCGTCCATATCCATATTTCGGAGAACGATCGCGGCGTGCCGGGCCGCGGCCACGTCCCCTGGAAGGAGACTTTCTCCGCCATTCGCAAGAGCGGCTACGACGATTGGCTGACGATCGAGGCGTTCGGGCGTTCGCTGAAGGATCTGGCCGCGGCCACCAAGGTGTGGCGCGACTTTTCCGAAGGCCCGGAAGCTGTTTACCGCGACGGCTACAGGCATATCAGGAATGGATGGAGGAAGGCGCCCTAACCGCACGCCTGCGCAACTCCCCCCGTCAGCCCTGGCCGGCCTGGATCCGGTTGTAGTCGTGGATCGTCCTGCTCAAGCGGCGGCGCAGGAAATTGGAAATGTTGTCGAAGATGAAAACGACGAGCAGGACCAAGAGCACCATGTAGAAGACATTGGCCCAGTTGGAATTGGTGCGCATGGCCTCCCAGAGCTTCAGGCCGATGCCACCGGCACCGACGGCGCCGATGATCGTCGCGCCCCTGGTGTTGGATTCCCACTGATAGAGTGTCTGGCTGATGAAGACCGGGATCACTTCCGGCAGCACGCCATAGCGCTGCACCAGCAAGCCGTTGGCGCCGGTCGACTGGATGCCCTCGCGTGGCTTGTCGTCGATGTTCTCGAGGCCTTCCGAATAGACTTTGCCGAGCGTGCCGATCTCGGTGAAGAAAATCGCGGCGCTGCCGGCAAGCGGCCCCGGGCCGAAGGCGCGGGTGAAGAACAGCGCCCAGATCAGCATGTCGACCGAACGCATGAAATCGAAGAACCGCTTTAGCACCTGGCTAAGCAGGCCGCTCGGGGTGATGTTGCGGGCGGCGAAGAAGGCGAGCGGGAAGGCAACGATGCCGCCGAGCAAGGTGCCGAGAAACGCCATGACGATGGTCTGGAACAGCTTCGTCCAGACGTCGCCATGCTGCCATTGGGCGTTGTTCCAGATATTGTCGGCGGCCAGCGCAATGTTTGATGTGCCCGGCTTGAGCTGGGGTCCGGACATCAGCAACGAGACCACCTCGCCGGGCGACTTGCCGAAGAAGGGCGAGCGTGTGTCGAAGACGAAATTCGCCCAGCCGAGGAAGCGTTTGCGGACCTTGACGCGATCGACGGTTATGCGGACCTCGCCGGCAAAGCCCATCCTGGCGACGATCTCATCGTCATGCGCGGTGATCCACTCCGGCACCGGGCCGGATATTACCGGTTTGCCGCTGGTCAACGACATCGGCACCGCCTGGCCATTGGCGACAAGCGTCGCTTCGGCCTTGTCGAAGGTGACCGATTTGGCCCGGCCGTCGATCAGGACGGTGTAGGAGCCGTTGGCGTTGGTGATGACCCAATCGGGATGCGGGTCTTCGCCGAGCGCCGAAAAACGCGGATATCTGGGTGTGATCTGAGGCTGGTCGAGACGGAATTCCGGCTGCAGATCGTAGCTGATCCATTGCGTCAGGAAGAGCGGCAGGCGCTCCCAGTGCGATTCCCTCAGCACTTGCGGCAGGCTGAAGAACCACAAGGCGTAGAGGAGATAGAGCAGGATGCTGGTGAACAGGACCAGCGGGCCGAAGCGTTTGTACAAGGGCCGCCGGAACACTTGGGGGAAGCGCTCCTCGATCGACCGCATCTCATCGGCGGTCATTGCGGCCATGGGCAGTCTTCTTGTTGATTTGCCATGATCTTTTCCAAAAACGGGAATCCACTTTTTGGGATCATGGTCAGGCACCCATCATGAATGCCTGCTCGCCGACGAGCTTGCGGCGTAGCCAGGCGGAAAACTGGTCGACGAGGAAGATCGTCGTGAACAGCAGCAGCACCAATGCCAGCGTCTTGGCGCCGAAGCCGCGCGAGATGGAGAGCTTCAGTTCCTCGCCGATGCCGCCACCGCCGACCGCGCCGATAATGGTCGAGATACGCACATTGATCTCGATCCTGAGCAGCGTGTAGGACATGAAATTGGGCAGCACTTGCGGCAGGCCGGCAAAGCGCACGCGCTCGAACCAGTTGGCGCCGACCGCGCGCAGGCCTTCTTCGGCGCGCATGTCGATGTTTTCGTTGATCTCGTAGAAGAGCTTGCCGAGGGCGCCGATGGAATGCAGGCCGATGGCGATGATGGCTGCGACCGGGCCGGTCGAGAGGATGGCTGCGAACAGGCCGGCAATGACGATCTCGGGGAAGGCGCGAAGCAGTTCCATGAAGCGCTTGACGACGAGCCTGAGCACCGGACTCGGCGTCAAGTTGCGCGCGGCGATGAAGGAAAAGGGCACCGCAAAGACAAAGCCGATGAAAGTGGAAACCAGCGCCACGTTAAGCGTGGTGAGCATCAGCTCGAAATATTCGGGTAGATAAAAGCCGCCCCAGAGATAGACGCGGCCAAGCGGGAAGTTGAACTCTTGGCTGCCCTTGTCGTGCGGCGATGTGATGTCGAACAGCGCCCGCCAGACGTCGTTCCAGTCCTTGGGAACAAGCCAACTAAGGAAATCCAGTATGTGCGGCAGCCGATCGAAGAAATGTCCGGCATTGGCCTCGTCGGCGAACCACATGGCTGTGCACATGGCGACAAGCAGTGAGCCGATGCCGAGCGCCGTGTAGAACCGGCGCAAGGACGTCTGGCGTCGCCAGGCGTCTGCTGCCTGCCGGACCGCGTCTGAACGAATTGTAGCGGCGAAGGTCATACGGGGTCACGAGCGGACACGAAAAAAAGGCGGCGACCGCATCGGCCCGAAAGTCGACTTTCGGAAAGCACGATGCGGCATCTAAGTGTTAGAGCGTACTTTGTGCGTCCAAGTGGACGCACGTCGCTCTAATGGACGCCGCCCTTTCCGCAATTGTCGTCAGCCGCCGATCGCGGCTTTGCGGGCTTCGACGATGACGCTGTAGAAGTCCGGCTTCACCGGAACATAGCCGGTGAAATCGCCGCCTTCGATGGCCTCGAAGCAAGGCTTGTCCTTGGCCGGCAGGCTGGTGAAGAAGTTGGCGAGCTTGGCGCTCATATCGCCGCCGAGTGCGGTGCGCACGACCAGCGGGCCGTTCGGGATCAAGCCGGAGCGCCAGACTTCGACGAAATCGTTGGGGTCCACGGCGCCCTTGGCGACTTCCTTGTGGAAGGTGCCGGAGGTGTAGCCGTTCTTGAAGTCGCCGATGCCAGAGGAATCGTCAACCGCAACATCGACCTTGCCGTCGCGAACGGCGAGGAGGTTGTTCTCGTGGCCACCATTGAACTGTGTCGAGGCGAAGAAGGTTTCGTTCGAAGCGCCGGTGTCTTTCGGGATCTGGGTCAGCGGGATCAGGTAGCCGGAGGTCGAATCCGGGTCGGCATAGCCGAGCTTCTTGCCCTTGGCCGACTTGATGTCGGTGATGCCGGACGACTTCAGCGCAAGGCCGATCGAATAATAGCCGGTCGCGCCGTCGGTCTGCTGGGTGGTGAGGATCGGGGTCACGGCGTTCGGATCCTTGAGGTAGACGCTGGCATAGCCCGACGCGCCAAGCTCTGCGAAATCGAGCGTGCCGCCGAGCAGGCCCTGGATAACGCCGTCATAGTCGGCGGCCGGGAACAGCGAGACCTTCTCGAAGCCGAATTCGGACTTCATGTGATCGGCGAGGCACTGAAAGTTGCGCAGCCGGTCCGCTTCGTTTTCACCGCCAAGGATGCCGATGCGGAATTCCTTGATATCCTGGGCGTGAGCGGCGCTTGCCGCGATGGCGAGCAATGAAACGGCGCCAAAAACCATCTTCCTGAACATTATCTCTCTCCTGTTGGTCCCGGCCTCGCGCCGGTAGCGTTCGAATTTTTTGACAGGTGCCTTTGACGCGGGCGGGCGATCAGGTCGTTCTCAATATCCCGGGAATGCGGGCTCGAGCGGTCCGGCGGATGCAGCGATTTTCTGTTTGATGGCGACACTGGTGGAGGTGATGGCCTCGGAGATTTCGCCGCCATTGCTGTCGGCGCCGTAGACCATGCGCACGGCCTCGCGGTTGAGGGCTTCAGGCGGGCCGTCGAAGACGACCTTGCCGGCGGCCATGCCGATGATGCGGTTGCAGTAGGTGCGGGCCGTATCCAGCGTATGCAGATTTGTGATGACGGTGATGCCCTCGCGCAAATTGATGTCCTGCAGCGAATCCATCACCACCTTGGCGTTGAGCGGATCGAGCGAGGCAATCGGCTCATCCGCCAGCAACACCTTCGGCTGCTGCATCATGGCGCGCGCAATCGCAACGCGCTGCTGCTGGCCGCCGGAAAGCGTGCCGGCCGGCTGCAGGGCGGTGCGGGCGATGTCGAGGCGCTCGAGGGCTGCAACCGCCTCGGCGCATTCACCGCGGGAGAACATGCCAAATAGGTTGGACACGGTCGAACGGTGATTGAGCCGGCCGAGCAGCACATTGGTCAGCACATCGAGGCGCGGCACCAGGTTGAACTGCTGGAAGATCATGGCGCAGTCGCGCTGCCAGCGTCGGAGCGGCGAGCCGCGCAGCCGGGAAATTTCGGCGCCGTCAAAAAAAATCGATCCTTGGCTCGGATCGATGAGGCGGTTGATCATGCGCAGAAGCGTCGATTTGCCGGCGCCGGAGCGACCGATGATGCCGACCATCTGACCGTGCGGAATCGAGATGTCGACATTGCTGACAGCGGTGTTCTTGCCGAACCGGCGGGTGACGCCGCGAATTTCGAGCGTTGCTGACATTTCTGGCGTTGCTGACATGGGTAAGTTCCAGTCCAGTCGCGGTTGAAGGTCTGTTAACCCTCGCTAGCGCAACGGCATGAACCTGCGGTGTCGGATTGATGTCAGTTTTGTTACTGCCCACAGGCGCGTTTGGCGCGAAGGCGAGTTGACCCAAACCGCTGCCGTCCGGGCGGCTTGGATGGGATCAGCCGAGGATCAGCAACTCCTCGAAATGCTCCATGTCCCTGAAGCGGCAAAAGGCAGGTGGCCGCAGCTCGATCACCGGAGCCTGGCGGGCAAACAGCGAGAGGCAATCGTCGAACAGATCTTGCCACTCGGACGCCCCTTCGTCCGCCAGACGCCGGATCTGGTAGGCGAACGTGATGTGGAAGACGTAAGTGTCGTGGTCGGGATGCCGGTATCCGAAAGGCGCCGACAAGGCATCGCGCCATGCGCGCAGGATATGCACGTCCTCATCGGTTGCGCCGGCAACGGTCAAGCCCGTCGGCACGACATCGACGACCTTGATCTTGAAGGCGCCGTAGCCTTCGAAGCCGTTCAGGCGTTCCTGATAGAGGCGGGTCATGTCGTCGATGCTGGTGTCGAGCGGCACATCCTCCGGCCAATAGGGAAGCCGGCGGCGGTATTCGATGATGCCCTGGAACAGCGTCATGTGCAGGCTGGAGACGGGCGTGAAGGCCAGCCCGTCGGCATCAGGCATGGCGCGCATGCGCTCACGCACGTCGATGATCACCGCTTCCGAAGCCGAGCCGTTGACGAGATGGCAGACGACCGTGTTGCCGGGCTCGTTGAGAAAATTACCAGAGGTGTCGTAGCGCCTGCCGAGATGCACCGGAGGGGTCGGGTTCGAGCCGGCAAAGAATCCGGCGAGCGAAGGTCTGACTGAAACAGGCATTGCGATCTCCAAAGGAAGGCCGCGTCCTGCCCCGACGATGTGTCAGGGACATGAAAACCGTGCCAAGAAGTAGAATATCAAAGGCATGATTCGCCAAGTGATGCTGCCGGGGTTTCCACATCATCAAGATTGAAATAAAGATTCAAACTCGTATCAAAGAGAGGCTTCCTAATTGCTACGTTGGCGCCAGTGGTTGCGACTGTATGCTGCAGGGGTAGTCGCTGCGATGAGTTTCACAGTGGCCCTGGTTTTGACGTCCATATATCGGGTTGGTAGCTTGAACCATCCAATATCTGGATACTTGTACAATTATGGAAATGGGCGTGACGCGGCCATTATTCTAATGATTCTCATTTTTTTAATCGTTCTAGTTACGATAAATTTTGCAAATAAAGTTGAGGAAAAAACCAAATCGCTTATAGATATTGGTTATGACAAAAAATTTATAGAACTTATCAGGTTAAATCAGACTGGTGTTGCTATTCTTATTACGTTAGGATTTCTTTCTATTATTTTGGACATTTGCCTGAGCGGCTGACTTATTCAGGGCGTCAACCCCCATGCTTCTCCAAAAACTGATTGGCCTCCAGCTCGCGGAAATCGTCGAGCGCGGCGCGCAGCCTTGCATGGTCCCAGTCCCACCAGGCGAGCGCCTGGTAGCGCTCCGCGGTGCGGCGGTCGAAGCGTTCGCGGATCGGCTTGGCCGGTACGCCGGCGACGACGGTGTAGGGCGCGACGTCCTTCGACACCACCGCGCCGGCACCGACCGCCGCGCCATGGCCGACGGTGACGCCGGGCAGGATGGTCGAGCCGTGGCCGAGCCAGGTGTCGTGGCCGATGGTGACGCGTTTGGCGCGGCGCTTGGCGAAGAATTCGCTCTCGTGCTCGGCGTCGTCCCAATAATCCGAGGCGCGATAGGTGAAATGGTGCAGCGCCGGCCGCCAGGTCGGATGGTTGGTAGCGTTGATGCGCACGCTTGCGGCGATGTTGGCGAATTTGCCGATCGTTGCGCACCAGACGCCGCAGTCCTGCATCATGTAGGAATAGTCGCCGAGCGTGCTTTCGGAAACCCGGCAGCGCTCGGCGATCTCGGTCCAGCGGCCAAGCGTTGAGTTCTCGACTTCCGCCGTCTCGTGGATCAGCGGCGCCTCCGACAGTTTCCTCGTCATGCGGCAATTTTTCCGGCGGCGAAGGCGGTCACGTCGATGATACGGTCGGCCACCGCCTCACGCACGTCGTGGTCGTGGAAGATGCCGAGCAAAGCGACGCCCGCCGCCTTCTTGGCGGCGATCAGGGAAATCACCACGTCGCGGTTCCTGGCGTCGAGCGAAGCGGTCGGCTCGTCGAGCAGCAGGATCGGGTGCTCGGTGATGAAGCCGCGCGCGATGTTGACGCGCTGCTGTTCACCGCCGGAGAACGTCGCCGGCGGCAGCGCCCAGAGCTTTTCCGGCAGGTTGAGCTGCGCCAGCAAGGCACGTGCCTTGCCGTGCGCGACCTCGCGCTCCTCGCCGCGCTCGACCAGCGGTTCGGCCACGACATCGAGCGCAGAGACACGCGGCACGGTGCGCAGGAACTGGCTGACATAGCCGATGGTAAGCCGGCGCACGGCAAGCACGGTGCGCGGGCTGGCCGAGGCGAGATCGATGAGCCCGCCCTCGTGCTGGACGATGATCTGGCCTTCGTCGGCGGCATAATTGCCGTAGAGCATCTTCAGGATCGAGCTCTTGCCGGCGCCGGACGGGCCGCCGAGCACGGCGCATTCGCCGGCCCTGATCGCGAACGAGACACCAGCGACCACCGGCAGTTTGATGCCGTCGCGCAGATGCATGGTGAAGCTCTTCGCGACATCGGAGACAACGAGCGGGGTTGCCATCAGAGGGTTCTCCAATCGTCATTCGTCTGCGGGCCGGAGTACCCCCACCCGGACCTTCGGTCCGACCTCCCCACAAGGGGGAGGTAGGGCGCCGGCGTTTTACCCTCCCCCTTGTGGGGAGGGTCGCTGCGAAGCAGCGGGGTGGGGGTAGGTGCCAGGCAAATGCGTTCCATCGTCACACCTGCAGGATCGAGGAGACAAGCAACTGGGTATAGGGCGCGCGCGGATCGTCGAGGACGCGGTCCGTGAGGCCGCTTTCGACGACGCGGCCGTCCTTCATCACCATCATGCGCTGCGACAACAGCCGCGCCACGGCGAGATCGTGGGTGACGACGATGGCGGCCAGGCCGAGATCGGTGACCAGGCCGCGCAACAGATCGAGCAGGCGCGCCTGCACCGAGACGTCGAGGCCGCCGGTTGGCTCGTCCATGAACACCAGCCGCGGCCCGGTGACGAGGTTGCGGGCGATCTGCAGGCGCTGGCGCATGCCTCCGGAAAAGGCGCGCGGCTCGTCGTCGATGCGGTCTTCGTCGATCTCGACACGCGACAACCAGTCGACCGCGGTGGCGCGGATTTTTCCATAGTGGCGGTCGCCGACCGCCATCAGCCGCTCGCCGACATTGGCGCCGGCCGACACCGTCATGCGCAGCCCGTCGGCCGGGTTCTGATGGACAAAACCCCAATCGGTGCGCATCAGGAAGCGGCGCTCGGCCTCGCTCATGCGGTAGAGTTCGCGAAACTGGCCGTCGCGCATCCGGTAGCTGGCGGTGCCGGAGCTGGGCAGCAGTCGAGTTGACAGGCAGTTGAGCAAAGTCGTCTTGCCGGAACCGGATTCGCCGACCACCGCCAGCACTTCGCCCGGCCAGAGGTCAAAAGTGACGTTCTCGCAGCCGACGCGCGAGCCGTAGAATTTGGACAGCGCCGAAACGCGCAGCAGCGGTTCGTCTGTCATTGCGCCGGCTCCGTTTTTCCTGGGGCAAGATGGGTCTCGGGCGCGAGATGGCCGCAGTGGCCTTCCGCGCGCCGCCTCTCGCAATGATCGGTATCGGAGCAGACGAACATGTGGCCGCCATGGTCGTCGAGGATGACCTCGTCGAGATAGACGTTCTCGGCCGCGCACAGCGCGCAGGGCTGGTCGAAGGTCTGTGCCTCGAACGGATGGTCCTCGAAATCGAGGCTGACCACATCGGTGAAGGGCGGCAGCGCGTAGATGCGCTTTTCGCGGCCGGCGCCGAACAATTGCAAAGCCGGCGAACGGTGCATCTTCGGATTGTCGAATTTCGGCGTCGGCGAGGGATCCATCACATAGCGGCCCTCAACCTTGACCGGGTAGGCGTAGGTGGTGGCGATGCGGCCGTGCCTGGCGATGTCCTCGTAGAGCTTCACATGCATAAGGCCGTATTCCTCCAGCGCATGCATCTTGCGCGTCTCCGTTTCCCGCGGCTCGAGGAAGCGCAGCGGCTCGGGGATGGGCACCTGGTAGACCAGCACCTGACCGGCACTCAGCGGATATTCAGGGATGCGGTGGCGGGTCTGGATGATGGTCGCCTTGGCCGTCTCGGTGGTGACCGCGACATTGGCGACCTTCTTGAAGAAGGCGCGGATCGAGACGGCATTGGTGGTGTCGTCGGCGCCCTGGTCGATGACCTTGAGCACATCGTCCGGGCCAATGATCGAAGCGGTGACCTGGACGCCGCCGGTGCCCCAACCATAGGGCATCGGCATTTCGCGCGAGGCAAACGGCACCTGATAGCCGGGGATGGCGATGCCCTTGAGGATGGCGCGGCGGATCATCCGCTTGGTCTGTTCGTCAAGATAGGCGAAGTTGTAGGTGGCGATGTCCGCTGGTTGTGCACTCATTCCGCTGCCTCCCTCTTTTCTTCGGCCTTGCCGGCATTTTCGCGGGCATCATGCTCGGCGCGCATGCGGCGCACGAGGTCGAGCTCGGCCTGGAAGTCGACATAATGCGGCAGCTTCAGATGCTCGACGAAGCCGGTCGCCTGGACATTGTCGGAATGCGAGATGACGAACTCCTCGTCCTGCGCTGCGGCGATGACATCCTCACCCAACTCCGAGGCGCGCAGCGCGCGGTCGCATAGCGCCATGGCCATGGCCTTGCGCTCGCTCTGGCCGAAGACGAGGCCATAGCCGCGGGTGAATTGCGGCGGCGCCTTGGCCGAGCCTTTGAACTGGTTGACCATCTGGCATTCGGTGACGCGGATGCTGCCGAGCGGCACGGCAAAGGGCAGTTCCGGCACGTCCAGTTCCAGTTCGACCTCGCCGATGCGAACCTCGCCGACGAAGGGATGGTTGCGCGCGTAGCCGCGCTGGGTGGAATAGCCGAGCGCCAGCAGAAACCCCTCGTCGCTGCGCGACAGCGCCTGCAGGCGGATGTCGCGCGCCATCGGGAATTCGAGCGGCTCGCGGGTGATGTCGCCGAGGGTATGATCCCCAGGCATGTCGCCGTCGGGCTCGATCAGGCCTTCGCGGGCGAGGATGGCCGAGACGCGCGGCATGGCTTCCGCCTCGCCTGCGCGCTGCTCCGGTTCGGCGACATCGCCGCCGGCGGCGAGCTCGGGATCGAGCAGGCGGTGGGTGTAGTCGAAAGTCGGGCCGAGCAGCTGGCCGCCGGGCAGGTCCTTGTAGGTCGCCGACACCCGTCGCTCGACCAGCATCGTGCCGGTGTCGATCGCCCTTGTGTAGCCGAAACGCGGCAGCGTCGTGCGATAGGCGCGAACCAGGAAGATCGCCTCGATCATGTCGCCGCGCGCCTGGACGATGGCGAGTGCCGCCAATTCCCGGTCGTAGAGCGAACCTTCGCTCATCACCCGGTCGACGCCGAGCGCCAGCTGCTCGACGATCTGGTCGAGGCGAAGTGCGGGCACCGAGCGGTCGCCGCGCCGGCG
This sequence comes from Mesorhizobium sp. M0998, assembly GCF_040318885.1. Classification (NCBI taxonomy): domain Bacteria; kingdom Pseudomonadati; phylum Pseudomonadota; class Alphaproteobacteria; order Hyphomicrobiales; family Phyllobacteriaceae; genus Mesorhizobium; species Mesorhizobium sp. M0998. Next base: position 23,185 of record NZ_JAMYND010000012.1, read on the forward strand.
GTCGGCGAGCAGTTTGTGGGCGTTGCGAATGGCCGCTTCGCCACCCTTTACCGCAACATACATGCTACGCCTCCATCATCTTGATGCGCGTCGTACGCGGCAGGCAGGCAACGCTGTCAGGGGTGGCGAGGACGATGTCGACACCGCGGGGAAAGCGCTGGTTGTTCTGCTTCCATTGCTCGACGAAATGGCGCGGCATTTGCGCCGGCGCGATCGTCGCCGTCGTCTCGATGCCCGGGCCTTCGAGCAGCAGCGCAGCGCCGGAGACAAGATCGCCGACCTCGAGGATCAGCGTCGTGGAGCGATCGGGATAATCCTGGGTGCCTTGCGAAAACCCGTCGAGCGCCATCATCTCGGCCGGCGTGGCGATCAGCGCGAAATGCGCGTCGGCCGGGGTGTTGGCCAGCGGCGCGCCGGTATGGAAGCCAAGCCAGGATTTCACCGCCGACACCTGCAAAGCCGGGTCGAGCCAGAGCGGCGTGTCGTTGTCGCACAGCGCCAGCGCAACGGCGCCGGCGGTGGCCGACAGCGGCGCCGGTGGGTGGGCAAGGGCCGGCAAGGGCTGGACGCTGCCCGGCCGCGCCATCGCGTCCATCACGGCACGGAATACGGTCTGCGCGTTGAATACCGGATCGGCAAAGCCGCCTTCGATCGCTTGGGTTACGATGTCCATCAGTCTTCTCCGCGTACCATGGTGAAGAAATCGACCTTGGTCGCCGCCGTCTCGGCGCGGCGCTGTTCACGCGCCTTGGCCAGTGCCGCCTGCAATGGCGCAACGATCCTGATCTCGACCTCATTGCGGTGGGCCGGGTCCTGCCACAGCGCATCGGCGATCGCCGCCAGCCTTGCCTTCTGCTTGTCGCGACCAAGTGCGTAGCAGTGGCCGACATGGCCGGACGCAAGCCGCACCGTGGCACGGGTGACCGTCGCCTCGCCGACATTGAAAGGGGCACCACCGCCGCCGATGCGGCCGCGTACCGTAACCAGGCCGGTTTCGGGGCCACGCAGAAGTTCCGCTTCGCAAGGCAGGCCGGTTTCGTCCCACAGGCGGACGATGTCTTCGCCGGCCGATTGCGCCAGCGTCGCCATCACGGCCTTGCGCTCGGCCTGCTCTCGCGCTTCCCGTCCTCGCATGGCCGTACTCCTCGTTTGCGTGAATTTATCTATTGATATAGACAACTATACAAATTATACTTGTTATTTAGCGCGTGTCCATGACGGGCACGTGACACGGCCAAAAGATCGGCGCAAAGAATTGGGGCGGGAGATGATCGGACAAGCCAACCGCATCGAGCGGCGCAGCGGTGTCGCGCTGTGGCGGCAGATCGCCGACCAGATACTGCATTCGATCGCCGTCGGCGATTTTCCCGAGAATGCCGCGCTGCCGCCGGAGATCGCGTTGGCCGGACGCTATGGCGTCAACCGCCATACGGTGCGTAGCGCTATCGCAGCGCTGGTGCAGGAGGGCGTGCTCAGGGCGGAGCAGGGGCGCGGCACCTTCGTGCTGTCGCGCAAGCTGCTGTCTTATCCGATCGGCGCTCGCACCCGCTTTTCCGAGGGATTGCAAGGACAGGCGTCCGAGCGGCATATCACCTTGCTCGCGTCATCGGTCGAGCCGGCCAACCGTCGTGTCGCAGAGGGCTTAGGCCTTGCGACGGGCGCCGATGTGATACGCCTGGAAACGCGCGGCGAAGCCGATGGAATGCCGGTGTCCCGCGCTGCCGGCTGGTTCGATGCCAAGCGCTTTGCCGGCATCGATGCCGCCATGGCGGAAACCGGTTCGATCACCGCATCGCTGGCACGTTTCGGCATCGACGACTATCTCAGGCAATCGACCGTGCTGTCGGCGCGCCATGCCGATGCCGTCGACCTTGCGGACCTCGAGCTGCAGCCCGGCGCCATCGTGCTGGTGACGGTTGCCGTCAACGTCACGCCCGACGGTCAGCCGATACAGTTTTCGGAGTCGCGCTTCCCGGCCGAGCGGATCGAGCTCAAATTGTCGGCGCTCTGAGATACGGCAGCCCTGGCATCATCCGACCTGAATGACAGCCTTGATCAGGCCAGACTTCTCATGCGCCCAGCGGGCGAGGTCGTGCGGCGTCTCGCCAAGCGTGGTGCGGTGCGTCACAAGCTTTGCCAGCGGCAGCGCGCCGTTGCGGATCGAGGCGGCGACATGGTCGAAATCGGCACGCAGGGCGTTGCGGCTGCCGATCAGCATCATCTCGCGCTTGTGGAATTCGGGATCGGAAAAGGCGATGTCGTCCTTGACGACGCTGACCAGGACCAGCGCTCCGCCATGCGCGACATGAGCGAAGGCCGACTGCACCGACCGGGTGTTGCCGGTGGCATCGAAAACCACGTCGAAGCCGTCGCCGCCGGTTGCTTCCCGCACCAGGTCGGCAGCGGTGCCTCGCGAGCCGTCGAGCGTCGCGAAGCCGAGTTCGCTTTCGGCAAAGCCAAGCCGTTCAGCGCTCATGTCGAGCAGCGTCACATCGAGCCCGGCGATGCGGGCGAACAGCGCCGTGCCGAGCCCGATCGGGCCTGCGCCGATGACCAGTGTGCGCGCACGTGGATCAGCCAGCGAGCGCCGCACGGCATGGGCGCCGATCGCCAGGAATTCGACGGCGGCGGCATCGGCCAGCGACAGGCCGTTTGCCGGATAAAGATTTTGCGCCGGCACCAGGATCTGCTCGCCACATGGCGCCGTCGCGGTGGACGCCGAGCACCTCGATCATGACACAGCAATTCGGCTTGCCTTGCCGGCAGGCGATGCATTTGCCGCAGGCGAGATAGGGATTGACGATCACCGCTTCGCCGACGGCGAGATCGACGTCCTCGCCAACCTCGATCACGGTGCCAGAAACCTCGTGGCCCATGATGCGGGGATAGGCGAGGAACGGGTGCTTGCCTTCGAAGATGTGATAGTCGGTGCCGCAGATGCCGACATGGCTGACGGCGACCAGCGCCCAGCCGGCGGGGGGCGCGCCAGGCGCCGGACGATCTTCGAGGACAAGTTCGCCGGGCGAGCGGCAGACGACGGCTTTCATGCTTCAATCCAGTCGGTTCATGGCACCGCCGGCCCTGCTGTCGCGAGGCCGGCGGTTGTTGGGAGGCAGTCTATTTGCCGCGGCGGCGCAGCCCGTCGAAATAGACGATGACGATGATCAGCACGCCGGTGATGATGCGCTGCCAGAAGGCGTTGACGTTGAGCAGATTGGCGCCGTTGTTGATGGTGGCAAGGATGAAGGCGCCGAGCAGCGGTCCGTGCACGGAGCCGACAGCGCCGAACAGCGAGGTGCCGCCGATCACCGAGGAGGCGATCGCCTGCAATTCCCAGCCCTCGGCCTGCGTCGGATTGCCGATGCCGATGCGCGAGGCAAGCAGCACGCCGACGAAGGCCGCACACAGCCCCGACAGCGTGTAGGCCATGTAGATGGTGCGCTGGACGTTGACGCCTGACAGGCGCGACGCCTCGGCGTTGGAGCCGACCGAGAACAGATAGCGGCCCCAGCGGCTGTGGTGCAGGAAGATGTAGGCTGGGATACCGACCAGGATCACCATCCAGAACAGATTGGGGACGCCGGCGAAGGAACTGCGCGAGAACGTCTGGAAGGCGTCGTTGTTGATCGAGATCGAGTTGCCGTTGGTCATCAACAGACCGATGCCGCGCAGCGAGGTCAGCGTCGCCAGGGTGATGATGAAGGGCGGCAGGCCCATCTTGACGATGCCGAACCCATGGAACATGCCGATGGCGACGCCGACCAGCAAGGTGATCAGGATGGCGAGGAAAACCGGTGTCCCGGCGTTGATCAGCATCGCGACGATGACAGTGGCGAAGCCGACCACGGCGCCGACGGAAAGGTCGATGCCGCCGGTGATGATGACGAAGGTCTGGCCGACCGCCAGGATGGCGATCATCGACCCTTGCCGCAATAGGTTCGAGATGTTGTTGGCCGAGGCGAAGCTCGGCGTCGCCACCGACAGGATGATCCATAAAAGAACCAGCAGCGCCAGCAGTGTCAGCCCGAACAGGGCGTTGTAGTTGCGTTTCGGCCTTTCGGCAGCGATCGCCTCGGTGCTCATATCCGTCCTCCCGGTTTTTCTTGTTTCTCGGCCAGCGCCTGGGTGAGGATCTCCTCGTGGTCAGCGGTACGAAAGCCGTGCGTGGCCACCAGCTTGCCGCGCCGGAACACGTGCAGCGTGTCGGCGAGTTCATAAACCTCGGGCAGGTAGGACGAGATCAGGATGATGCCGGCTCCCTTGGACAACAGCGCGCCGAACAGGCGGTAGATCTCGGCCTTGGTGCCGACGTCGACGCCGACAGTCGGCTCGTCGAAGATGAATAGCTTGGCGCCATGGGCGAGCCATTTGCCGATGACTATCTTCTGCTGGTTACCGCCGGACAGGCTGGAGGCCAGCGCGCCGCGCGTCGGCGTCTTGATGCGCAGGTCGGCGATCTGGCGATCGGCTTGCGCCTTTTCCTGCGCGCGGGAGATCAGCAGATTGCTGGAGATGCGCTTGTAGATCGGCAGATTGAGGTTGAGTCCGACCGGCAGGTTGAGGCAGAGGCCCTGGTCGCGGCGGCTTTCCGGGGCCAGCGCCATGCCGAGCCTGATCGCGTCGTGTTCGGAATTGACCTTGACCTCCTTGCCCTCCCAGAGGATATGGCCGGCCGATTTGCGGTGCCGGCCATAGAGCGTGGTGACGAACTCGCTGCGCCCGGCGCCGATCAGGCCGTAGAGGCCGACGATCTCGCCGGCGCGGACGGACATCGAGACATTTTCGAAACCCTTGCCGGACAGGTTCCTGGTTTCGACGATGGTCGCGCCGGGGGTGAAATGCTCCTTGTGGTAGACCTGCTCGATCGAGCGGTTGATCATCATCTTGACCAGCTCGGCGTCATTGGTCTCGGCAATGTTCCTGGTGCCGACCAGCGTGCCGTCGCGCAGCACCGAGACGCGGTCGGCGAGCTCGAACACTTCTTCCATGCGATGGCTGATGTAGATGATGGTGACGCCTTCGCCCTTCAGCCGGCGAATCAGCGTGAACAGCTGGTCGGCCTCCTTGCGGGTAAGATAGGCGGTCGGCTCGTCGAAGATCAGGAATTTGGTGCCGCGCACGGTGGCGCGGGCGGCGGCGATCAACTGCTGCTGGCCGATGGTCAGGTCACCCAGCATGACATGCGCCGGCAGGTCGAAGCCGAGATCGTCGATGATCTTCTGCGCCTGCCTGATCATCGCCCGCTGCTGCAGGATGCCGAAGCGGGAATCCTCCTCGCCGAGGAACATGTTGGCGGCGACGGTGAGATGGCGGCACAGGACGACTTCCTGATGCACGGCATTGATACCGAGCGCCATCGCCTCATGCGGCGTTGCCAATGCGGCAGGTTTGCCCTCCCAGATGACGTCGCCGGAGGTGCGCGGCATGACGCCGGTAAGAAGCTTGATCAGGGTGGATTTGCCGGCGCCGTTCTCGCCGACGATGGCGTGGATCTCGCCGGCCTTGAAGGCGAGATCGACCGGCTTCAGCGCATGGGTGCCGGGATAGCGCTTTTCCAGCCCGCGGAGTTCGAGGATGGTCCTGCCCGGTTCCAGCGTTGGGGCCGGATGGAGTTCCTGCGCCGTCGACATCATGACAATCCTCCCAGATTGGCCCCCAAAGATTGGCCTCGCGATTGGCACGAGTGGGATGTTTCCGGGGCGAAAAGGCCCCGGAAACAGTTCACCTGAGGCTATGCTCAGTCGAGCTTCGGGTTGAGCAGCGCGTCGATCTTCGGATCCTTCATGTTGGCCTTGGTGACCAAATTGGCGCCCGTGTCGACATTGGCCTCGACCTTCTCGCCCTTCGAGGCGGCGAGCGCCGTCTTGATGCCGTCATAGCCCATCCGGTACGGATCCTGGACGACGAGAGCCGAAATGACGCCGTCGTTGAGGAACTTGATCAGCTTCTCGTCGCTGTCGAAACCGACCAGCCCGACCTTGCCGGCAAGACTGTTCTCGGCGATCGCCTGGCCGACGCCCTGCGCCATGATCAGGTTGGAGGCGAAGATGCCCTTGAGGTTGGGGTTGGCGGTGATCAGGTCGGTGGCGATGTTGAGGCCGGTGGTGGCCTGGCCGTCGGCGTATTTGTCGGCGACCAGCTTGAGGCCCGGATATTTGGCAGCGAGCTGTTCCTTAAAACCCTGGGCGCGCTGTTCGAGCGAGCCGGCGCCCGGAAGAGCGGTGATCAGGGCGACGTCGCCCTCGACCTTGCCGCCATTGGCTTCGCCGATGGCTGCGGCAAGGCCGTCAGCGGCAACGCGGCCGCCCTGGATGTTGTCGGTGGTCAGGAACGAGGTGAAGGCCTTGGAGTCGGCGCCAGAGTCGATGCCGATGATCTTGACCTTGGTGGCGGCCTCGTCGATCGGCTTGCCGAGCGCCTTGGCTTCGGTCGGCGCAATGACGACGGCCGCCGGGTTGCCGGCGACGGCATTTTCAAGGATCGAGATCTGGCCGTTGACGTCGGTCTCGGCCTGGGCGCCGAGCTCCGGCACGTTGACGCCGAGGTCCTTGCCGGCCTTGCGGGCTCCCGCCAGAACGATCTGCCAGTAGAAGGACGTGGTGTCCTTGACGATGATCGGAATTGTCGCGTCGGCCGCGGATGCCGGCGCCGAATGCATCACGCCGGCAAGCATCGAGGCGGCTGCAAGTGCCACGAAGGCGCGGCGATTGAGAATGCTGGTCACGAATTTCATTAGGAGTCCTCCCTAAGTCGCCCGGTGAATGTTGCGGAAGCTCCATTCGGATGGCGCGGCCCGAACGGAACTTTATCAATAAAAAACATTTACCGCATTTTGATAGTGCATCACCTCGGTCGGCGCAAGCGATGTTTGATGGCCGCTCGAATGGCTGGGCGGGAAAGCTTGCTCCCTCGGAATTCCGCTGCCAATCTCCTCCAATATCCCGTATGGAATATTAATTCCATCACTCAGTCAATATGGAATGTTCATTCTTTTTCGGGAGCGTTGGAACTGTGACGCCTGGCGATCACGTCCGGTGTTCGCGACTATTGCGCATGTCCGGCTTAGAGCGTCGCTCCGAGATGCCAAGGCACGAACTCGTTGTCGCCGTAGCCGAACTCTTCGCTCTTGGTCTTGCGGCCCGAAGCCGTCTCGACGATCAGTTCGAAGATCTCGCGGCCCATGCCGGCGATGGTCTTTTCGCCCGAGGCGATGACGCCGCAATTCACGTCCATGTCCTCTTCCATCGTGTGATACATGGTCGAGTTGCTGGCGACCTTGATCGACGGCGTCGGCCGGCAGCCGAAGCAGGAGCCGCGGCCGGTGGTGAAGACGATGACGTTGGCGCCGCCCGCCACCTGGCCGGTGGCCGAAACCGGGTCGTAGCCGGGCGTGTCCATGAACACCAGCCCGTGCCCGGTGACCTTTTCGGCATAGCCGAAGACGCCGTTGAGCGGCGTCTGGCCGCCCTTGGCGACCGCGCCGAGCGACTTTTCCAGGATGGTGGTCAGGCCGCCGCGCTTATTACCCGGTGAGGGATTGTTGTCGATCGATGCGCCATGCTTGGCGACGTGGTCTTCCCACCATTTCACATAACCGTCGAGCTTGGCGGCGATCTCGGGGGTTGCGGCGCGATAGGCGAGCAGGTGCTCGGCGCCGTAGATCTCCGTTGTCTCGGAAAGGATGCCGATGCCGCCGACGCCGGCCAGGATGTCGACCGCGGCACCCAGCGCCGGATTGGCGGTAATGCCGGACATGCCGTCGGAGCCGCCGCATTGCAGGCCGACGACGATCTCGCTGACCGGGATCGGCTCACGCTGAAGCTTGCCGACCTCCTCGGCGATCTCGGCCAGCACGACCAACGCCTTCTCGACCGATTTGCGCGAGCCGCCGGCTTCCTGGATGTTGAAATGACGTTTTCCCGCGGCAACGCCCTTCTGGCCGTAGAGGGTGAGCTGGTTGACCTCGCAGCCGAGCCCGACCATCAGCACACCACCAAAATTCGGATGACGGGCGTAGCCGGCCAGCGTGCGGTGTAGCACCATCATGCCGTCGCCGGTGGCGCTCATGCCGCAGCCCTGGCCGTGGACGATCGGGACGAAGCCGTCAATGCCGGGATATTGCGGCAAAAGCGTGCGGTTCGCCGCGTCGGCGATGGCGTGGCAGACGGTGGCCGAGCAATTGACGCTGGCGAGAATGCCAATGAAGTTGCGCGTACCGGCGCGGCCGTCGGCGCGGCGGTAGCCCATGAAGGTGCGGGCGCGGTCGGCCTCGGTCGCATGCACTGCCTCGCTCGGCGGCACCACCGGCAAACGCCCGCTTTCGAAGACCAGATTGTGCGAATGGACATGCTCGCCGGGCGCGATGTCCTGCGTGGCGCGGCCGATCGCCTGGGCGTATTTGACCACGGCCTCGCCGGCCGCAATCGGCTTGATCGCCACTTTGTGGCCCGGCTCGATCACTGCGGCGGCGACGGCGCCGCCCGGCAGCACGGTGCCGATCTCGATGCGGCCATTGGCGACCGCGACATTGTCGGCGGGAGACAGAAGAATGCTGTTTGCGGCGTTCACGGGAGCTTCCTGGGTGTGTTCCTGGGTGCGCGAGCGGATTGACACGCGGCTCTTAACATATAATGTCTTTTATCGTGAAAAAACATTTTTGCGTCAATTGTTTTTTCGCCAGAGCGCGACGCGTCTTTTGGATGCGAGAAGTAGGCTCTACAACCAAAACTAGCGTTGCGCATGATGTTTTCCGAAAAGGTACCGGTTTCATGCGCGAGAAACGCTTCACACTGGCCGCAAACGCCGATGCGCCACGGGGCAGGGGATGTCGAAGAGCAACAACGTTTACAAGGACGCCTATAATCGCGGTCTGAGGCTGCTCGACGAAACCAGGAGCCTGCCTTCGGAGCCGGAGCTGGGTACGCTGCTCGGCGTCAGCCGCACGACGGTCCGCACTATCCTTGCGCGCATGGAAGAAACCGGGCTGATCGACTGGAACAAGCGCAGCAAAACGGTCCTGCGCGAACCACGACCGGACGATTTCTTCCCCGAGGAAGAAACCGACACGCTGGCCGAGATCATCGAGCGCTCCTTCATGCGGCGGCTGCTTGCCAGCGGTGCCGAAGCCGGCATGCAGATCAACGAGCTCGAACTGGCGCGTGAGATCGGCGTCGGCACCACCAGCGTGCGCGAATTCCTGATCCGCTTCTCGCGCTTCGGGCTGATCGAGAAGCGCCGCAACAGCCACTGGGTGCTGAAAGGCTTTACCCGCGCCTTCGCGCTGGAGTTGACCGAAATCCGCGAGATGTTCGAACTGCGCTCGGCCGCAGCCTTTGCCGCTCTGCCCGAGGACAGCCCGGTGTGGGCCGACCTCGACCGCCTGGAAGACGAGCATCACCGGCTGGAGCGCGAGATCGCCGTGCGCTTCAACGAATTCTCCGAGCTTGACGAGCGCTTTCACCGGCTGATCCATCGGGCGTCGCACAACCGCTTCATCGTCGATTTCTACGACGTCATCGCCATGATCTTCCACTACCACTACCAGTGGAACAAGGCGCAGGAGCGCGAGCGCAACGAAGTCGCGGTCCAGGAGCATCTCGCCTATATCGCCGCGCTCAAATCGCGCGATCTCGCCAAGGTCGACGCCGCCTGCCGCAAGCACCTGAAATCGGCCCGCCACACGCTGCTGACGTCCATTCCCGAGGGCAGGCAGCCGCAACGCGCGTGATTGTGTTGCGTTGCCGCAGCAACGTTTTGGCGATTTTCCGGCCGCCGGCTCCGTGCTAGAGAGCTGACGTTGCTGCGTGAAGAGGCTGGTTCTTGACCATACGCCGGAGACGATGGAGCATGCCGGTCGCGTTCGCCGCGGCGTGGCTTTTCATGCTCCAGTCGATGTTCGGCGCGTTTGCTTCCGGCGGCGCGCCGAACGCCTCGCAATTCGATGCTTTCGGCAACACGATCTGCACCCATGACGGTGCGACGCAACTCCCCGCCGGCGATCCGCATCAGCAGCACATGCCGGCTTGCTGCATGCTTGGCTGCAACCTCGTTTCGGCGGTCTACGCGCCACCCGATGCCGCCGGGAGCCTGGCTCGCAGCCTTTCCGTCGAAACCATCGCCTTTTTCCTGCCGGCCTTCCGGCATCGCGATTTCGCCCGCGCCCGCACTCCGTCCAATCCGCGCGCACCACCGGCGACGGCCTGATCCGTTCTGGTTCGCGCCGCGCAACGCTTTGCCGGCGCGTTTATCGACATCGTTCGCGACCGGCCATCGGCGCGATCCCCTAAAGTCCACGGAGCAATCATGTCTCACTCTTTTCGCGCTGCCGCATCCAGCCGCAGGCGCTTCTCACTGGGTCGTTTCGAGCAGCGTCTCGGCGTCGCCCTTTGCGTTCTTGCCCTCCTGTTCGCCAGCGCCCAGACGGTGTTGGCACACGAGTTCAAGCTTGGCGATCTCGAGATCGGGCACCCCTGGTCGCGCGCCACGCCAGCCGGCGCCAAGGTGGCCGGCGGCTACTTCACCATCACCAACACAGGCAGTGCGGCGGATCGCCTGCTGTCGATCACCTCCGACATTTCGGCCAAGGCCGAACTGCACGAGATGGGCGTCAGCAATGGCGTCATGACCATGCGGCCGGTCATCGGCGGCCTCGAAATCCCGGCTGGCGGCAAGGTCGCGCTGGCGCCTAACGGCTATCATTTGATGTTCATGGATTTGAAGCGGCAGCCCAAGGAGGGCGAAACGTTCTCCGCCACGCTGACCTTCGAGGAAGCCGGGCCCGTGCAGATTGAATTCGCCGTGCAAGGCATCGGCAGCGCGGCGCCCCAGGACGACGACTGACTTGGCCGCTTCGAGAGGTACCGTCATGACGAAATCTCTTTTGCCCGGCTGCGTGCTTCTTGTCCTCGGGACCAGCGCGGCCTTTGCCCACATCACGCTCGAAACGCCGGAGGCGGCGGTGGGCTCGACCTACAAGGCGGTTCTTCGGGTGCCGCATGGCTGCGAGGGCAAGGCGACGACCGCGCTGCGCGTGCAGATCCCGGAAGGGGTGCTCTCGGTCAAACCGATGCCGAAGCCGGGTTGGACACTGCAGGTCAAGAACGGCAAATACGAAAAGTCCTACCAGCTCTACGGCCAGGCAGTGACCAGCGGCGTCAAGGAGATCGACTGGAGCGCCGGCAGCCTGCCGGACGAGTTCTACGACGAATTCGTCTTTCGCGCGACGCTGGCGCCCGACCTGCCGGCAGGCCAGACGCTGCATTTCCCGGTGGTGCAGGAATGTGACGGGGTTGCCGATCGCTGGATCGAAATTCCGGCGGCCGGGCAGGCTGAGGACGCGCTGGAATTTCCGGCGCCCGGCCTCAAGCTGCTGCCGAAGAAATGATCCTTACGCGGCGCGCTCTATCCGAAAGAGCGCGCCGCTGTCTTTGTGGCGGTGACATGAGTGCGGCATCCATCCTGCGAACGGCCTGCACAACCGGCCGGCTTGCCATCGGCCTGCTGGCCGTGATTGTGCTGCTTGCCACCATTGCCGCGCCAAACGCAGCCTTCGCCCATGCGGCGCTGATCAAGGCCGAGCCGGCTGACGCCGCGGTGCTGGCGCAAAGCCCGTCGCAAATGTCGCTGACCTTCAGCGAACCGGTTTCGCCGCTGGTGCTGACGCTGGTGCGGCCCGACGGCACGGCGGTTCCGCTGACGTCCTTTCGGCTCAGCGGCCAGACCGTCGAGATCGACAATCCGCAGGCGCTCACGTCGGGCACACATGTGCTGAGCTGGCGGGTAATCTCCGCCGACGGGCATCCGGTCGGCGGCTCGGTGCTGTTCTCGGTCGGTGCATCGAGTGCTGCGCCGACCGTTGCCGAAGCCGTCGACCGGGGGCTTCGAACGGCGATTTGGATCGGCAAGGTTTTTCTATACATCGGCCTGTTTTTCGGGGTCGGCGGTGCCTTTGCGCAGGCCTGGTTGGCGCAAGGCGGGCGATCCGGCCGGAACATGATCGTCGCTGCGATCCTGTGCGGGTTGGCGGCGGCACCGCTGTCGCTCGGTTTCCAGGGGCTGGATGCACTCGGTGCGCCGCTCGCCCGGCTGGCGCAGCCGGTCATCTGGCAGACCGCGCTCGGTACCAGCTTTGGCTGGACGGTGTTGATCGCGCTGATGGCGCTCGGCCTTGGCCTGTTGTCGCTGGTCGTGCCGCCCGCCGACGCAAGGCCGCTCGCCTTGGCCGGACTGGTCGGCGTCGGCGCTGCACTTGCCGCCAGCGGGCATGCCAGTGCCGCCGAGCCGCAATGGCTGACAAGGCCGATGGTGTTTCTGCACGGCGTCGGCATTGCTGTCTGGGCCGGAGCGCTGACGCCGCTCGGTCTAGCCTTGAAACGGCAGCCGGCCGAAGCCGGGCCGTTGCTGCGCCGGTTTTCGCAAGCGATCCTGCCCGTCGTGGTCGGGCTTGCGGCAGCCGGCATCGTGCTCGCCGTCATCCAGGTGAAAACGCCGTCGGCGCTGGTCCACACTGCCTATGGCCGGCTGCTGCTGATCAAGCTGGTGCTGCTTGTCTTTCTGTTCACGCTCGCTGCCGTCAACCGCTTCAAGCTTACGGTCCCCGCCGAGGCGGGAAAGACGGAAGTCCAGAGGCGACTGGCCCGCTCGATCGGCATCGAGGTGCTGATCGTGGTCGCGATCTTCGGCATCGCCGCCGGTTGGCGCTTCACGCCGCCACCGCGCGCGCTGGCGATCGCCGCCGCACAGCCGGCATCGGTGCATATCCACACGCTGCAAGCGATGGCCGATCTCAGCATTGTGCCCGGCCATACCGGGCCTGTTGCCGCTTCGATCTTCATCATGACCGGCGATTTCGGCCTGCTCGACGCCAAGCAGGCAACGCTGGTGCTGTCAAAGCCCGATTCCGGTGTCGAGCCGATAAAACGCCCGGCGACGAGGCTTGGCGACGGCACCTGGCGCGTCGACGATCTCGTCATTCCGGTCTCCGGCCGGTGGACGGCGCGGCTCGATATCCTGGTCTCGGATTTCGAGATGGTGAAGATAGAGGCGCCGATCGATATCAGGCCGGAGTGACGTGCTGATAGTCAGGTGATGCCGGCCTGCAAATGGCGGTATCCTGCGCTTCCGGTGCTCACGTACTTAAGTACGCTCCGCTCCGGTTCTCGGAAACCACCTGTTTGGTCGCTTACGCGCCCGTCTTCGACCCCGGCTCGGCCTGACCTGAAGCTCAGCACGCCTCAGGCTGCAAGACAATTCGGCGAGGCGGTTGACGCGGCCGCGAACCCCCGTCAATCATCGCCATCAAGAATGGGCGTCCAACCCAATCGCGGGCTCAAACCAACAAGATCCGAAAGCAGGGAAGAAACGATGGAAAAAGCCGAAATAGGCCTGATCGGCCTTGGCACGATGGGCTCCAACCTGGCGCTCAATATCGCCGAGAAGGGGCACCGCATCGCCGTCTTCAATCGCACCGCGGCGCGCACCGATGCCTTTGTCGAAAATGCCGGCGCGCTTCGGGATAGGGTGGTGCCCTGCTACAGCCTCGAAGAACTGGCCGCCGCGATCCGGCCGCCGCGGCCGATCATCATCATGGTGCTGGCCGGCAAGCCAGTCGACGAGCAGATCGCGGCATTGCGCGGCGTGCTGTCGGCCAACGACATCGTCATCGACGCCGGCAATGCCAATTTCCGCGATACGATGCGGCGCTTCTCCGAGCTTACCGATTCGGGCCTGACCTTCATCGGCATGGGCGTGTCCGGCGGCGAGGAGGGCGCACGCCACGGTCCCTCGATCATGGTCGGCGGCACCGAAGAGTCCTGGAAGCGCGTCGAAAAGGTGCTGACCGCGATCTCGGCCAAGTTCAAGGGCGAGCCTTGCGCGGCGTGGCTTGGCACCGACGGCGCCGGCCATTTCGTCAAGACCATCCACAACGGCATCGAATATGCCGACATGCAGATGATCGCCGAGATCTACGGCATATTGCGCGACGGGCTCGGCATGGGGCCGAAAGAGATCGCCGAGGTGTTTTCCCAGTGGAACACGGGTCGGCTCAATTCGTACCTGATCGAGATCACCGCCAAGGTGCTGGCCGCCGACGATCCCAAGACCGGCAAACCGGTGGTCGACATCATCCTCGACCGCGCCGGCCAGAAAGGCACCGGCAAATGGTCGGTGATCGAGGCGCAGCAGCTAGGCATCCCGGCCACCGCGATCGAGGCGGCTGTGGCGGCACGCGTGCTGTCGTCGATCAAGGACGAGCGGCTTGCCGCCGAAAAGGTCTATGGCGGCGGCGTGAGCAAGATTTCCGGAGACAGGGACGCCCTGCTCGGCGATCTCGAGCTGGCTCTGTTTGCCGGCAAGATCGCCGCCTACGCGCAAGGATTCGCGGTGATGAGCGGCGCGTCGAAGGAATTCAACTGGAACCTGCCGATGCCGGTCATCGCCAAGATCTGGCGGGCCGGCTGCATCATCCGCTCGCAATTGCTGGATACGATGGCGGAGGCCTTCGGCGCCGGCGGTGCAGCCACCAACCTGTTGATGGCGCCGGCTTTCGTCTCATTGATGCAGGAGGCACATCCGTCGCTTCGCCGTGTCGTCGCAAGGGCGGCCGAAGCCGGCTCGCCGGTGCCGGCCCTGTCATCTGCACTTGCCTATTTCGACAGCTACCGGCAGGGCCGCGGCACTTCGAACCTGATCCAGGCGCAGCGCGATTTCTTCGGCGCGCATGGCTTCGAGCGTATCGACGGGCAGGGTGCATTCCATGGCCCGTGGGGGAGCGGAGCGGGCGGCTAGCGCCGCATAGTTGCCGTTCAGCACGCAGATTGCTGATCCCAGAACCTGCCCTTCATCAACCTCGCGGCCGCGCCCGACGCCGGCAAATGGGGCTTTGCCAATTGTCTGGTTTTGGCGCCACATAGCGGAAGCGGACGTCATTGCGCTGGCGCGCTCACGCCAAAAAAGAATGGAACGTTGAAACCTGACTTCGGCTGGGAGCGACCGGGCCCGCCAGCGCAACATATCGATGCCGTCTGCCATGGCAACCGGGCGTTCTTTTTTATCTATCAATCCGTCGCCACCGCTATGAGCCAGACCAGTCTCAGAGCCCTTCCCGCTCGGGTTCCGCGTTCACCGGGATGCACTAGGCCCGGCAAGCGCTACGAGACACGTACAATAATTCACATAAATGCGCTGCGATTGTCCCCATCTTCTGCTATCGAGGCCGACTTAGGCGAAAATCGCCGTAGCGTATCAAGCCGGATTTGTAAGTACACATTGCAAGGTCATATATTGGTGTCAAACTCCAACCAATCCCGAGCTAACCAAGGCTTCCGCCATTCCATCGACTTGGACCAACTCGCAGCGCGCGAGTCGGAACAGATTGAATGGAAAGAGAACGTGGCGGACATCGAAGACGTCGTACGAACGTTATCAGCATTCGCGAATGACCTAGCCAACCTTGGAGGAGGATACGTTGTCTGTGGTGCACGTGAGGCGAAAGATACCCACGGCTTCCCGGCCTTGATGAAGGTCGGTCTGACAGCCAATCGGCTGAAGGAAGTAGAAGGTCAGGTTCTCCAACGCTGCCGTGATCGCGTCGCTCCGCCCATCGCTCCTATAGTAGAAGAGCTGCCCAGCGATGATCCTTCTCGACGTTTGCTGATTTTCATCCAGCCATCCACAGGTGATGCGCATAGCGTCCGTTCCGGAGACGACGGCGCCAAGCACTTCGTCCGGATCGGTCGCGAAACGCGAGAGGCGCGGAACGGGACCCTGCGTGAGTTGCTAATCCGTAAGGGAGCGAAGCTGCCGTGGGATCGTCGGCTTTGCAACGGCGCCACAATCAACGATTTGGACTTGCTTGCGTTAAGAGATGCCTTGCAACGGATGAGGATGTTCTCTGCTGAACGAGGCGTTGAAGCTTATCTTTCCGACGAAACAGCGCTTAGTGCAATGGTTCCTCCGCTCTGTGGTCGAGAGCCGCTTACTGGATTATTGCGCCCTAGGAATTTCGCAGTAATCCTCTTCGGCCGTGAGCCGCAGCGTTTTGTTCCAGGTTTGGTCAGCCTTTTTTCTATCTATCCAGGCCGCGATCGTTCTGATGTCTATGCTGAGCGGCACGAACTTTATGGAACTTTGATTGAGCAGTCGAGACGACTCAACGAGTTGTTAGATGTTCAGTCATTCACCACCTTCGACAAGAGCGATAGGGTTGTCCCGAATGCAGTGAAGTATCCAAAGCGCGCTTTGTATGAAGCGATGGGGAATGCTCTTGCTCATCGTGACTACGAAGAGACCGAACCAACGCGCGTCACAGTATTCGAAGATCGTATTGAAATACTATCGCCGGGATCACTGCCTTATGGCGTGAACGCCGACAAGTTTCGGGCCGGGGAGGCTGCGCCACGTTGGCGAAACCAAACGTTAGCTTGGTTCTTCAATCGATTGCAGATAGCGCAAGCAGAAGGGCAGGGGATACCTACTATTCTTCGTGCAATGCGCGAGGAAGGTTGCCCACCGCCGGTATTCGATATTGATGAAGCACGGGTTTTGTGTGTTCTTCCCGCACATCCGCGATACGCAACGATAAGAGAACTGCGGGCCATTGAGCAGGACTTGGCCATAGGTGACATTGTTGAAGCTCAGCGAGCCGTAGCAGATTTACTTAAGCGGGATTCACGTAATGTTCGAGCCTTACAACTCTTCGCAGAAGTCCAAGCATCATTAAAAGATCCTAGGCCGGTGCAGGAGTGGCTTAACACGCGCAGCAATAGTTACCTAGGCCTACCACGCGATGTTCTCGTCCAGTTTGGAGAAGCTCTCCTTTCTGGAGACGAGACAACTGAGGAGCAGCGTGCACTAGCTAGCAAAATTTTAATCCAAGCTGCTGTCGGCCGGCTCGAAGAGCAAGAACTCCGTCGTATTGCTGTAGCCATGATCCGAAGTCGCGAGCAGAAGGCCGCGATTCAGCTGATGGATGATTTCGCTCGAGATCATCCTGAAGTTGAGCATAGCGCGTCGTACCATCAACTTCGTGGTGATGCGCTGATCGGAATGGCGAACAAGTGCTATAACAATGCGCGACGCAGCGGCGTACCGCAACCGGCACGTGAACGGTCTTACGCGCAGTTTGACCAATATGTTGCCAACGCGAATGAGCATCTGCAGAGAGCGATGCGACTAAACCCCGATGGTAGTTTGTCTGCCGTTATCAAGCGGAACATTACTTACCTCCGGGAACTACAAGAGCGAGTCCAGCGCAATCGCCGGCCGCGCCGACATTAAGGGTCCGGCACGCACGTACACGGAATCCCGTATTCGCAACGGCGAATTTCGAGAAGTGCACCAACGTTCGGGAATGACTTGCAAGAGATCGGAGAACGAACCCGCTGCGCGCGCCCATCCCCCGCAGCGGGTTCGTTCTCCGGCCCCAAGGCTGCCAGTCAGCAGCGCGCATTTTGCATTGCAGCCAAGTGGGGTCATTTCGCGTCGCAGAAATGCGGCCAAGACAAATAGATGCGCGGGATGGCCAGTTCAATCTGAACATATCCCGCTCACGCCGGGCGGCGATAGGCCTGGACTTCGCCCGGTTCGCTCAGGCTTTGCAAGGAGCCGGGGGCGGCGCCGCCGATCCAGCCCAGCACCGAGCGGGCGAGTTCGGCGCCGGCCAGTCGGAAGTTCTCGTTGACGACCAGCAATTCGCTGCGAAACAGGTGCAGAAGCTCCGACGATTGTTTGGACACCACATCGACATCGCGGCCAAGCTTGAGGCCGGCGTCTTCGATGCCGGCAACGATGGCGAGCGTCGCGGCGGCGGCGCTGCTGATGAAACCGTCCGGGCGGCTTTCGCGGCGCATCAGCTGCGCGGTCCGCATTCTGATCTGCTCGATCGAATGATCGATCGAAACGGTGTTGAATGGAATCTCGCTGGCGCCGACCTCGCTCAGCGCATCGGCAAAGCCTGCGAGCGTGTGGCCGTGATAGGTCAGCTCGACCGGCGGCGCCAACAGAGCCAGGCGGCGGCGGCCGAGGCCGGCCAGATGGCGCACTGCCTCGGCTGCGAAAGCGTAATTGTCGAAATCATGGTAGGGATGGATCAGCCCCATATCGGTGCGGCCATGCGTGGCAAAGGGGATGCCGCGCTCCAGCATATAACGGGCCCTCGGATCGTTCGGCTGCGTGCGCGAAATGATGACGCCATCGGCTGAACCGGTTTCCACGAGGTAGCGGATGGGGTCGAGCGGATCCTGCGAGCGCGAGTAGGGTGTCACGATCAAATGGTAGGGCGTGTCGGCAATGACTTCGGAAACGCCGTAGATGATATCCGAGACAAAGCTCATGATCTCGTGCTCGGTGTTGAGCACCAGGCTGATGACATTGGTCTTGCCGGTGCGCAGGCGGACGCCGGCACGGTTGGGCCGATAACCGATCTGCTTGGCGACAAGCTGGACGCGCCGCCTGGTCTCGGCGCCGATCTCGGGGGCGTCCTTCAGCGCGCGCGACACGGTGGTGACGCCCAGCCCGGTCATGAAGGCGAGCGTCTTCAGTGTCGGCCGGCCCTGGCCCGACGCTTCGTCGGCCTTCTCTTTTTGATGCCTGTTCATTCATCCCGCCCCGTCAGGCGCATAACAGTTGCCGGACAGGCCGGCAATCGGCCGGCCGCGGGTTCGCCGCGGGCCCTCACCGAATGAAACCGCTATATACTGAAACGTTACAGATTGTCACGACCGTCGCCATATCACTGGTGACAGATGCAGAACGAGCGGTGCTGCAGTCGGTGCAAAACCGTGATTGGAACGGGCTTTTCCGATTTTTTGGCGTCGCAGCATTCCATTTTGCAGTGCAACCCCTCTTGTTGCGATGCGGTAGGCCGACGAGCCGCGTGATTTTATTCGCGCTTCGAAAAAACTTGATGCCACCTTCGCCTGAGGGGTTGCGCGCCTTAAGCAATTGCCGTATCGAAAATCTGTAACGTTTCAGATTCTGGGAGGAACGAAATGCGATACCAACTCATGACTGCTGCGCTGGCTACGACGGTCGCGCTGCAATTTGCCGGCCCGGCGGCCGCGACGGATCTGGAAGTCACCCATTGGTGGACCTCCGGCGGCGAGGCGGCAGCGGTCGCCGAACTCGCCAAGGCTTTCGACGCAACCGGCAATCACTGGGTTGACGGCGCCATCGCCGGCTCCGGCGGCACGGCGCGGCCGATCATGATCAGCCGCATCACCGGCGGCGACCCGATGGGCGCGACCCAGTTCAATCACGGCCGGCAGGCGGAAGAATTGGTGCAGGCCGGGCTGATGCGCGACCTCACCGATCTCGCCACCAAGGAAAAGTGGACGGAAATCGTGCAGCCGAAGAGCCTGCTCGATGGCTGTACCCTCGACGGCAAGATCTATTGCGTGCCCGTCAATATCCACTCCTGGCAGTGGCTGTGGCTGTCGAATGCGGCCTTCAAAAAAGCCGGCGTGCCGGTGCCGAAGAACTGGAATGAATATGTCGCTGCGGCGCCCGCGCTTGAAAAGGCAGGCATCCAGCCGCTCGCGGTCGGCGGGCAGCCCTGGCAGGCCTCCGGCGCTTTCGACGTGCTGCTTGCGGCGGTCGGCGGCACCGACGCCTTCCTCAAGGTCTACAAGGACAAGGACGCGGAATTCGCCGCCGGGCCCGAGGTCGCCAAGGTCTTCAAGGCCGCGGACGATGCCCGCAAGATGGCCAAGAACACCAATGTGCAGGACTGGAACCAGGCCACCAATCTGGTCATCACCGGCAAGGCGGGCGGCCAGATCATGGGTGACTGGGCGCAGGGCGAGTTCCAGGTTGCCGGCCAGACCGCCGGCAAGGACTATACTTGCCTTCCGGGCCTCGGTCTCAACGAGATGATCGCCACCGGCGGCGACGCTTTCTACTTCCCGCTGCTGAAGGATCCCGAAAAATCGAAGGCACAGGAAGTGCTGGCCCACACGCTGCTCGATCCCAAGACGCAGGTCGCCTTCAATCTCAAGAAAGGTTCGCTGCCGGTACGCGGCGACGTCGACCTCAAGGCGGCGAACGACTGCATGAAGAAGGGGCTCGAAATTCTCGCCAAGGGCAATGTCATGCCCTGGACCGACCAGCTGCTTTCGCAGGATACCCAGAAGCAGAAGGAGGATCTTTTCTCCGAGTTCTTCGCCAAGCAGGACATGACCGTGGAAGATGCGCAGAAGCGCTTCGTCGCCATTGTCGGTTCGGCCGATTGAGCGATCGACCGACCGCCTCACTCCCGCCCCTGCAAACGCAGGGCGGGAGCTCGGGTCAAGGCCTCTTGACCCTCCGGCCCTTACCCGATCCAGCGCGGCTGTGCAGATGAGCAAGAGCGAACGCCCTAGCCAACTCTTTCGCAACCTCAATGCGAAGATCGCCTCGATCCCAATGATCCTCACAGCGCTGGTGATCTTTGTCGGCGGCAGCGCGTGGACGGTGCTTTATTCCTTCACCAGTTCGAAGCTCCTGCCACGGCTGAATTTCGTCGGGCTCGACCAGTACTACCGGCTGTGGTCGGTGCCGCGCTGGCTGGTCTCGATCGAGAACCTGCTGATCTACGGCGTGCTGTCGCTGCTGTTCTCGCTGGTGATCGGCTTCCTGCTTGCCGCCCTGCTCGACCAGAAGATCCGGTTCGAGGACACGTTCCGGACCATTTTCCTCTATCCCTTCGCCCTCTCCTTCATCGTCACCGGCCTCGTCTGGCAGTGGCTGCTCAACCCCGAGTTCGGGATCCAGGGAGTGGTGCGCAGCCTCGGCTGGGAGAGCTTCAGCTTCAATCCGCTCTATGATTCCAGCATCGTCATCTACGGCATATTGATCGCCGCTCTCTGGCAGGGCACCGGGCTCATCATGTGCCTGATGCTGGCCGGCCTGCGCGGGATCGACGAGGATATCTGGAAGGCAGCGCGGGTCGACGGGATACCGACCTGGAAGACCTATCTGTTCATCATCATACCGATGATGCGGCCGGTCTTCATCACCACGCTGGTCATCATCGCTGCCGGTATCGTCAAGATCTATGACCTGGTTGTCGCCCAGACCAGCGGCGGGCCCGGCATCGCCTCCGAAGTCCCGGCCAAATATGTCTATGACTACATGTTCTTCGCCCAGAACCTCGGTCAGGGGTTCGCCGCCTCGACCATGATGCTGCTGTCGGTGATCATCGTCATCGTGCCGTGGGCCTATCTCGAGTTTGGAGGCAAGAAGCGTGTCTGACCATACCGTTTCCTTGCCGGCCGGCCCCGGCACGCTCGAAGCGTACGGGCCGAGCGGGCCGAAGCCGCGGCATATGTTCTCGCGCCGCAACATCTTCCTCTACGGCACGCTCATCGTGGTGGCGCTCTACTATCTTTTGCCGCTCTATGTGATGGTGGTGACGTCGCTCAAAGGCATGCCCGAGATACGCCTCGGCAACATCTTCTCGCCGCCGATGGAGATCACCTTCGAGCCATGGGTCAAGGCCTGGTCGAGCGCCTGCACCGGGCTCAACTGCGACGGGCTGTCGCGTGGCTTCTGGAATTCCGTGCGCATCACGATCCCGTCGGTGATCCTGTCGATCGCGCTCGCCTCGGTGAACGGCTATGCGCTTGCCAACTGGCGCTTCAAAGGTGCCGACACCTTCTTCATCATCCTGATCGTCGGCGCCTTCATCCCCTATCAGGTGATGATCTATCCGATCGTCATCATCCTGCGCGAAGTCGGCCTCTACGGCAGCCTCAGCGGCCTGGTGATCGTCCATTCCATCTTCGGCATGCCGATCCTCACACTGTTGTTCCGCAACTACTTTACCTCCATGCCGGAGGAGCTGTTCCGGGCAGCGCGTGTCGACGGCGCCGGCTTCTGGGGCATCTATTTCCGCATCATGCTGCCGATGTCGCTGCCGATCTTTGTCGTCGCCATCATCCTGCAGGTGACCGGCATCTGGAACGACTTCCTGTTCGGCGTCGTCTACACCCGCCCCGACACCTATCCGATGACGGTGCAGCTCAACAACATCGTCAACTCGGTGCAAGGCGTGAAGGAATACAACGTCAACATGGCAGCCACCATCCTGACCGGCCTGGTGCCGCTGATCGTCTATTTCCTGTCCGGAAAATTGTTCGTGCGCGGCATCGCCGCCGGCGCGGTGAAAGGATGATGGCGATGAACGCAAACGGCAGCATTGCGGCAAACGGCACCAGCGTCTCGATCCAGAACCTGTCGCTGAATTTCGGTGCGATATCGGTGCTGCAGACGCTCAACCTCGATGTTGCCGAAGGCGAATTCATCGTGCTGCTCGGCCCGTCCGGCTGCGGCAAGTCGACCTTGCTCAACTGCATTGCCGGGCTGCTCGACGTTTCCGAAGGCCGCATCTTCATCAAGGGCAAGAACGTCACCTGGGAAGAGCCCAAGGATCGCGGCATCGGCATGGTGTTCCAGTCCTACGCGCTCTATCCGCAGATGACGGTGGAGAAGAACCTGTCGTTCGGGCTGCGCGTTGCCGGCCTCGCCAAGGACGAGATCGCCAAGCGCATCGCCCGGGCCGCCGAGATCCTGCAGATCGAACCGCTTTTGCATCGCAAGCCGGCGGCGCTGTCCGGCGGCCAGCGCCAGCGCGTGGCGATCGGGCGCGCACTTGTGCGTGACGTCGATGTATTTCTGTTCGACGAACCGCTCTCCAATCTCGACGCCAAGCTGCGCGCGGAATTGCGCGTCGAAATCAAGCTGCTGCATCGCAAGCTCGAGAACACCATGATCTACGTCACTCACGACCAGATCGAGGCGATGACGCTGGCCGACCGTATCGCGGTGATGAAGGGCGGCGTCATCCAGCAGCTCGATGCGCCGCAGACCATCTATAACCGGCCGGTCAACCGGTTTGTCGCCGGCTTCCTCGGCTCGCCGGCAATGAACTTCCTCGACGGCAGACTGGAGCAAGCGGCAGGCGACTGGCACTTCGTCGCCGAGGATGTGCGGATACCGCTTGCCACCTATGCTTTCGAGAAGGACCCGGTGCCAGGGCCGGCCGTGTTCGGCATCCGCCCCGAGCACGTGGCGTTCAACAGCGGCACGGGATGGCCGTTCGCAGCCACGGCAAATGTCGAGGTCGTCGAGCCCATGGGTTCCGACACGCTGGTCTGGCTGAAGCTCGCCGGCCAGAATTTCACGGTGCGGGTGACAGCCGAGCGCACGCCAAACAACGCCGAGGCGGTCGGCATCGGTTTTGACCCGATGCGCGCCTCGCTTTTCGACGCCGTCACAGGTAACCGCCTCTAGAGCATGATTTAGCCTCCCAAGACTCTTCCACTCCCCCAAGACTCATCCCCCCAAAACTAACCATCTACAAGAAAACGGACAGAGACGATGAACTGGTCATTCCAACTTTACAGCGCCCGCAATTTCCAGCCCTGGGAGGGCGTGCTCAAGATGCTGGGGGAGCTTGGTTACAGCCAAGTCGAAGGGTTCGGCGGCGTCTATGACGATCCCAAGGCGTTCCGTGCCGAGCTCGACAAGAACGGGCTCGCCATGCCGACCGGGCATTTCTCGATCGACGCGCTCGAGAAGGATTTCGACGGCGTGCGCAGGACGGCCGACGCGCTCGGCATCACGCTGCTCATCTGCCCGTTCCTGAATGCCGAGTTCAGGCCGGCCGACACAGCCGGCTGGCGCGGCTTCGGCGAACGCCTGGCCAAGGTCGGCGAGACGGCCAGGAAAGCCGGCTATGGCTTTGCCTGGCACAACCATGATTTCGAGTTCAAGGCGCTCGCCGACGGCTCGGTGCCGCAAGACCACATCCTGTCCTCCGCGCCCGACATCGGCTGGGAGATGGACGTCGCCTGGGTGGTGCGCGGCGGCGTCGATCCGCTGCCCTGGATCGAGAAGCACGGCAAGCGCATCGTCGCCGTCCATGTCAAGGACCTGGCCAAGCCGGGCGAGGGCCTCGACGAGGACGGCTGGTCCGACGTCGGCCACGGCACCATCGACTGGCCCGGCCTGATCAAGGCGCTACGCGCCAAAAGCGCCGCAAAATACTACGTCATGGAACAGGACAATCCCAACGATATCGAGCGCTTCGCCCGCCGCTCGATCGCAGCCGCCAAGACCTATTAGGAGCACATCAGCATGGCAACAAAACTTGGCATCGGCGTCATCGGCTGCGGCAACATCTCGAAGGCGTATTTCTCGCTGGCGCCGCTGTTTCGCGGCATCGAGATGCGCGCCTGCGCCGACATCAACATGGAAGCGGCGAAAGCGCGGGCAAAAGAGTTCAAGCTGCGCGCCGAGACCGTCGAGGGGCTGCTCAAGGCCGACGATATCGACATCATCGTCAACCTGACCATTCCGGCGGTGCATTACGAGGTGTCGAAGCAGATCCTCGACGCCGGCAAGCACGTCTATTCGGAGAAGCCCTTCGTGCTGTCGGTCAAGGAAGGGCTCGACCTGAAAAAACGGGCGGAAAGCAAGGGGCTGCGCATCGGTTCGGCGCCCGACACCTTCCTCGGCGGCGCGCACCAGCTTGTCCGCGACCTGATCGACACCGGCAGGCTCGGCAGGATCACCAGCGGCACCTGTCATGTGATGAGCCACGGCATGGAGCACTGGCACCCCAATCCGGACTTCTTCTTCCAGCCGGGCGCCGGGCCGGTGCTCGACATCGGACCGTATTACATCACCAACCTGATCCAGCTGATCGGGCCGGTGAAGCAGGTCGCCGCCTTCGCTTCGATCCCGATGACGGAACGCATCATCAGCTCGAAGCCGCGCGCCGGCGAAAAGATCCCGGTCTCCACGCCGACGACGATCCACGGCGTGCTGGAATTCGAGAACGGCGCCATGGTGACGCTCAACACCAGCTGGGATGTCTGGAGCCATGGCCACGCGCCGATGGAACTCTATGGCGAGGCGGGCACGGTGTTCGTGCCGGATCCGAACTTCTTCGGCGGCGAAGTGCGCTACACCGAAGCCGCCAAACCGGTGAAGAAGCTGCCGAAATGGCCGCATCCGTTCGGCGTGCCCAACGAGATGCATTCGCAAGGCATGATGGCCAACTATCGCACCGCCGGTCTGGCCGACATGGCGATCGCGATTACCGAAGGTCGGCCGCACCGCTGCTCGATGGAACTGGCGCTGCATGCCGTCGACGTCATGACCGGCCTGTTGCGTTCGGGCGAGACCGGAAAGTTCGTCGCTATGCAGACCAGCTGCGAGCGGCCCGCGGCACTCGGCGTCAAGGCGGCGAAGGAGCTGCTGGCGAAGCAGAAAACCAAGTAGGCGGCGCGCCGCCCAAGCACCGCAAAAAGCCTCTCCCCGTTTGCGCGGGGAGAGGCTAAGGGTGGCAAGCTCGACTGCCCCACTGTTGCGGCGCAGCTGTCGGCTCGTTTCGATTTGAGGATTTCCCATGCCGTATGTCCCCGCCGAAAACCGCTATGACAAGATGGTCTACAATCGCTGCGGGCGGTCCGGCCTGAAGCTGCCGGCGATCTCGCTTGGGCTGTGGCACAATTTCGGCGACGACACGTCGCATAGAACCAAGCAGGCGATCACGCGCAGGGCGTTCGATCTCGGCATCACGCATTTCGACCTCGCCAACAATTACGGCCCGCCGCCCGGCTCGGCGGAGCGGGCGTTCGGCGAGATCCTGCGGACGGACTTTGCCGGTTATCGCGACGAGCTGATCATTTCGACCAAGGCCGGCTACGAAATGTGGGCAGGGCCTTATGGCGAGTGGGGCGGCCGCAAATATGTGCTGGCCAGCCTCGACCAGAGCCTGAAGCGGATGGGGCTCGACTATGTCGACATCTTCTATTCGCACCGCTTCGACCCCGACACCCCGCTGGAGGAAACGATGGGCGCGCTCGATCACGCGGTGCGCTCGGGCAAGGCGCTCTATGCCGGCATTTCCTCGTATAATTCGCAGCGCACCCGCGAGGCCGCCGACATATTGAAGCAGCTCGGCACGCCTTGCGTGATCCATCAGCCGAGCTATTCGATGCTCAACCGCTGGGTCGAGGATGATGGCCTGCTCGATACGCTGGAGGGGCTCGGTGTCGGCTCGATCGTGTTCTCGCCGCTGGCGCAAGGCATGCTGACCGACAAATATCTCGGCGGCATCCCCGACGGCAGCCGCGCCAGCCAGGGCAAGTCGCTGCGCCCGGCATTCATCAACGACAAGTCGATCACCAATATCGAGGCGCTGAACGTCATCGCCCGTCGCCGCGGCCAGACGCTGGCGCAGATGGCGCTGGCCTGGGTGCTGCGCCGGGGCAGGGTGACGTCGGCGCTGATCGGCGCCAGCCGGCCGGAACAGGTCGAGGATTGCGTCGGCGCGCTGAAGGCGCTCGACTTCAGCGATGCCGAGCTCGCCGAGATAGACAGCTTTGCCCGCGAGTCGGACATCAATCTCTGGGCGGCATCGGCCGAGCGCAAGGGGCCGCCGAGGAAGTAGGCGACGACGGTCTGCGGTCCGGTTTCATCGAAAAGACGCGGCAGCGCGAACTGGTAGCTGTCTTCGACACGGTGGCCAGCGGCTAACTTTCGGCTGCCTTGAGGTTCCGCGCGGCTTCCTCCAGCGTCGCCCTGTCGTTGCCAAGCCTGTCGATCAGCTCTTGCGCCTGATCACCGGTTATCCCGGTGCGCATCGCCAGTGCCTCGACCGTCAGAACGTCGGAGCTGGCGATCGTTCCCGCCGGAACGTCCGCGTCGTCGAGGCCAAGCTGTTGCTTCGCCTGCTGCCAATGACGTTCATGCGCGCCATCCGGGCGGCCCTCGCGCACCCAGATTTCATAGGCTCGCTGCCGAATCTTTTCATGCCGATCGTCGTCCATGGCGGATCCTCCCTTGTGGCGTTTTCACCAACGCGGGGAGCGCCGGAACGATCCGATGTTGATGCCGAATTCGCAGACATGCCGGACAAAAGCCGGTTTCTCACCGAACAAACACCGGACATACGCGTTTTGCGGAGGAACCTGCACAGTGGGCCGGCCGTTGAGCCGAGCCTGAGCAAAGGAGATTACAATGGCCGACGAACCGAACGAATCCGCAGCACCGAAGATGACTCAACGTGAAGCTCAGGAAGCCCTGGAGAAGCAGGTCGCGCAGCTGAGGCGCGAGATCAACAAGATCAATCGGACCTTGGCCGAACGCGCGGAAGAGGCGATCGAAGACGCCGGCGGCTGGTATGACAACGCTGCCGAGCGCGCCTCTCGGACAGCACAAGCCCTGCGCAACAGGGCGCAGACGGTGTCGGGCGTGGTCCAGGAGAATCCCGGCACAATATCGTCGGCATTCATCCTCGGAGCGGCCGTAGGAGCGCTACTCGGCCTCACCCTGGCCGCCACAGATCAGCGCCGCGATCGCTGGTTCTAGTCCCGACCCCAGGTTTTTGGGACAGAACCGGGTTTTGGGAAAGAACCAGAGGGATTGCTCCCGCTGTTCATTGGTTCAGCAAATGACACCGGTCAGGGCGTGGCGGGCTTCTGCGCCGTGCCGAGGGCTTTGGGCGCTGCGGGCGCCGCCGTCTTCATCTTCTCCTCGATCCAGCCGGTGTAATTGGCCAGCCGCGTGTAGATGCCGTAGGCGTTCTTGTGGCCGCAGGCGGTGCCGCCGTCGGCCGGACCTTCGCCCCAGCTGACGACGCCGACCTGCACCGGACCATCGGCGCCGGTCACGAACAGCGGTCCGCCGCTGTCGCCATTGCAGGCGTCGCGCTCGCCGCTGGCCGTGCCGGCGCAGATCATGTTGCCGGTAAGCGGATCGGCCATATCGGCTGCAATCGCGTTGGCGGCCGCCTCGATGCCCCTTTCCGAATAACGCATGCGGCGGGCGAGTTCGCCGAGCGCTGCCTTCAAATCATGCGCATAAATCGCCTTGATGCCGCTGTTGCAGGTTGCGTTCGGCTGGAGGTCCAGGTCGGCGACCATCAGCGCGGTGGGAAACGTTCCGTCCTGCATCTTGCCCCAGCCGGTGACCGTCGTCTTGCCGGCGTCCGGTGTCGGCTCACGGGCAATTTTGATGGTCGGGGCATCGGCCGGCGCGGCCAGCCGGATCAAGCCGAGATCGTTGTCCAGCGTCTGCTCGCTGTAGCCCTCGTTGACGATGATCTCCACCGCCTTGTAGCGCTTGCCCTCGCTCAGATCGGTGGCGCCGGTGAGCACGGTGACCACATCAGGCGAAATCGGCTCGCCGTCGTCATTGAGGCAGTGCGCCGCCGTCAGCACCCATTGCGGCGCGATCAGGCTGCCGCCGCAGAACTGCGCATTCGCCTGCGAGGCCGGGCTTTTGTCCAGTTTGCCGGTGGTCAGCAATGCCACCTGGAACGGGTAAGCGCCCTTCTCGGCCTCTTTGCCGCCGTAGACGCGATCGGCGCCGTCGGGGTTCTCCGCCCTGGCCTTGGCCCTGGCCTCGGCCACGCGTTTCATCGGCGAGATCGCCGCCTCCGGCCGAGCGGCCGCGTCCGTGGCATGAACGGAATTGACGGCCGGCAAGGCCGCCGCGATGCCGAGCAGCGCGGCGGCGGCAATCGGTCTGAACCTATGGATGATCTTCACCTCGAACCCCCTGAGACGATGTTCCCGACAGGTCAGTCGCCGACGCATGGTCCACTCAAATGGAACCGGCCGGTGAGATCATGCTCCACGGCGAAGCACGATCCGTCACAAAGCCGAGCACCATTTCTGCTAGTCGTGCTGTCGAGCCAACCCGCCCAAAATCCTATAGCCCCCCACGGGCTATGTGGAAGCAATTTGTCGTTGCCAATGTTGGATTATTTTAGGCAGTATACCGTTGCAGGCATTTTTGGCGGGGACCTAAACTGGCTGCACTGAATAATGGCCCGGTAAAGGCACCGGTAACCAATTTCATTTTTTTGCGCCACCACGATCTCGACAATATTTCTGTATCTTGATCCAGTCCTTGCTGACTTTTGGGAGAGTCTCACCATGACAAAACTGACACATAGCATTATTGCCTCCGCGTTGCTTTCCACCGCAATGTGGGCGGTTCCTGCCTTGGCTGCCGATCCAGGTTCCGCCAATGCCGGCAACGGCGAAAGCATGCGGGATGTAACATCGGGCGATTACAAGCCCGGCCGGGCGAAACCAATCGCCCCGCCGAAACTGACCGACGACGAGGCCAACCGCGCCGCGCCGCTCACCGACGAAGCAACGGCCGTCAAATCCTATGGCATCGTCGGCCGCTCCGCCGATGGCAAGGACATCAAGATTGACCCGAACGAGACGCTGAAGGACCTTGTCATCAAGGACATGAACGCGCCCGCCGACGGGCAGAAGTCCGACAATTCCGGACTGAGCGGAGGCGAAGAGGCTGGCCGTCAGGTGTTCGGCACGGACGACCGCGAGCAGATCAAGAATACCAAAACCTACCCATTCACCGCGATCGGCTATCTCGAAGGCAAATCGAAGAGCGGCAGCTATGGCAGCTGCTCGGCGACGCTGATCGGCCCGCGCACGGTGCTCACCGCGGCGCACTGCCTCTACAGCCACGAGGACAAGGCCTGGCTCGACGATATCCTGTTCGTGCCGGCTCTCAACGGCAAGACTGCCGACGACGCGCCGTTCGGCGCCTTCACCTATGAAAGCGCTTATGTCATCCAGGGCTTCATCGACAATTACCAGGGCTTTTACGGCTCGGTCGTGCCGTGGGATCTCGGCATCGTCACCCTGAAGCAGGATGTCGGCACCAACCTCGGCTGGCTCGGCTATGCCAATTATGACGACCTCGGCGATTTCACCGCCAATATCATCGGCTATCCCGGCGACAAGCCGATGGGCACGATGTGGAAGGCGACCTGCGAAGTGCATGCCGAAAACATCGCCACCGAGTATTTCCAGTACGACTGCGACACCTATCCCGGGTCGAGCGGCAGCTCGGTCTATGCCTATGACAATGGCTCCAAGCAGCGCGTCATCACCGGCGTGAACGTGGCCGAGAGCCCGGATGCCAATACCGCCGTGCGTCTGAACGCCATCAACGTCCAGTGGATCAACAGCCTGTACAAATAGGCTTGCAGAATTTCGGCCGCGATCGTCGCGGAAAACCTGCCGGCGGCGGAGCATTTCCGTCGCCGGCTTCGCATTTTTCGGGAATTATCTGGACTGGGCCGAGGATGGCGCCTGGCGGACATAGTTCTCGATCGGCTGGGCGAAAGTCGGTGAACCGGCCTTGCGCTCCTTGTCGATATAGCCGGCAAAATAGCTCCAGAACGAAGCGGCATAGTCGCGGAAATAGGAGTCGGCGACGTCGCGCGAGCACAGCCTGCCTTCGACGCAGAAGGAAAGGCGGTTGAGGAAATAGACGATGCGGTCGAAATTGTCGCTGAACTCGGCAAGCGGCATGTCGCCGCCGGTTGCGCTCATCGCTTCGATGCCGATGCGCTGTCTGAACACCTGTTCCTCGGTCGGCGTCGGATTGGCACTGAGCAGATTGCCGTATTTGGCGTTGAGCGCCGCCAGGCGTTGCTTGAGGGCCCGTTGCGCCTGCTGGTAATCCTTGCTTTCCCAGAGCTCGACCAGCGACATCGTCTGCTCGACGCGCTTCTGCTCCTGGTTCGCCAGGAACTGGTAGACCGAAAAGATCAAGGTGAAGATGATCGCCAGGCGCACCAGCAATCCGGACCAGGCATAGACGAGCATGCGCCAGTCGCGATCGGTGAATGGGTTCGCCTCCTTCTTGACCTCGTGATTGCTCACCCACGGCAGGCCTTCGACGGTTTCCGGCAGCGACACCGGCTTCTTTTGCGGTACCGGCGCCGTCACTGCCTGCTGCGTTGCGTTGCCCCCCGCTTTCGTCATCCGCAGCTGTCCAGTTCTATGGTGGCGGACGGGTCGAGCACGATGCCCGGCGTCTCCAGCTTCTTCTTCAGGCAATCCAGCTGCGTGCGCGAAACGATGAACTGCACGTCAGGCTCCACCTGCGCCTTGCCCGGCGACGGCAACGGCTCGACCACGCCGCGCGAGGCGCAGCTGCTGAGATCGACGACAACGGCGGTGTTGCCGGTTTTGGCGATCCGGTCGTACTGGTCGAGAAAGCAGCTCGCCAGTTCGGAATTGATGACGACCTCCTTGGCGCAGAGGCCGCAAGCCTCGTCCGCCGAAGCATTGGCGGCCAGCAACAGCCCGGCGACAAGGCCGGCGGTTGTTGCGCGCCACGAAAATACGATCCTGTTCACGAACGCCCTCACCCGTTCCGTTCGGCCGCCGACAGCGGTGGTCGAAGAATGTTCATTATCAGCCGATTAGGCAAGAGGCCCGGCCGGGCACCTGACCGCGCCTCAGGCGCGCGGCACGGTCTCCATCGGAAAAATCATCACGGCGCCCTTCGACCCCTTGCCGTCGGTCAGCCGCATGGCCGACCGTGTCGCCGGCGCCATGCCGATATCGGCCAGCATGTCGGCGAAGCTTGGCTGTCCCAGTCCGCGCGTTACCGAGACAACGCCCTCTTGCGCCAGGAAGCTCAGATCCTGCTTCTCGCTCTGCGGCGGTGCTTCGGTCAAGACGGCGATCATCCGCTCCATGCCGAAGCTGGTGTCGGTGAATTTGAACAGGCCTTCCTCGAGCACGGCGCCTTCGGTCAGGCGCTCGGCAAGAAAATGCTGGATGGAATAGTCGGAGCCGACGTAGAGCACGTTGATGTCGACCAGGTTGGTCGAACCGTTCCTGGCCAGTACGTGGACCTGATCGTCGGGCGAAACACGCGGCACAGTCGACGCTTCGATCGGCTGCAGCGTGTCGCTGTCAAAACGCTTGATCCGGAACTCGACGCTGACCTCTTCCGGCCGATAATCGGAGGCGGCGGCCAGCCTCGACAGGCCAATGGCGCGGAAGATTTTCGTCAGATTCCCTGCGGCGGCCTCGATCAACTTTTCGCGGCCGTCCGGATGAATGACGATCAACGGCGGCTTGCTGCCGCCCTTGAGCGTCATGTCGCCCGAAGCCGGCAGGAACCACAGCGCCGGCGCGTCGGTGGCATCTTCTGCGGCGCCGGCAATGGCGTTCTCGCGCAGCACTGCGAGACGCAGATCTGCGCTCTTGCCCGGCTCGACCAGCGCGATGTGAAACCCTGAGCTCTTCCTGGCCGCCAGTTCGTCGAGAACCGAGTTCGCCAGCGCGGCCTCTTTCTCGAGGCCTTTGGCCGCAGCCGGCCGCGCGACCACGAGCTTGTAGTCGACGGCGAGCTCGGCCAGCCGTGCATAGGCATTGGCGGGGATATCGGCCAGCTTGAGCGCCGGCTTGCCGCCGAACTCGACCGGCTTGACCCGGCTTTCCAGGTTTTTCGCCGACTGAACCTGGAGATAGCCAAGCGCCTCGGACAGCGGCGACAGCGCCGACGGCAATATTGCGAGCCTGCTGCCGGGGGTGAGGCGATGCAGCAACCCGGCGCCGATCGTGGCTTTGTCGTTCTCGATGACGATCGGCCATTGCATGACCGCGTCTGTCTTGTCGGTGCCGAAGACGCGTGCGTCGAGTTCTCCCTCGAACAGCGGCGTTGGCCGGGTGCGGCCGTCCGCCGAATATTGCTGCAGCACGGCCTGGCCGAGCTGGCGATAGGTGATGTTGGGGTTCTCGGCCAGTTTCGACAGGATGGTGAAGGTGAACAGGCCGAAACGCGGTGCATCGGCCATGCCCTTGGGCAGCGGCATCTCGGGCGTCGTCTCCACCGTCTGCGCCGCGTAGAAGGCGACCAATTTGCCCTTGGTGGTCGGCTCGGCGCCGGTCGGCGTCAGCTTGAAGGCCGGCTTGCGCTGCCCGTCCTCGTCAAAGCCGCGCGGCGCGGCCGACGCAATCTCGTCATAGGCTCTCACCGCAGCCGCCCTGGCAGCGTCGTCGCCGCCGACCAGATCGGCGAACTCGACCTTGCGTTCCAGCTCGTCGTCGACCTCGGCGGCGCGCGTCGCAGTGCCGGAATGGCAGCAGTCGAACACGGCCCAGATAAAGGCGCCCTTGTCGCGGATAGCGTCGAGCGCGGTGCCGATCTCGTTGTCGACCAGCGCATTGGGCACGCCCTTTTCGCGGTTCACCCATTTGTCGATGTCGGACGGCAAGAAAATCTCGTCGAGGCCGTCCGTCTCGTCGCCCTTGTTCGCTGCCGGCTGCTGCGCGCCGTGACCGGACAAATGCAGGTAGACGAAATCGTCGCGCTGGACCTTGGCGGCAAGATCGGCCAACGCCGCCTTGATCGCCGCATGTGTCGGCGGTCCGTTGGCGCCTTCGACATCCTTGGCGAGCAGCGTGACGTTTTCGGCCAGGAATTTTACCGGCGCGGGCGTGTTCCCCAGGAGGTAATCGCGCACCAGGCCGGCATCGTTTTTCGGTCCGATCAGCCAGTTTTTCTTCGGCAGGTTCGGGTAATCGGTGCAGGCAACAAGCAGCGCATGGTAGGTGCGCGCCGCTGCGAATGCCCGAAACGGCACCAGGCCGGCAGCGGCCAGCGCGGACGTGCCGGCAAGCAGCGTCCGCCGCGTCACTTTGATCATGATTGCTTCCCCAAGCCCGATCGAATTTCCAAGCACGGCCAGCCTGGCCGAGGATTTTGTCAGTATTTTGAATATGGCGCCGCCGGCCAGCCGACCACCGGCTGCGAATAGAAACAGTAGCAAAAATGGCAGTTCGTCGCTATCTCAGTGGAAGAGGTCCGACTGCTTGCGAAATGGCAGCGATCGGCACGGAGCGGCTTGGAACAGGATCATGGCGGCAAGGGATGTACTGACGAAGAACCAGCTTTGCGTTCTCGAGAAGCTCGAGGCCGCCAGCGGCCCGCTCAGCGCCTATACGTTGCTCGACCAACTGCGCGAGCGCGGTTTTCGCGCGCCGCTGCAGGTCTACCGGGCGCTCGACACGCTGGTGAAATCCGGCTTCGTGCACAGGCTCGAAAGCCTCAATTCCTTCGTCGCCTGTGCCGAGCCGCACGACCACAGCCATTCGATGACGGCGTTTGCCATCTGCGACACCTGCGGCCAGGTGACCGAGTTCTCCGACCATGATGTCGGCCACCGGCTCGACGAATGGGTGCGCTCGACCGGCTTCGCCGCCAAGAAGGCGGTGATCGAGTTTCGTGGGACATGTGCGAAGTGTTTGGCCGAGGCGGCTTGAGGCCGGAGCAACGCGGCGAAGGCGGAGCAAGGTTTTCCGAGCCCTCGCCGGGTGTTCCCGGATCGGCTCAGTAGGGAAAGGGTCTCCTTGAGGTATGCCGGATGTGCAGGATCTCAATTGCGTCGGCACGGGCACGATAGAAGACCTTATAAGGGTAGCGGCCTATGAAGAGGACGCGAACGCCAGGGATGTCGGTCGCGTGACCGCTTTCGGGAAATTCGGCAAGTCGCGAAATCCCAGCGTGGATCCGAGAAATGACTGAAAGGGCGCCCTGAGGCGCCCGCTCTTCGAGGTAGTTGAAAATCGCCTCGCGTTCGGCAAAGGCTTGCCGCGTAAATCGGACCTTCATAGCCTGCGGCGGGTGTCGGCCGCGCGAACGGTATCCTCATCTACGAAAGTGCCGTGATCGGCCTCTGCTAGGCCCGCTGTGACCGCGCTGCGCTCTGATTCCGACATCGCATACACGCCAGTCCGCCGCGCCTCGATGACGCGGGCGTAATCAGCAAGCTCCTCCTGGTCTTCGCGAGGCCAAGCTTCCGCATGCCTTACCAGATTCTCAAGTGCCTTGGTGATCATACGGGCACTATAGCATACCGCTGCTGCTCGTGAACCTTGAACCGAACATGGCTCTGTGGCCCGCCTTAATGCGCCTCTTCCCAGTTGTTGGCTGCGCGGGCGTCGACGTGCAGCGGCACCGACATCGATACCGCCGGCATGGCGGCGTTCTCCATGACGTGGCAGACGACCGGGATCGTCGCCTCGACCTCGGCTTCGACCGTCTCGAAAACCAGCTCGTCATGCACCTGCAGCAGCATGCGGGCAGAAAGCCTGGCTTTTTCCAGCGCCTCGTCCATACGGATCATGGCGCGACGGATGATGTCGGCGGCGGTGCCCTGCAGGCGGGCGTTGATCGAGGCGCGCTCGTTGAAGGCACGGACCGAAGGGTTCGACGACCGTATCTCCGGATAGTGGATGCGGCGGCCGAAGATGGTCTCGACGAAGCCGTGCTCGCGGGCATAGGCCTTGGTCGCATCGATATAGTCGCGGATGCCGGGGAAGCGCTCGAAATATTTCTTGATGTAGTCGCCGGCTTCCTCACGCGCGATCGACAGCTGGTTGGCGAGGCCAAAGGCCGAAATGCCGTAGATGATGCCGAAATTGATCGCCTTGGCACGGCGGCGCACTTCCGAAGGCATGCCCTCGACCGGCACGTTGAACATTTCAGACGCGGTGATGGCGTGGATGTCGGCGCCATCGGCGAAGGCCTGCTTGAGCTGCGGGATTTCGGCGACGTGGGCGAGCACGCGCAATTCGATCTGGCTGTAGTCGGCGGAAACCAGCTTGTTGCCCTTGTCGGCGATGAAGGCCGTCCTGATCTTTCGACCCTCGACGGTGCGCACCGGAATGTTCTGCAGATTGGGATCCGAGGACGACAGCCGCCCGGTCGTCGTCGCGGCAAGCGCGTAGGAGGTGTGGACGCGCTTGGTGTCGGGATGGATGAAGCCGGGCAGCGCATCGGTATAGGTCGATTTCAGCTTGGTCAGCTGGCGCCAGTCGACGATCTTGCGCGGCAATTCGTGGCCTTCGGCGGCGAGGTCTTCGAGAAGCTGCGCCGAGGTCGACCACTGGCCGGTCTTGGTTTTTGAACCGCCGGGCAGACCCATCCTGCCGAACAGGATGTCGCCGAGCTGTTTTGGCGAGCCGATGTTGATGCGTTCGCCGACCAGCTGGTAGATCTCGTCCTCGAGCCGTGCGGCACCCTGTGCCAGTTCGCCGGAGAGCCGCGACAGGATCTGCCGGTCGACGGAGATACCGCGCTGCTCCATCCGTGCCAGGACCGGCACCAACGGCCGTTCAAGCCGTTCATAGACCGAGACCAGGCCCTTGGCGGCAAGCCGTGGCTTCAGCACCTGCCAGAGCCTGAGCGCGACGTCGGCGTGCTCGGCCCCGTAAGCCGTCGCCTTGCCGAGGTCGGCCTGATCGAGGCCGACGAAGCTTCTTCCCGAACCGGCCAGTTCCTTCAGCGGAATGGTCGCGTGGCCGAGCCATTTATCGGCCAGCGCCTCCAGGCCGTGGCCACCGTGGGTTCCGGCCTCGAGCACGTAGGAGATCAGCATGGTGTCGTCATAGGGGCCGATCTCGATGCCGTGACGGCTCATGACGACAAGGCGGTATTTCATGTCGTGCACGATCTTGAGGACGGATTTGTCCTCGAGCAGCGGCTTGAGCAACGTCAGCGCGTCGCGGATCGGGACCTGGTTTTCGACCGCGCCGCCGCCGAGCAGGTCGCCATTGCCGTTTTTGTGGGCAAGCGGCACATAGGCGGCGTGGCCGGGCGCGACGGCCATGGCAAGGCCGATCAGTTCGGCCCGCATCGGATCGGGCGAGGACGTCTTAACGTCGAAGGCGACGATGCCTCTCTCCATCGCCTCGGCGATCCAGGCCTTCAGCGTCGCGGCGTCGCGGATGCAGGTGTAGGCGCCGGTGTCGATCTTGCGGGCGGTGGCAGCCTCCAGGCGAAGCGCCGAAAGCAGGGATGGGGTGTCGCCTTGCTTGGCTGCGGCCGGAGCTTCGAGTGCCGCTTCGTCCGACGGCGGTGCGCTCTCGGCGGCCGCGGGCACGCCAAAACCCATATCGGGGCCATGCGCGGTATCGGCACGCTCTATGGTGACGGGGGTGGCTGGAACGTCGCCGGCGTCGGTTCCGGTCGCTTCGGCCACGCGGCGGGTCAGCGTCGAGAATTCCATGGTCTTGAGGAAGCCGATCAGCCTGGGGCCGTCCGGCGCATGCAATACGAATTCGTCAAGCCCTTCGGTCACCGGCACGTCGTTCTTCAGCCTCACCAGGTCACGCGAAATGCGTGCCTTGTCGGCATTGGCGATGATCGATTCGCGCCGCTTGTCCTGCTTGATCTCGCCGGCGCGGGCGAGCAGCGTGTCGAGGTCGCCGAACTGTTCGAGCAATTGCGCTGCCGTCTTCGGCCCGATGCCGGGCACGCCCGGCACATTGTCGACCGAATCGCCAGTCAGCGCCTGCAGGTCGATCATTTTCTGTGGCGGCACGCCCCATTTCTCGATCACCTCGGGAACACCGATCTGGCGGTCCTTCATCGGGTCGTACATGGCAACCGTTGGGCCGACCAGTTGCATCAGATCCTTGTCGGAAGAGATGATGGTGGTGTCGGCGCCGGCTTCGCAGGCAAGCCGGCAATAGGTGGCGATCAAATCGTCGGCCTCGTAGCCTTCCGTCTCAAGGCACGGCAGGTTGAAGGCCCTGGTCGCCTGGCGGATCAGGCCGAATTGCGGGATCAAATCTTCCGGCGGCGCCGAGCGGTTGGCCTTGTATTCGGGGTAGAGGTCGTTGCGGAAGGTCTTCGACGAATAGTCGAAAATCACGGCGAAATGCGTCGGCACGATGCCGACATCGGTGTTGCGGGCGTCCTGCGTCAGCTTCCAGACCATGTTGCAGAAGCCGAGCACGGCACTGGTCGGCAGCCCGTCGGACTTGCGGGACAGCGGCGGCAGCGCGTGATAGGCACGGAAGATGTAGCCGGAGCCGTCGACAAGGAAGAGATGATCGCCTTTTTTCATGGCACGAGGGAATAGCGCGGCGCAGCGCCGCGGTCCATGCCAAAGGCGGCTTCTGCCAAGGGTTCCGGCAACACCCTGACAAATGGCGTGCGAGCCTGGCCTGCCATGCGGCCTGGCCGGAGCTTTGTTCGCTCACGCCTATGTTACAAAAGTGTAATTTTTGTGCCCTTGAATCGCCACGTTCGCAGACACAGATAAACGCCATCGGCAGTTTTCGCCGAAGTCCGGAGCAAGGCCCGTCCCCCGCCTATCCCGGACACTTGCGGCAGCCTATCCCCCCTCTCCGGGCTGCCGCATCGTTTCGAGTAGAGGCCGCCGTGGTTCCCTCCACCACGGCGGCATTTTTTTGCCTTTGGACAGGAAGCTGTGGCCCAACGGTCGCGGGCTTTCCGTTTCGCAACATGGGCTCTAGATTCGCCGCCAGAATCGAAAGGCCCGCCAGATGTCCGCAGTTTCC
Source organism: Mesorhizobium sp. M0998 (assembly GCF_040318885.1). Lineage (NCBI taxonomy): Bacteria > Pseudomonadati > Pseudomonadota > Alphaproteobacteria > Hyphomicrobiales > Phyllobacteriaceae > Mesorhizobium > Mesorhizobium sp. M0998. Next base: position 61,329 of record NZ_JAMYND010000012.1, read on the forward strand.
CCTGTTCTCGACCGCCTCGACAAGAACTTCGACCAGAGCCTGGAACGCCTGTTCGGCCTGCTCGGCATCAAGTCGATCTCCACCGATCCGGACTACGCCGCCGACTGCCGCAAGGCCGCCGAATGGCTGGTCGCCGAGCTCAAGCTGATCGGCTTCGACGCCAGCGTGCGCGACACACCAGGCCATCCGATGGTGGTCGCGCATCACGATGGGCCGGCGGGCGCGCCGCATTTGCTGTTTTACGGCCATTACGACGTCCAGCCGGTCGATCCGATCGAGCTGTGGGAAAGCGACCCGTTCGCGCCGGCGGTCAAGGAGATCGAGCCCGGCCACAAGGTGATCACCGGCCGCGGCGCGGCCGACGACAAGGGCCAGCTGATGACCTTCGTCGAGGCCTGCCGCGCGTGGAAGCAGGTGCATGGCGGATTGCCGTGCCGAATCACAATCCTGTTCGAGGGCGAGGAGGAGTCCGGATCGCCGTCCCTGAAGCCGTTTCTCGAGGCGAATGCGGATGAGCTCAAGGCCGATTTCGCGCTGGTCTGCGACACCGGCATGTGGGACCGCGATACGCCGTCGATCTGCGTCTCGCTGCGCGGGCTGGTCGGCGAGGAGATCACGGTGACTGCCGCCGACCGCGACCTGCATTCCGGGCTCTATGGCGGTGCGGCCGCCAATCCGATCCGCATCCTGGCAAAGATCCTGGCCGACATCCACGATGCGGATGGTCACGTCACCATTCCGGGTTTTTATGACGGCGTCGAGGAAACGCCGTCGCAGATATTGCAGTCGTGGCTGTCGCTCGGTGAGACGGCCGAGACCTTCCTCGGCCCGATCGGCCTGTCGATCCCGTCCGGCGAAAAGGGCCGCTCGGTGCTCGAACTGACCTGGGCGCGGCCGACGGCCGAGTTCAACGGCATCATCGGCGGCTATACCGGCAAGGGCTTCAAGACGGTGATCGCCGCGCAAGCCTCGGCAAAAATCTCCTTCCGCCTGGTCCACAAACAGGATCCGGAAAAAATCCGCGCCGCCTTCCAGGCATTCGTCAGGCAGCGGGTTCCGGCCGACTGCTCGGTCGAATTCCACCCGCATGGCGGCTCGCCGGCGATCCAGCTTTCCTACGACTCGCCCTTCCTCGCCAAGGCCAAGCAGGCGCTGTCCGACGAATGGCCGAAGCCGGCGGTGGTGACCGGCAGCGGCGGCTCGATCCCGGTGGTCGGCGATTTCCAGACCTATCTCGGCATGGAATCGCTGCTGGTCGGTTTCGGCCTCGACGACGACCGCATCCACTCGCCGAACGAGAAGTACGAGATGAGCTCCTTCCACAAGGGCCAGCGCTCCTGGGCGCGCATTCTCGAGGCGCTGACACGCTGAAATTGCGCCAGACTCAAGTTTTTGTTGATTTTTCGCCGGATCGCGGCAAGGACGGGCACGGTCCGTCGCGCATCGCTGCACGGGGCCGCGACCGGAGAAGACGATGAGCGACATACGTTTCCACAAAAACGATCTGCCCGGCCTGCTGCATTACGATGTCGGGGCGGTCGCCATCGACACCGAGACGCTGGGGCTGAACCCGCATCGCGACCGGCTCTGCGTCGTGCAGATCTCGCCGGGCGACGGCTCGGCCGACGTCATCCAGATCGCGCCCGGCCAGAAGAAGGCGCCGAACCTCGTCAGCCTGCTCAAGAACCGCAGCATCACCAAGCTGTTCCATTACGGCCGCTTCGATCTCGCCGTGCTCTACAACGCCTTCGGCGTCATGCCGGAGCCGGTGTTCTGCACCAAGATCGCGTCGCGGCTGACGCGCACCTACACCGACCGGCACGGGCTGAAGGACATCTGCTTCGAGCTTCTCGGGATCGGCCTGTCGAAGGCGCAGCAATCATCGGACTGGGCCGCCGAGACGCTGTCGCCCGAGCAACTCGAATATGCCGCCTCCGACGTGCTCTATTTGCACCGGCTGCGCGACGTACTGAGCGCGCGTCTGGCGCGCGACAACCGGACCAGGGAGGCCGATGCGTGCTTCCGCTTCCTGCCGACGCGTGCGAAACTCGACCTGATGGGCTGGGATGAGGAGGATATCTTCGCCCACAGCTAATGGCCTTCATGATAATTCTACTCCGGCGGCCATCTGGCGCAGTTTTCTCCGCTTCCGGTGCTCACGGACCCAAATGTCCGCTGCGCTCCGGTTCTCGAAAACCACGCCATATGTCTCGCCGGAGCGAATTCTCCTAAAGGCCATCGGCCAGGAACCAGACGCTTGTCCCGGCGTTCCGTTCGCTTCACCGGGAGAAATGAAAATGGCTGCCCGAAAATCAATCGAAACGGCACCGAAGGACGGCTCCAAGGTCACCGTCTACTGGCAGGACAGCGACGGCGTGATAAACGAGAGCATCGCGCAATACCGTTCGCTCGACCGGCTGAAGGCGGCCGGCGGCGACTGGGACGAAAGCGACGCCGGCTGGTGGGCCTATACGGACGGCCATACGCAAAGGAAGATCGAGCCGATCAGCTGGCGGCCGGCTTCCGACGATGCGGATGCCGACGACTGAGGGTTGTCGCAACCGCCGAACTGAAGTGATTATTCTGGGGCAACGCGCATTTTGTTCTTGCTTTGTGCCGGCAGCTATGCTACTAATTTGGCTATGGTGCTCATTGGCTCCGACGACCCGCCCGCCGAGGCGGGTTTTTCATTTCCGGCTTTGGCGCTGTCGCGGGCCGCCGCCGTTCGGCAAGCGACTGAATACAGTTTATTTCGATTTTTCCCGACTTAACCCGCCTTTAAACCGCCGCATCTAGTCTTCAACCCCAACGCCATAGGCATGGGGAAGACAGCACAGCGCATGGCGAACCGGAAAGACAGCCGCATCGAGCCCAGCTTCGAGGCATCGCCGGGGGCGAGATCCTCGGCCGGTTTTTCGGTAAGCGAGGAGGACCGCGTCGTGCCGAGCAACCGAAAAGCCGCTGCAAAGCGCAAATCGTCCAGGGCCAAGCCGCCGCGCGGCGGGCGCGGCAAAAGCCGGCGCGGCGTGTTCGGCGTGCTTGCCCGGCTGTTCTACTGGTGCTTCGTGCTGGCCATCTGGGGCGGCATCGCCACTGCCGGCATCGTCGTCTATTACGGCGCGAAAATGCCGGCGGCCACCACCTGGGCCATTCCCGACCGCGCCCCCAACATCAAGATCGTCTCGGTCGACGGCCAGCTGCTTGGCAATCGCGGCATGAGCGGCGGCGAGGCCGTCGGCCTGCACGAAATGTCGCCCTATATTCCCGAGGCCGTCATCGCCATCGAAGACCGCCGCTTCTATTCGCATTTCGGCATCGACCCGATCGGCCTTTCCCGGGCCATGGTGACCAACGTGCTGGGCGGGCATTTTTCGCAGGGCGGCTCGACGCTGACCCAGCAGCTGGCCAAGAACCTGTTCCTGACGCCGGACCGCACGCTGGAACGCAAGGTGCAGGAAGTGCTCTTGGCGCTGTGGCTGGAGCACAAGCATACGAAGGACCAGATCCTCGAAATGTACCTCAACCGGGTTTATTTCGGCTCTGGCGCCTATGGTGTCGAAGCGGCCTCGCGCCGCTATTTCGGCAAGAGCGCGCGTGACGTCACGCTGTCGGAGGCCGCCCTTCTCGCCGGTCTGCTCAAGGCGCCGTCGCGGCTGTCGCCGGCGCGCGACCCGAAGGCGGCCGAGCAGCGCTCGCAGCTGGTGCTCGCCGCGATGCGCGACGAGGGCAAGATCAGCGCCAAGGAGCAGACCACGGCAATGAGCGCGCCGGCGACACGCGCGCCGTCCTACTGGACCGGCTCGGAAAACTACGTCGCCGATACGATCATGGAAGAACTGCCCGACCTGATCGGCGACGTGCGCCGCGATATCGTCGTCGACACGACCGTCGACCTGACGCTGCAGAAACTCGCCGAGCAATCGATCCGCCGGCTGATCGACCAGAGCGGCAAGAAGCTCAATGTCAGCCAGGGCGCGCTGGTGTCGATCGACAATTCCGGCGCGGTGCGTGCGATGGTCGGCGGTTACGACTATTCGACCAGCCAGTTCGACCGCGCCTCGGAGGCGCGCCGCCAGCCGGGCTCGGCGTTCAAGCCGTTCGTCTACATGGCGGCGCTGGAATCCGGCCGCACGCCCGACAGCGTGCGCAACGACGCGCCGATCAAGATCGGCAACTGGACGCCCGACAATTACGGCGGCAAATATTTCGGCAAGGTGACGCTGGCGACGGCGCTGGCAAAATCGCTGAACTCGGTGGCCGCGCAGCTGACCATGGAAGTCGGGCCGAATGCGGTGGTCGAGGCGGCGCACCGCATGGGCGTCCAGTCCGAGCTGACGGCCAACACCTCGATCGCGCTCGGCACCTCGGAAGTGACGCCGCTGGAACTGACCTCGGCCTATGTTCCCTTCGCCAATGGCGGTTACAAGCCGGACATCCATTTCATCCGCCGCGTCACGACGAGCGACGGCAAGGTGCTCTACGAAAACAATGGCGGCGGTGCGCCGCGGGTCGTCAATCCCGATGTTGTCGGCATGATGAACTCGATGATGACCGGCACGGTCGAGATCGGCACGGCCAGGAAGGCGGCGTTCGCCTGGCCGGCGGCCGGCAAGACAGGCACCAGCCAGAACTCGCGCGACGCGTGGTTCATCGGCTATACCGCCAACCTCACCACCGGCGTCTGGTTCGGCAATGATGACGGCAGCGCGATGAAGAAGGTCACCGGCGGCGCATTGCCGGCGCAGGCCTGGCACGAGTTCATGGTCGCCGCGCATGAGGGCGTGCCGGTGCGGCCGCTGCCTGGAACCTGGAAGTCGACGCCGCCCGACACCATCGTCCCGGACGACATACCGTCCGATACGGCGCCGCCGGCGCCGGTCGCTTCCGTCGGCCAATCGGCGCCGCCTGTGGCAGCTACCGAGTCGGCTTCGCGTCCCGCGCGTCCTGCCGAGACGGTCGATGCCGGCGGCCTTGCCATGCCGGGCGTCGATAGCGCCACCGGATCGATCAAGCACCCGGTGCCGCCCGGCAATGTCGGCGGCCCGGTCAAGAAGCGGCAGACGTCGATCCTGGACATCCTGACAGGCGGCTGAACAACAGGCCCCCTCGCCACCGCTGCCGCGTTCCGCTACATCTCCCGTTTGGAGACCGCGACATGGCTGAACCCGACACCAGAAAGACCATCGTGCTGACCGGCGCCAGCCGTGGCATCGGCCATGCCACGGTCAAGCGCTTTTCACGCGAAGGCTGGCGCGTCATCACCTGCTCGCGCCAGGCCTTTGCCGAGGACTGCCCGTGGCCGGCCGGCCCGGAAGACCACATCAAGGTCGATCTCGCCGACCAGGAGGATGTCGGCATCGCCATCTCCGAGATCCGCCACCGGCTCGAGGCGCATGGCGGGCAGCTGCATGCGCTGGTCAACAATGCCGGCATCTCGCCGAAGCTCAAGGACGGCAACAGCCGCATGAACTCGATCGACACGCCGATGCATGTCTGGCGCGACGTCTTCCAGGTGAATTTCTTCGCGCCGATCATGCTGGCGCGCGGACTGTTCAAGGAGCTGGCATCGGCCAAGGGCTCGATCGTCAACGTCACCTCGATCGCCGGCACCCGGGTGCACCCCTTCGCCGGTACCGCTTATGCGACGTCGAAGGCAGCACTCGGCTCGCTGACACGCGAGATGGCGCATGATTTCGGCCCGCACGGCATTCGCGTCAACGCCATTGCGCCGGGCGAGATCGACACCGCGATCCTGTCGCCGGGCACCGAAAAAATCGTCGAGACCATCCCGCTGAGGCGGCTGGGCACCACGGCGGAAGTCGCCGACATCATCTTCTTCCTGTGCTCGCAGCAGGCGTCCTACGTGACCGGCTCGGAAATACACATCAATGGCGGCCAGCACGTTTGAGCGGTTGGTTTTGATCAATCGTTGACGCTGCCCCTCATCCCCCTGCGGGACTTTCTCCCGTGAAGAACGGGGAGAAGGGGCTTGACCGCAACGCTGGCGGGGCAGCGCAGGCTTAGGTTGCCGGGGGCGCTTTCGGTGCTGCCAAAACCACCTCGACAATGCCGCGGGCGATCTCGCGTTCGCCCATGATGACGGTGTCGGCACCAAGGTTTTTGAGGTGCTCGACCTCGGCATCGGAATGGGCGCGGGCGATGATTTCGATTGTCGGATTGGCGGCGCGGGCGCGCAGAACGACCTGGCCGGCCTCGAAGGCGTTGGGAATGGCCAGGATCAGCCGCTTCGCCCCCTCGGGATTGGATGCGGCGAACACGTCGCCACTCGCCGCGTTGCCGGGTACGGTTTCGACCCCTTCGGCCTTGAGCTTCGCCAGCGTCTTGTCGGCATCCTCGATGACGAGGAAGGGCAGGGCGGCCTGCCTCAGCGCCGTGCCGACGAGGCTGCCGACGCGGCCGTAGCCGATCAGGATGGTGTGGCCGGTCAGCCTCGTCCTGGGCGGTGGGCCATCCTCGTTAGCAGCCGCCGCGACCGAAGCCACCTGGCCGGGCTCGGTCGCCGGGCCGATCGGCCTTGCTTCGCCGGACGGCGCCGTCCTGCCGGCGCGTGCTTCCAGCCAGGGTTTCATCCGGTCGACGGCAAGAAACATCAGCGGATTGAGGACGATCGACAGGATGGCGCCGGCGAGGATGAGGTCGCGGCCTTGTTCGGGCAGCAGTTTCAGCCCGACGCCGAGTTCAGCCAGGATGAACGAGAATTCGCCGATCTGGGCTAGGCTTGCCGAAATCATCAATGCGGTTGCCACCGGATAGCGGAAGACGACGACGATGACGAAGGCTGCCAGCGACTTGCCGACAACGATGATGGCCAGCGTCGCCAGGATCGGCCAGCCATTGCTGATCACGCTGAACGGGTCGAACAGCATGCCGACCGAAACGAAGAACAGCACGGAAAAGGCGTCGCGCAGCGGCAGCGATTCCTCGGCGGCCCGGTGGCTGAGCTCGGATTCGCTCATGATCATGCCGGCGAAGAAAGCGCCGAGAGCCAGCGACACGCCGAACAGCTTGGCCGCGCCGAAGGCGACGCCAAGCGCAATCGCAAGCACCGCCAGCCGGAACAGTTCGCGCGATCCGGTATGGGCGACGTAGTGCAGGATCCAGGGGATAAGCCGGCGGCCGACCACCAGCATGACCACACAAAGGCCGCGACCTTGGCCAGTGTGACGGCGACGACGCCCCAGACGCCGTAGCTCGCCGGCAGCGACAGCAGACTGCTGGAGTGCACCTCCACCTGCTCTTGGCCGCCGAGCACGCCGGCCAACGCCGGCAAAAGCACCAGCGCCAGCACCATCGCCAGATCCTCGACGATCAGCCACCCGACGGCGATGCGGCCGCGCTCGGTCTCGATCAGCCGCCGCTCCTGCAGGGCGCGCAACAGCACCACGGTCGAGGCCACGGAAAGCGCCAGGCCAAAGACCAGTCCCGCACCGATCGACCAGCCGAGCATCCAGGCAAGGCCGGCGCCGAGAGCTGTCGCGAAGCCGATCTGCACAATGGCGCCGGGCACGGCGATGGCGCGGACCGACAACAGGTCCTTCAGCGAGAAATGCAGGCCGACGCCGAACATCAGCAGGATGACGCCGATCTCGGCAAGTTCATTGGCGAGGCCGGCATCGGCGACGAAACCCGGCGTGTTCGGTCCAACCAGAACGCCGGCGACGAGGTAGCCTACCAGCGGCGGCACGCGAAAACGGTTGGCAAGTGCGCCGAAGACGAAAGCCAGCCCCAGACCGGCGACGATGGTGGCGATAAGGGGCGTGTCATGCGGCATTGTCTATGGAGCACCTTCAGGAATCGCGATGTCGGATATGCGCCGTCCAAAAGCCGCCGCCTTGGCAGTATGGAGGCTGGGACAGTCGCGAGACAACCCGCAATCCCCATGAAATCGATGGCAAGGCGGCAAAAAGGCGTTGAGCCGGCAAGCGTTGCCACCCGGCGCGGCCTGCTCCAGGCAGGCGATTGCTATGGAAACGAAAGTTGCGCGCCGCCGATGCCCGATCAGGTCGCCTGCAGCAGGCTCTCGATATCGGGTATGCTGTGGTTGGTCAGCGTCTTTGGAATTTCGGCCGTTATCTTGTCGGTGACCTCCTTGTGCAGCTTCCTGCGCATGTCGCCCAGCACCGGCGGCGGCGCGATCAGCACGATCTCCTTGAAGCTGCCGCGATGCGCGAGCTTGTAGAGCCTGTCGGCAATCTCTTCGGCAAAACGCTCCTTGCCGAGACGGTGCCAGTCGGTGTCCTCGACCGCACTGCGGTGGACGGAAGGGCCGTCGCTGTAGCGGCCGGGGCGGTCCGTGCCTTGTTCTCGGGTTGCCGGATTTTCCTGCTGCATCTCGTGCACGACCTGAAGGTCGGGATATTGGACGTCTCCACGGTTCTCGAGGAACAGCGCCTTTTCGCCATCTGCCACCACGATCCATAGTCCGCGTTTCAGTCTGACGTTGCTCATGGGGCGCTCCTTTTTTGATTTTTCGAGCCCATCGCCGGGCCTTTGCCGCAGGGGTGTGACCGGGCCTGGGTCCATAGAGCAAACGCGTGCCGAGGCGGGAATGTTCCGGCACTCGGACCCGGTGCTCCGACAGGGGTCGGCGAGAGTGCGGGGCTGCCGTCGATCGCTTGGTCAGCATCCGGCGGCTTAATCTACTAAATTGATAGAATTTAGAAAAATCTGTTTTGTGGTTAGCTCCTCCGGCCGCTAAAAAGGCAGCGGATCAAGGGCTGCAACAGCAGCTTCAATCTGCCCCGCATTTGAATGTGGAATATTTTTCTCTTGGCCTTCATGCTTGCAGAAAAGAGATTGCCTGCTACGAAGCGATGCGCGAGTGGGTGCCTTCTGGTTTTTCGCGCCTCCGCGTAGAACTGACAAACGGTTCCAGGATTCCGCTCGTCATGCCGCAAGCCACACCCAAGCTCAATGCCTTTCCCGTCTTCATGCGGGTCGAGGGCGAAGCCATAGCCATCGTCGGCGGCGCAGAGGAAGCGCTGGCCAAGGCGCGGCTGCTCGCGCAGTCGAGCGCTGTGCTGCGCATCGTCAGCGATGAAACAAGCCCGGAGCTGCTGGCCTTTATCGCCGAGACGGGGGCCGCCCACATCGCCGACGTCTATGATGCAGCACATCTCAATGGTGCGGTGATGGTGTTTGCCGCCAGCGGCGACGAGGCGCTCGATCGCCGCGTTGCCGGGGATGCGCGCCGGCTGGGCATTCCGGTCAATGCCGTCGACCGGCCGGAGCTATGCGATTTCTTCACGCCGGCACTGGTCAACCGCGCGCCGGTCGCCATTGCCATCGGCACGGAAGGTGCCGGCCCGGTGCTGGCGCAGATGCTGCGCAGCCGCATCGACCGCATGCTGGCGCCCTCGCTCGGGCCGCTCGCGGCGCTCGCCGCATCTTTTCGCGACACCGCCGAAAGACTGCTGCCGAAGGGCAATGCCCGCCGCCGCTTCTGGAGCGATTTCTTTGGCGGCGCGCCGGCCCGCGCTGTCGAGGCAGGCGAGCTTTCGCAGGCGCATGATGCGGCCGTCGGCCTGCTGCTTTCGACAGAACCGGCATCGGGCCATATCGCGCTTGTAGGCGCCGGTCCAGGCGCCGAGGACCTTTTGACGCTGCGCGCCCATCGCCTGCTGATGGAAGCCGACGTGATCGTCCATGACGCGCTGGTGCCGGAGGCGATCGTCGCAATGGGCCGTCGCGATGCCGAGCGCCTGCCGGTCGGCAAGCGCAAGGGCTGCCATTCCAAGAGCCAGGCCGAGATCAATGCGCTGCTGGTCGAGCTTGGCCACGCCGGCAAGCGTGTCGTGCGGCTGAAGTCCGGCGACCCGCTGGTGTTCGGCCGGGCCGGCGAGGAGATGGCGGCACTTCGCGATGCCGGCGTCGCCTACGAAGTGGTTCCGGGCGTCACCGCGGCCTTCGCCGCCGCCGCCGATTTCGAACTGCCGCTGACGCTGCGCGGCGTGTCGTCGTCGATGGTGTTCACCACCGGCCATGACCTCAAGGGAAATTCGCTGCCCGACTGGGCAAAGCTCGCCATTTCCGGCGCGACGGTCGCCGTCTATATGGGCCGCTCGGTCGCCGCCGAGGTCGCCGGCCGGCTGATCGAAGCCGGCCTGTCGCCGGATACGGCCGTCGCCGTGGTCGAGAATGCCAGCCTTGCCAACCGCCGCCGTTTCCACGGCACGCTCGCCGACCTGCCGTCGCTGGAGGCGCGCGCCGACCTCAGCGGCCCGGTGATGACCATCATCGGCGACGCGGTCGCCGGGGCCAATTTCGAACGGTCCGAGCCGCTGGCGGCACACAGGCAGGAAAGCGTGGCGAGTGCTGCCGCGCAAGGAGTGAGCCAATGAAAGTCCTGACCGCGAACCGCCTCGCCGACGGCATAGCCGTCTGGTACGCCAATGGCGGCTGGGCCGAGATCATCGACCATGCCGACATCGCCCATGACAAGGCGGCCGAGGACCGGCTGGAGGCAATCGGCGCCAAGGCCTCCGCCAACAACGAAGTGGTCGACGTCAACCTGATAGACGTGACCGTGGCCAACGGCACGGTCGAAGCGGTCCGGCTGCGTGAAAAGATCCGTGCCGCCGGCCCGACCACCCGCAACGACCTGGGCAAGCAGGCCCGTCCGCAAGCCGCACGCGCGGCATAGATGACACAAGCATGATCCCGATCATGCTCGAACGAAGAAAATAACGGGCGGACGCGCCCGGAAAGACCTGAATATGTACCGTTACGATGAGTTCGACCACGATTTCGTCAAGGCCCGCGTCGCCGAGTTCAGCGACCAGGTCGCGCGGCGCCTTGCCGGCGAGATCACCGAGGACCAGTTCCGGCCGCTGCGACTGATGAACGGCGTCTATCTGCAGCTGCATGCCTATATGCTGCGCATCGCCGTGCCCTACGGCACGCTGAACAGCAAGCAGCTGCGCATGCTCGGCCACATCGCCCGCAAATACGACAAAGGTTACGGCCATTTCACGACGCGCCAGAACATCCAGTTCAACTGGCCGGCGCTGTCGGACATCCCGGCGATCCTGGCTGATCTGGCAAGCGTCGAAATGCACGCCATCCAGACCAGCGGCAATTGCATCCGCAACGTCACCGCCGACCACTTCGCCGGCGCCGCCGCTGACGAGGTTGCCGATCCGCGCCCCTATGCCGAAATCCTGCGGCAATGGTCCTCGGTGCATCCGGAGTTCTCGTTCCTGCCGCGAAAATTCAAGATCGCGGTGACCGGCGCCGAGCGCGACCGCGCCGCCATCCAGACGCACGACATCGGCTTGCATCTGAAGAAGAACGCTGCCGGCGAGCTCGGTTTCGCCGTCTATGTCGGCGGCGGCCAGGGCCGCACGCCGATGGTCGCCAAGAAGATCCGCGATTTCCTGCCCGAAGCGGATCTGTTGTCCTACTGCACGGCGATCCTGCGCGTTTACAACCTCTACGGCCGGCGCGACAACAAGTTCAAGGCGCGCATCAAGATCCTGGTCCATGAGACCGGCGTCGAGGAGATCACCCGCCAGGTCGAGGCCGAATGGCAGGAGTTGAAGGACGCCGAGCTGAGGCTGCCGGAAGAAGACATCCGCGCCATCGATGCCTATTTCGCGCCGCCTCCGCTTGTCGACCGGCCGGAAGGCGACGAGGCGGTCAAGCTTGCCCGTCTCGACTCCAAGAGCTTTTCCGAATGGCTGGATCAGAATGTGGTCACCCATCGCCATCCCGACTACGCGGCGGTGACCATCTCGCTCAAGGGCATCGGCGAGACGCCGGGCGATGCCTCCGACAGCCAGATGGAAGTGGTCGCCGACATTGCCGAAAAATATTCATTCGACGAGCTGCGCGTCAGTCACGAGCAGAACCTGATCCTGCCGCATGTGGCGCGGGCCGACCTCAAGGCGGTCTATGACGCGCTTGTCGATATCGGGCTGGCGACGGCCAATTCCAACCTGATCAGCGACATCATCTCCTGCCCCGGCCTCGACTATTGCGCGCTGGCAACGGCGCGTTCCATTCCCGTGGCGCAGGAAATCTCGCGGCGCTTTGCTTCGCTGGAGCGCCAGCGCGACATCGGCGAATTGAAGCTGAAGATTTCCGGCTGCATCAATGCCTGTGGCCATCACCATGTCGGCCATATAGGCATCCTGGGCGTCGAGAAGAAAGGCGCCGAGCTTTACCAGGTGACGCTCGGCGGCTCGGCCGACGAGAACACCTCGGTCGGCGAGATCATCGGCCGCGGCTTCAGTTCGGAAGAGATCACCGATGCCATCGAGCAGATCGTCGAGACCTATCTCGGGCTTCGGCTGGACAGAAACGAAAGATTCATCGACGCCTACCGCCGAGTCGGTCCCGCGCCGTTCAAGGAGGCGCTCTATGCTGGCGAAGCCAAGGCCGCTTGACCGTATCGTCGACGTCGAGGCCGGCATCGCCGCCCAAGCGGCGGGTCTCGACGCGCTCTACGGCCATCTGAAGCCGCTGGAGATCATCGAGCGGTCGACCCGGGAGTTCTTTCACGGCGAAATCGCCGCCGTCTCGTCCTTCGGCGCGGATTCAGCGGTGCTGCTGCACATGATCGCCGAGATCGACCGCACGCTGCCGGTGATCTTTCTCGACACCGGCAAGCATTTCGAGGAGACGCTCGGCTACCGTGACGCGCTGGCCGCCGATTTCGGGCTGAGCGATATCCGGGTGATCAGGCCCGACGATGCGGCGCTGGCAAGGATCGACCCGACCGGCAATCTGAACGGGACCGACACCGACGCCTGCTGCGACGTGCGCAAGGTCGAGCCGCTGGCGCGCGGCGTCGAGCCGTTCCGCGCCTGGTTCACCGGCCGCAAGCGCTTCCAGGCGGCGACCCGGGCAGCGCTGCCGGTGTTCGAGGCGGTCGGCTCGCGCATTCGCATCAATCCGCTGGCGCACTGGACGACATCGGACCAGGCCGGCTACATGCGCGCGCATGCGCTGCGTGAAAACCCGCTGGTCGCCTATGGCTATCTGTCGATCGGCTGTTTCCCATGCACGCAGCCGGTGCAACCGGGCGACGATGCGCGCAGCGGCCGCTGGGCCGGGCACGCCAAGACCGAATGCGGCATCCACTTGTCGGGGCTGGAAAGGTCGCTGACCGACGCATCACTTTAGGGTATATTGATATTCAGCCGGCCTGCAAACGGCGGCTTCCTGCGCTTCCGGCGCTCACGTACCCAAAGTACGCTCAGCTCCGGTTGTCGGAGGCCACGCAGTTTGGTCGCTTCGCGCCCGCCTTCGGCTCGGCCTGACCTGAATCTCACGGTGCACTTTAGAATCTTTGGACTTGGGAATTTTCTTGATGAGCGATTTGATAGCCGAAAACGCCATGCGGCTGTGGACACCGGATGGGTTCCGCGAGGACGAGTGGGTTCATGCCGAAAGCGCCGAGGCGCTGGTCGGCAATGGCCGTTTCATCCTGCCGTTGCAGGCGTTTCTCGGCCTCGATCCGGAGGTGCGGCGGTCGGCGAAGGAGCGCATCGGTGTGCTGCTGCAGCCCGGCGATCAGCTCGAGAAGATCGCAGGCCTGCTCGATCAGCTGTCGCTGGTGGCGCTGGCGTTTCCGGCGTTCAATGACGGCCGCTCGTTCTCCAAGGGCGAATTGCTGCGCAGCCGTTATCATTTTGCAGGCGCTATGCGCGCCACCGGGCAGGTGCTGATCGATCAGTTGCCGCATATGCTGCGCGTCGGCTTCGATGAATTCGAGGTATCGCACCCGGTGCTGCTGAAGCGGCTCGAGCAAGGCCGCACCGGCGGACTTCCGCTGTTCTATCAGCCGGCGGTGAAGCCGGAGGCCAAAGGCCCGAAATATTCCTGGCGGCGGGTGCGCGCCGGCTGATCCGCTCCAGAGGGCCAGAAGCCCTATCTGGTCGGACCACATTCCCGATTCAGCCTTTTATTTTGCGCCTCTCCGCCTTAGGATGGGCCTATTATTTCGCGATCCGAATAAATGTGGCCACAAGGGAGGAACCGGGTATGGCTGGCAAGAAGATATTGATGCTCGTTGGCGAGTTCAGCGAGGAGTACGAGATTTTCGTCTTTGAACAGGCCATGCATGCGGTGGGCCACACCGTCCATGTCGTTTGCCCCGACAAGAAGGCCGGCGATATCCTGAAGACCTCGCTGCACGACTTCGAGGGCCACCAGACCTATACGGAAAAGCTCGGCCACGACTACATCCTCAACAAGACGTTTTCCGAGGTCAATCCGGCCGACTACGATGCCGTCTACGCGGCGGGCGGGCGCGGGCCGGAATATATCCGCATCGACAAGCGCGTGCAGGCGCTGGTGCGGCATTTCCATGAGACGGGAAAACCGATCTTCACCATCTGCCACGGCGTGCAGATCCTGATCGCGGTCGACGGCGTGGTGCGCGGCAGGGAAGTCGCGGCGCTGCAATATTGCGAGCCGGAAGTCACGCTGGCCGGCGGCATCTATATCGATGTTGCGCCGACCGGCGCCCATGTCGACGGCAATCTTGTGTCGGCCAAGGGCTGGCCGGGCCTTGCCGCCTTCATGCGCGAATGCCTGAAAGTGCTGGGCACCGAGATCCGCCAGGGCGAGATCCTGATGCGCGACCAGCGCCGGGCGGCTTAAGCTCGGAATGTGGAGCCCGCCGCACCCCTAACGCATGTCGCGCAAAAGTGTCAGCGGTTTTGCGATAACGGCATGCATAAACGACAACCTAAAGCGCGTCGCATGAGGCCGGTCGAGCGCAACGCGCTTTAGGTGCGGCGGTATGCTTTACACGGCCATCCGCGCTTCGCGGAACGATACCAGCTTGCTGCGACTCTCGTCCCACAGCGCCAGCTTGACGCAGCGCAGGCTGTCGAGGAGTGTGACGCGGCCGATCTCACGCAGCTCCGGATAGTCCCTCAACACTTCCGGAAGCCGGTAGCATGGCACCTTGGCCGAGAGGTGATGCACGTGGTGGACGCCGATATTGCCGGTGATCCAGTTCAGCACCGGCGGCAGGTCGTAATAGGACGAACCGTGCAGGGCAGCGTGCTGGAATTCCCACTCGGAGTCCTTTGTCCACTCCGTCTCCTCGAACTGATGCTGGACATAAAACAGCCAGATGCCGGCCGATCCGGCGAGGATGACGATCGGCAAATGCACGACCAGGAACGCGCCGGGGCCAACGAACCAGATGAGCAGCGCGGCGATGACCGCGATGGCGAGATTGGTCGACATCGACGACACCCAGGGGGTGAAACCGCCCCGCATCATGCCCAAGGGCAGTCTCTGCTCGAAAATGAAGATCCATATCGGGCCAAGGCCAAACATCACCAGCGGATGGCGATAGAGGCGATAGGCGAGCCGGCCCCGCCATGACAGTTGCCGATATTCAGCGACCGTCAGTGTCTTGATGTCGCCGGTGCCGCGCTCGTCGAGATTGCCGGCGCTGGCGTGATGGGTTGCGTGGGCGCGGCGCCAGCAATCGTAGGGCGTCAGCGTCAACACGCCAAGCACGCGGCCGATCCAGTCGTCGGCATAGCGGTTGGCAAAGAAGGAGCCGTGGCCGCAATCGTGCTGGATCATGAAGATACGCACCAGAAAGCCGGCTGCCGGAAGGATGAGGACCAGACCCCACCAATGGCCATAGGCATAAGCGGCCGAGGACAGTGCCCACAGCGTGGCGAAGGGGATGAGGGTGATGGCGAGTTCGACGGCGCTGCGACGCCTGTCGGGCTTTTTATAGCGCGACAGGATCTTCAACCAGGCGCGCTTGCTGTTTGCCACAGCTTCGGGGGAAATCATGTTCATCATGAAACATAGGCGGAGCGGCGCGCTGCCGCAAGGCGGAGATCACGCAAAGTTACTGCGGGTAAATGTCGCGCGATGGCGAGGAATTGCGGCCGCAATCGCAGGTCGCGTTGCTGGCGACGGTGTCTACCGACGGCGCCCGCCTGCGACCACCTTGGCTTCGACGCCGTCCAGGCGGTCGAGCAATTCCTTCAGACGGTCGGGAATATCGGACTCCGTGCGGAAGGCCGGTAAGGTGCGCAGAAAGCGCTTGGTCGCCTCGGTGCCGAGCTGGCGCCGGATATCGGCGGCGAGCCCGTCGCGTTTTTCGCCATTCCTGCGGGGCATCATCCAAAATCCTGTGTCGGCTTCGAAACTCTTCCAAGGGAGGAATGGTTCCCGCATTGTAGTGTCCCGGCAAGCAAAGCCGTCGGGTACGGTAAAGTTTGAATTAAAATCGAAAGGTCTGCGCCGTCCGCCATCAAGCAGCGACAGCGGCTGCAGTATCGCTTGCCCCTTGATTTTTGGCCGCTAAACCTCGATATCGGGCGCAAATCCACACCATTCGAAAATGACGGGAAACGGCGATGAGCGACCAGGCAAAAGACGAACGCGCGCCCGATGAAGCCGAGAAGACCGAGGCTGCCGCGGAGCCAAGGGAAGGTGGCGTCGACGGCGACTATGAGGCGCTTGTGCGGCTTCTGAAGGAAAACGAAGAGCTGAAGGATCGCGCGCTGCGCGTCGCGGCCGACATGGAGAATTTGCGTCGCCGTACCGCGCGGGACGTCCACGATGCGCGCGCCTATGCGGTTGCCAATTTTGCCCGCGACATGCTTTCGGTGTCAGACAATCTGCGCCGTGCGCTGGATGCCATCCCGGAGGAGGCCAAGGCGTCGGGCGATGCCGGCTTCAAGGCGCTGATCGACGGCGTCGAGATCACCGAGCGCGCCATGCTGTCGGCGCTGGAACGCCACGGCGTGAAGAAGCTTGAGCCCGAGGGCGAGAAATTCGATCCGAATTTCCACCAGGCGATGTTCGAGGTGCCCAATCCCGACGTACCGGCCAACACAGTCGTGCAGGTCGTGCAGCCCGGCTATTCGATCGGCGAGCGTGTTCTGCGGCCGGCCATGGTCGGCGTCGCCAAGGGCGGCCCCAAGCATGTCGCAAGCGAAGCGCCGGTGGAGCCGGGGCCGGTCAACGAGCAGGCTGAGAAAGATGCGTAAGTTAGGGGAGTAGGGGAATAGGGCAGTACGGGAGTAGGGCAGTACGGGAGTAGGGAATAGCGCTACGTCGGGTAAAGTAGAGCAATTGCCTACTCGGGCCCTTGCCTTCTCTCCGCCTACTCCCCTACTGCCCTATTCAGGCCGCAAACCGCTGCGCTTCTCCGCCATAATAATTGACGTAGCGGGCACCGATCTCCTTGACCGGCATCACCACGAACACGTCGACCGTCGAGAATTCACGGTCGATGACACAACCGTCGCCGATGCGCGCGCCGACGCGCAGATAGCCCTTGACCAGCGGCGGCATCGCCGCGATCGCCGCCTTGGTGTTGACGGCCTCGATCGGCATCAGATCCATGGAACAATAGCGCCCGGCGACGGCGCGCACGTCCCAGGATGAATTCGTCCGGCAGTGGTGGGCAAGATAGGTCAGCGCCTCGGCATGTGCCGCAGGCACGGTGCCGTGGAACGACGCGCAGCCGGTCATCACGCCGATGCCGTAATGGTTGATGTAGGCCCAGATGCCTTGCCACAGCGCCTCGATGGTGCGCTTCGAGCGGTATTCCGGCAGAACGCAGGAGCGGCCGAGCTCGAGGAAGCGCTGGCCGGGATGCCGCGCGATGAGCTTGGTCAGCTCGAATTCACCTTCGGAATAGAAGCCGCCGGCGGCCGCGGCAATCTCCTGCCGCAGCAGGCGGTAGGTGCCGACGATGCGGCGATGCTCGGGGCCGGAAAGCGAAGTATCGAAGACCAGCAGATGATCGCAGAGGGGATCGAAGCGATCGGCATCGCGGCGGTCCTGCATCTGGAACAGGTCCTTCCTGGCACCAAGCTCGTCGTAGAACACCCGGTAGCGCACTTCCTGCGCGGCAGCGATCTCGGCCTCGTTGCGGGCGAGCCGCACTTCGAGATTGCCGATGCGGCCGAGCGATGCGCCTTTTATGACGGCATCGGCGTTCCGGCCGACGAGCAAAGGCCCGCTGGCGTTCGGCCGAGCATCACATTCCGGCATGACTGTATGCACGAGTGATTCTCCTTCGAGCCATCCCTCTTGGCACGGGGATACGGTGTAGGTGCAACAGGATTGTGACAGTACCGTGATACGGCTCTGCGGGCAATACTTCGTCGGCTGGGCAATCTATCAACCGTCTATGTTGTGCCTCAGGCGGCCGCTTGCCCTTCGACCGCATGAACCAGGGCATCGGGGTCGAGCGGCTTGGTGACGAAGCCGCTGGCACCGTGAGCGAGCACGGCGTGGCGGGTCTTTTCCTGGCTGTCGGCCGACAGCACCATGATCGGCACTGGCGGCACCGCGGTCTCCTCCTCATGGCGGCGGATGGCGGCGATGGCGTCCAGGCCGTCCATGACAGGCATATGCAAGTCCATCAGCACCACGTCGTAACGGTGCTTGTGGCCGGTGCTGATGACCGCCTCGACGGCGGCCTTGCCGTTGCCGACCACTTTCACGCGATGCCCGGCCTTCAGCAGCGTGGCGCGGGCCAGCATGGCGTTGATGTCGTTGTCCTCGGCGATCAGCACCGACAGGCCCTGCTGGCGGGCGCCAATGGCGTGCCCCGCCTGCGCGCCGCGCCTTTGCAGTTGCGGCTCGGCGATGACCGGCGCGTGGCTGGTCAAAAGCACGCGCAGCAATGTCTCGCCGCGCACCGGCCTCGCAAGGAAGGTGGCGTAACCATTGGCACGGAACTCGCCAAGCATGCCACGGTCGGTCGGTGCAATCAGCGTCACTGCCTCGCAATCGGCAAATCCGCTCTGGCGCAGGCGCCTGAGCAGCCTGCCGTCGCTTTGCTCCATGGCAGCATCGATCAGCAGCACGTCGCAGCTCTCGGCGAAAGGGGTGGCCTGGGCTGCGGCGGTGGCCAGATCGACCGTGCCGCCATTGGCGCGAATGGTGCGGGCGAGGGCTTCGGCCTCGACCAGGTTCTTCGACACGATCACGGCATGCCGGCCCGACAGCGCGTCCTGGCGGATCTGCGGCGCCTCGACGGCGGAAATAGCGGGAATCTCGAAGACGAATTCGGACCCCTGGCCAAGCCGGCTCGACACAGAGATAGTGCCGCCCATGGCGGTCACCAGGCGCTTGGAAATGGCGAGACCGAGGCCGGCACCGCCATGCGCACGGGTCGAGGTGCCGTCAGCCTGTTCGAAGTCCGCGAATATGCGCTCCATGTCCTCCTCGCGCAGACCGGGGCCGGTGTCGGTGATGGTGAAGCGGATGCGGTCGGTGGTTTCGGTGCGGACGCGGGCGATGCTTGCCAGGACGCCGCCGCTGTCGGTGAACTTGACGGCGTTGCCGATGAGATTGAGCAGCACCTGCCTGACCCTGCCGGGGTCGGCGGTGATCAGCTGCGGCACGTCGGGTTCGACATGACAGCCGAGGCCGATATCCTTGGCAAAAGCCCGCGCCGCCAAAAGCTCGATGACATTGTCGGCGATCTCGCGCACCGACATCGGCTGCGGTTCGGGATCGAAGCGGCCGGCCTCGATCTTGGAGTAGTCGAGCAGGTCCTCGATCAGCGCCAGCAGCGCGCTGGCCGAGGTCGAGATGGCGCCGACATAGGTCCGCTGCTCGGGCGAAAGGCTGGTGTCGGCGAGAAGCCGGGCCATGCCCATGATGCCGTTCATCGGCGTGCGGATCTCGTGGCTGACGGTGGCGAGGAAGCGCGATTTGGCCTGGCTCGCATATTCGGCCCGCTCGCGGGCGGTGATCAGCGAGGATTCGGCGCGCTTGCGAGCGGTGATGTCGCGGGCGATGGCGCGATGCGAAACGGCGCCGCTGTCCTTGTCGCGCACCGACAGCTCGATCCAAGAGAACCAGCGTGGGCCGTCCGGCGTGCGAATGGCGACGTCGGTGGAACTCAGGCATTCATGGTCGGAAAACGCGGCGTCGGGGACGATGCCGACATCGATGCCTAGTTCGGCCAGGGTCTTGCCGGCAAGGTCGCGCTGGTCGGTTTCGACAAGGTCGGCGAAAACCTTGTTGGCGTAGACAATGTGGCCGTCGCGGTCACGATGGACGACGAGATCGCCGAGTGCATCGATCAGCCCGCGAAAGCGCTCCTCGCTCTCCTGCATCTCCCACATGCGGTCGGCCAGCGTCTCTATTTCGGCGCGGCTGCGGGCGGTCGTGGCATCGAGCAGGGCCACCGCGCGGCGCTCGGTGCGCCTGTTGCGCAGATGCATGGCGAGCCCGGCGATGGCTGTCGCCAAAAGGCCGATAGTGATGAAGATCGGCGCCCCGGTCAGATGCGAAAAGCCTGCCAGCACGACAATGGCGACGAGCGTCAGGAAGGGCAGGCCTTCGCGGTTGGAGGCCGGCAGTTCCGGCGCCAGCGGTGGCGCGGCGACAAGCTGCCGTCCTGGCGCCGCGGGGGCCGTCCCGTCGGCCCGTTCGGCTGGTTCCGCCTCTCTGATGCCGGGTTCCGCAATCATACGGAAATCCTGCCAGACAGAGCTTATCGAAGGTTGTGGTTGATCGCTCGAATTTTACCGGTCGCGCTCTTTTTTTTCCCTTGGGGGCTCACATATCCACCACCACGCGGCCGCGGATCTTACCCTCGACGATGTCATGCGCGGCGCCGATGATGCCGTCGAAGCCGATGCTCGTCGAAAGGCTGGCAAGCTTTGCGTGGTCGAGATCGGCGCCGATACGGCGCCAGGCCTCGAGGCGGACCGCCTTCGGCGCCATCACCGAATCGATGCCGAGCAGCGAGACGCCGCGCAGGATGAAGGGCGCGACGCTTGCCGGCAGGTCCATGCCGCCGGCGAGGCCGCAAGCGGCAACGGCGCCGCCATAGGAGGTCATCGATAGAACGTTGGCCAGCGTGTGGCTGCCGACCGCATCGACGCCGCCGGCCCAGCGTTCCTTGGCGAGCGGTTTTGCGGGCTGGGCAAGCTCGTCGCGTGAAATCACTTCCGCGGCGCCGAGGTCGATCAGATAGGGGCTTTCGGCAGCACGGCCGGTCGAGGCGATGACGTGATAGCCGAGGCTGGACAGGATCGAGACCGCGACCGAGCCGACGCCACCGGCAGCGCCGGTCACCGCCACCGGGCCGCGATCGGGCACGATGCCGTGGCGCTCCAGCGCGATGACGCAAAGCATGGCGGTGTAGCCGGCGGTGCCGACCGCCATCGCATCATGCGGGCTCATGCCGTCCGGCAACGGCACCAGCCAGTCGCCCTTGACGCGGGCGCGCCCTGCAAAGGCGCCGAAATGCGTCTCGCCGACGCCCCAGCCGTTCAATATGACCTTGTCACCCTTGCGCCAGTCAGGATTGGAAGACGAGATGACGGTGCCGGCGAAATCGATGCCCGGCACCAGCGGCCAGTGGCGGATCACCGGCGCCTTGCCGGTAATTGCAAGACCGTCCTTGTAGTTCACCGTCGTCGCCTCGACCGCGACGGTGACGTCGCCCTCCATCAGGTCTGCCTCGGTAAGCTCGGTCACCGCGACCGACTGGTTTTTCTCGGCGTCACGCGAAACGAGGATGGCTTTGAAGGTTTCGGGCATTTTTTCTCCTCGGGCTTGCAGATCAGAATGTGTGGCGCCAGGCGAGTGAGGTCAATCGCTCGACGCTCCGCGCCGCCAGCCAATGAGTTCGTCGAAGACGACCAGCACCGCACCAACCGAAATGAAGGCGTCGGCGAGGTTGAAGATCGCGAAGGACCAGACCGGCGTATGGAACAGGACATAGTCGATGACATGACCGTAGATTGCGCGATCAATCAGGTTGCCGAGCGCGCCGCCGACGATCAGTGCGAAGCCGATGCGGGCAAGCAGGTGGCCGGGCGGCGTGCGGGCCGCAAGATAGAGCACGAAAGCGACCACCAGAACCGCGACGACCACCAGGCCGGTGTCGCCGAAGGACGAAAACAGCGAGAACGCGATGCCGGTGTTGTAGGTGCGGTACAGCGCCAGGAACGGAAGCAGGTCGAGCCGTTCCTGAAAGGCAAGACCGGTTTCGACTAGGTATTTCACCCACTGGTCGAGCGCTATCGCGGCGACGACCAGAAGAGCATACGGCCTCCAGGACTTCATGGTTTGCAGTTTCACGGTTTGAGATGTCACGATCTGGCGTCCTCCGGGCCGAGCTTCAGCGCGCCGCGCCGGATCTCGAACAGCATGACGCCGGTGGCCACTGCAAGGTTGAGCGAATCGGCGCGGCCGGCCTGCGGTATCCGCAGCAGTTTGTCGCAGCTTGCGGCAAGCTCGTCAGGCAGGCCTTGCTGCTCGTTACCCATCATCAAAAGCACCGGGCCCTTTGAAAAATCGACCGAGCGGTAGTCGACCGCACCCTTCAGGTGGGTGCCGGCGACGAGGCCGGGGAAGCTCGTTCGCCAGGCGAGAAAAGCTTCGGGCGACGCCTTGGCGACCGGCACGGCGAAAATCGAGCCCATGGTGGCGCGCACCGTTTCGACCGAAAAGGGATCGGTGGTCTCGCCGACCAAGATGACGCCCCTGGCCCCGACAGCGTCGACCGTGCGGATGACGGTGCCGAGATTGCCGGGGTCGCGGACGCGGTCGAGCGCCACCCAGACGTCGCCGTCACGGGCGCGGATGTCCTTCAACGGCAGGTATTTCTGCGAGAACACGCCGACGACCATTTGCGGATTGTCGCGGCGGGTGATGGCGACCAGCACTTTTTCCGAAACTTCAAGGACGGTGCCGCCAGCGGCGACCGTGCGCGCCGCGACCTTTTCAACCGCCATATTGCCACGTCCGGCCTTGGCGAAGACCAGTGTCCTGATCGACCAGCCGAGATCGAGCGCGTCGATGACCAGCTTCAGGCCTTCGGCCATGAAGGAATTCTGCTGGTCACGGAATTTCTTCAGCGCGAGCGCCTTGATGTCCTTGACCAGCGGGTTGGCGAGGCTGGTGACTTCCTTCACCTGCCCTGGCGCGCCCGCGTGCCGTTCGTACGCACTCATTCAGGCCACCCAGCGCGAGAACAGCGAGGTCGAAAGCGCCCGACCGGCAGATTTCTCGCGGATGATCAATTCACCCGACTCGACCGTGCCGCCCATGCCGGCGAAGGTGTCGCGCATCAGGGCATGGATGGCGAAAAAAGAGGCGCGGATCGAATAGGCGGTCAGTACCACGGCGAGCGGCTTCGGCGTCAGGATCGTGCGGCAGATATCGGTCAGCGCCGGCAGGTCCTCGAACAGCTGCCAGACCTCGCCTTTCGGTCCGCGGCCATAGGCGGGCGGGTCGAACAGGATGATGTCGTAGCGGCTGCCGCGGCGCTCCTCGCGTTCGGCGAATTTCACGGCATCGTCGACGATCCAGCGGATCGGCTTTTGCGACAAGCCCGCCATTTCCTGGTTTTCGCGCGCCCAGCCGATCGCCTTCTTGGAAGCATCCACGTGGGTGACCTCGGCGCCGGCACGCGCCGCCACCAAGGAGGCAAGGCCGGTGTAACCGAACAGGTTCAACACCTTCACCGGCCGTTTTGCCGCCGCGATCAGTCCGGCCATGTGGTCCCAGTGCGAGGCCTGCTCGGGAAAGACGCCGACATGGCGAAACGAAGTGAAGCGGCCGAGATAATCTATGCCGTCATGCTTCATCGGCCAGGTCTCGCCGAGCGGCGTCTTGGGGAAGCGCCAGCGGCCGATGCCTTCCTCGTCGGTATCGCCGGTGAAAATGGCGTCGGCGCGCTCCCAGTCCCTGGCCGGCAAAGCCTTTTGCCAGATCGCCTGGCCCTCCGGCCGAACGATGCGGTAGGGGCCGTATTGCTCGAGTTTTTCTCCGGCGCCGCTGTCGAGCAACGCGTAGTCCTGATTGGGGCCGACCTCGAGGATCAGCGGCAGATGTTCGGCAGGCAGCGCGCCATCGCGACGGGATAGAGGGCGCGGCGCGGCTTTCGGCTCGGACCGGTCCTGCAGTTTAGGCTCCGAACCGGCGGTCAGGCCGGCGTCGCGCCGCCGCGGCTGCTCCGCCCCGCCCTTCGGGGGCGGGCGGCTGTCGCGGCGTTTGTCGCGAAAAGGTTTCAAGAAGGCGCATCTCCGGACGGCGGCTCGCCGCTTCTGCCACAGCACATTGACCGGCGCAACAAAAGGGCTGCCGACGTGTGCAACCGGATCAGCCGCGCCTGATCGACAGCAGGCCGACTGCGAGCGCTATGAAACCAACGGCCTTGAAGCCGGTGACGACCATATGGCCGGTTTCCCAACTGCTCCGGATACTTTCGAAATTGTCCGGGATCGGTCCAGGCACCCAGGTGGCCAGGACATCGTTTGCCGGTTTGACCAGGGTAAACCACGCCACGAGGGCCATCAGATAAAGCACGGTGGCGGCCAAAATCCACCAGAATGCCGGGCGGTCACTGCGCAGCATCCAGGCGAGAAGCCCCGGACAGGCGATCGCGGCCACGTCCAGCGGTGCGCCGACAATCGCGAAGAATTGGAACTGAGCGTTGAAGACAGTGGTTTCACGCCAGAGCGAAGGCGGCCAACTGGTCAGCCGCGGCACCGATTCCAGCACATGGGCGAAGGATGGTCCGAGGCTGAGCGCAGCGACGATGGCGGTCAAAACCGACCAGAACAACAGGAACCCGCGCATATCCATAGTGGCCAGACAACGGCGTCAGGACGCAGACGTTCCCGTCCGCCACCCATGTCGCTTGCCGCCGAAAGCGCTGGGGCTCTATCGTGATTGAAACCAGGTCATGATTCATGTCCCGTGCTGAACGCCTGCTCGACCTGATCCAGATCCTGCGCCGGCATCGCCGGCCAGTCAGCGGCCGCAGCCTTGCGGGCGAAATGGGTGTGTCGATCCGCACGCTCTATCGCGACATCGCCACGCTGCAGGGGCAGGGCGCGCCGATCGAGGGTGAGGCGGGGTTGGGTTACGTGCTCAGGCCCGGTTTCATGCTGCCGCCCTTGATGTTCACCGATGAGGAGATCGAGGCGATCGTGCTCGGTTCGCGCTGGGTGGCCAAGCAGCCGGACTGGCGGCTTGCGAACGCCGCCACCGACGCGCTGGCCAAGATCGCCGCGGTGCTGCCGGACGATTTGCGCGAAGAGCTCGATGCCTCGACGCTGCTGGTCGGGTCGCGCACCGAGGTCACCGAAGGCATCGATCTCGGTGTGGTGCGGCAGGCCATCCGCGAGGAGCGCAAGCTGAGCTTTGTCTATCGCGACGCCGGCGGCGCTGCCTCCGAGCGCACCGTCTGGCCGTTCGCACTCGGCTTCTTCGACAAGGTGCGCGTCGTCGCGGCCTGGTGCGAGATGCGCCAGGATTTCAGGCACTTTCGCGCCGACCGGATATCCGGCCTCAATGCCACCGAGATGCGCTATCCGCGCCGCCGTCAGGTGCTGCTCAAAGAATGGCGGGCGACGCTCGACACGCCAAGCTAAGGCTGCTGCTCAGTTGAGACTGCTGCCAGAATCTGGCAGTGGCGTACGGTATGCTCCTCCAGTCGAAACCATCGGGAGAGCAGTTCATGACACCGCCCAATTTCGTCATCCTCTATGTCGACAAGCCTGAGCAAAGCGGCGCCTTCTATAGCGCGCTGCTTGGGCGGCAGCCGGTCGAGACCTCGCCGACCTTCGTGCTGTTCGTGCTCGACAACGGCTTCAAGCTCGGCCTCTGGTCGCGTCACACCGTGGAACCGGCCGCCGCGGCAGCAGGCGGTGGCGCCGAGATCGTCTTTGCGCTGGACACGCCGGAGGCGGTCGATGCCACCTACACCGATTGGGCCGGACGGGGTCTGAAAATCCTGCAGAGCCCGACCGACATGGATTTCGGCCGGACCTTCGTCGCGCTCGATCCCGACAATCATCGGCTAAGGGTCTACTGGCAAAGGGAGTAAGGCAGTAGGGCAGTAGGGGAGTACGTGACAGGAAATATAGCTGGCGCGGCGCCGCACGATCAGTGCGGTTTCCTACTGCCCTACTGCCCTACGCTTGCGCGATACACGCCAATGCCGGCGGCGAGGTCCTCGAGGGCTGCGCCGACCGACTTGAACAGCGTGATCTCGTCGTCGTTCTGCCGGCCTTTTTTCTGGCCGCGCGTGAGTTCATAAAGGTCGGCGACGATGGCTTCCGGCTTCAACACGCCGGAGGCCAGCGGCTGGACGATGTCACCCGCCTCTTTGGCGGCGCCAGCGCGGGTGTCGACATAGACGCGGGCCCGCGCAACCGTGTCGTCGTCGCTTTCGCGCATCGCCGGAGTGAAGCCGCCGACGAGGTCGACATGCGTTCCGGGTCGCAACAAGGCGCCCTTGACCAGCGGCTCGGTGGTGATCGTCGCCGAGGAAATGATGTCGGCCTGGCCTAGTTCGGCGTCGAGATCGCCTGCGGCTTCGGCCGCAAAACCTTCCGCACGCAATCTTGCAGCGACCTTTTCGGCATTGGCCGGCGTGCGGTTCCAGATGCGGATGCTGGTGATCGGCCGCACAGCCGAATGCGCCTTCGCCAGGAACGGCGACAGCGCGCCGGCGCCTACCACGAGCAGCCGCGAGGCGTCCTCGCGGGCCAGGTAGGAGGCGGCCAGCGCCGAGGCGCAGGCCGTGCGCCACTGCGTCAGCCGCTGGCCGTCGATCATGGCCTGCGGCTCGCCAGTGGCGCCGTCGAGCAAGAGGTAAAGGCCCATCACCGCGGGTTTTCCGACAGCGTTGTTGTCGGGCGACACGGTGACGATCTTGATGCCGATGTGACCGCCGGCGGAGGTGCCAGCCGTGTTGAAGTCGGTCCAGGCCGGCATCAAAAGCAGCGTTGAAGCGGCGCCGTCGGGCCGCTCTATCGTATGATGGTGCCTCACCGGCTGTACGGCGCCATCGCGAAACGCGGCGCGCAGCGTCTCGATCAGTCCGGGAAAGGTCAGCGCGCTATCGACCTCGGCGGCCGAAATGGTCAGCATGAAAGGCTCCGCGAAAGATATGTCAGCGACGCTTCAGTTTGTCGGCTTCGGCAAAGCCGGGCCTCGAGGCGCGGCAGGCGCGCGGCTTACCGCCTGGCGCAGATTCTCGGCCTCGGCACCGCGCTGGCGCGCCAGCTTGCGATAGCGCCCCTGCTTGATCCAGGTCGCCAGGCTGCCGACGATCATGCCGATGGCAAGGGCAAGGAACAGGAATATGAACAGCGGCAAGGTCAGCGTCAGCGCCGGGTTGCCCGGATTGAACGGGTCGAGCGTGAAGGCGACCGGTTCGCGGTTGGCAACGGCCAGCGCGATCAGGATGACGGCCAGCGGCACGAAGACCACGATGAGGATTAAGCGATTGAACATGTTTTTCCGTAGGGACTGCTGCCGGAGCGGGACGGCGGGCGCGGCGCCTATTTGCCTCCGTTCAGCCTTTCACGCAATTCCTTGCCGGTCTTGAAGAACGGTACCCATTTCTCCTCGACCTCTACGGATTCGCCGGTGCGCGGGTTGCGGCCGGTGCGGGCAGGGCGATTTTTCACCGAAAACGCGCCGAAGCCGCGCAACTCGACCCGGTTGCCCTCGGCAAGCGCGTCGGTGATTTCATCGAAGATGGCGCTGACAATGTTTTCGACGTCGCGCAGGAAAAGATGCGGATTACGCGTGGCGATGATCTGCACAAGTTCGGATTTGATCATGAAAAGGCTCCCCGTAAAAGCAGTGCCGCCGAAATTATCAGAATGATTTTATTTGGTTTTTCACTCGTCCCAGGCGGTTCCTCAAGGGTGCCAGACGGAAACGAGACCGTCAAGAAACAAGCGGTCCGCTCCAATTTCGTGAAGGACGTCGCCGTCATGGCCGGCCAGGCCAAGCGCAGCACCGACGGTCTGCGCCATCGCTTTGGAGAACAGGAAACCGCCGCGTTTTTCCGTGTCCTTCCATTCCACCACCTTGAGCTTGGCATCGACGCCCTTGCCTGCAAGCCAGTCGATCGCTTCGGCCTCGCCGCCGACCGCGTCGATCAATCTGTTGGTGACCGCCTGCCGGCCGGTGAAGATCGACCCGTCTGCGAGCGCCAGCACCTCCGGCTTGGTCATGTTGCGGCGCTCGGCGACGATGCCGACGAACCAGTCGTAGCTGTCGAGGATGAGCTTGCGGACCATGGCGCGCTCATCGTCATTGGTCGGCTTGAAGGGAGAAGGCGAGGCCTTCAAGGGCGAGGATTTCACCTCCTCCAGCTTGACGCCGAGCTTGTCCATGAGGCCGCTGACGTCCGGGTACTGAATCAGCACGCCGATCGAGCCGACGATCGAGGATTTGCGTGCGACAATATGGTCGGCCGCGGTGGCGATCATATAGCCCGCCGAAGCCGCGAGCGTGCCGACCTCGGCCACCACCGGCTTGTCTGCGGCAAGCTTGCGCACTGCCTCATAGATCGATTCGCCACCGACGGTGGTGCCGCCGGGTGAATCGATCGACAGGATCACAGCCTTGACGCGCGGCGACTGACGGATTGCCTCCAGCCGCTTGATCAGTTCTTCGTCTTCGGTGATGGTACCTTCGATCTTGACCTTGGCGATGTGGTCGACAGCCGCGCCGGTGAAGTCGTCACCATAGATCCATGCCGAGAAGGCGATCAGTCCGGCTGCCGCGACGATAATCGCCGCAACACGCCAGAATGTCAGCTTGCGGCGCAAGCGGCGGCGGTCGATCAGGTCGTCGGCTCTCAATACCATGGTCAGCCTCGTAGTCGGTGGGAGCAGATGCTTTTAAAGCAACCATTCGCGCCCGGCTACCGTTTCCTGACGGCCTTGCGCCAAAGGCCGTTAGGCATTCGCGGCAAGCCTCAACCTGTCTCGTTCCACAGGCCCTAACACTGTGCGCCCATATCTGGTATGAGGTACAGGCTGCGCTGGGGCCATTTTCATTGTACAGGGGCGGCTGTCACATTTTTGCGGTTTTCCTCGGCTTGTGCTTGCTTGAGGGCGCCGGCACCCCACCTATAGGGCGGCCTGGCGGGCAGGGGTTTAGAAGAAGCAGTCATGTTAGCGGGACCAATCGAACCGACCAACACCGAGACGGAGTTGGCTCCCAAGGCCGCAGGCCGGGCGCGGGTCGACGCGTTTGACGTTGCGCAGCGTCATTCGCGCCGGGTCCGTATCCTCAAGCTGGCCGTGCCGCTGGTCGCTGCCGTGATTGCGGTCGCGTTTCCCGTCTATTCCTATCTCATGGCTCCCGCTGCAATCGAGGTGCAGGCCGACGGCGGCGCCTTTGCCGATGGCAAGCTGGTGATGGCCAACCCCAAGCTCAACGGCTTCACCAAACAGAACCTGCCCTATTCGATGACAGCCCTGCGCGCCATACAGGATGTCAGCAAACAAGGCATCATCGATCTGGAAGGCATCAAGGCCAAGCTGCCGATTGCGGCCGACAACACGGCCGCCATCGATGCCACGCACGGCACCTATGATCGCGACGGCAACACGCTCAGCCTGACCAGCGATGTGACCGTGTCGACCACGGATGGTGTGGTGGCAAAATTCAAATCAGTCTATCTCGACATGGGCGAAGGCACTATGAAGACAAGCGAGCCCGTCGATGTCAGCCGCGGCGGGTCGCGGATCAGGGCGGATTCGATGTCGGTCCAGGACAATGGCAAGGTCCTGGTTTTCGAGAACAAGGTGCGCGTCGACATCGATCCCGCCAGTTTGAAGGCGGCAGAGGCAAAGAGCGGAGAGACCAATGCGGTTCAGTAGTTCGGCACGGCGCCTCGCCGCGATTTCGGCGTTGACGCTCGGGTTGCCCTTGGGGCTGACCTTCGGGACGGCGCCGTCGCTGGCGCAATCCAGTGCCACCAGCCAAATGTCCGGCCTCAGGCTGTCGGGCGACAAGCCTATCCAGATCGAAAGCGACAAGCTCGAGGTGCGCCAGGCGGAAAGCGTCGCCGTCTTCACCGGCAACGTCAACGTCGTCCAGGGTCCAACCGTGCTCAAGGCCGGCAAAATGACGGTCTATTACGTCAGGGATGCAGGCGCCGCTAAAGGCGCCCAGCCCGCGGGTGCCGCGGCAATGACCGGATCCGCCAACATCGACCATCTCGAGGTCGACGATAAGGTCTACATCAAATCGGACAATCAGGTTGCCACCGGCGACCGCGGCACCTTCGACATGAAGACCGAAGTGCTGGTGCTTTCGGGCAGCAAGGTCGTGCTCTCGCAAGGCGATAACGTGCTTGTCGGCTGCAAGCTTACCGTGCAGATGAAGAGCGGCCTTGCCCAGGTCGACGCTTGCGGCGGCCGCGTCATGATGTCGATCACGCCGCCGGCGAAGTCTGGAGCAGCGAAACCCTGATGACCGGCATATCGTCGCTGCTGGCGCGTCTTCCAGGGCGCGCCGCCAGCAAACTTGCGGCACCGGCCAGGGTCACCGTCGAAGCGGCAAAGTTCAAGGGAACCTTGATCGCCAAGGGGCTGACCAAAAGCTACAAGGGCCGCAAAGTCGTCAGCGGCGTGACGCTGGGCGTGCGCGCCGGCGAGGCGGTTGGGCTGCTCGGCCCCAACGGCGCCGGCAAGACGACCTGTTTCTACATGGTAACCGGCCTGGTGCCGGTCGATGAAGGCACGATCGAAATCGACGGTTTCGACGTCACGTCGATGCCGATGTATCGCCGCGCCCGTCTCGGCATCGGCTATCTGCCGCAGGAAGCGTCGATTTTTCGCGGCCTGAATGTCGAGCAAAACATCCGGGCCGTGCTCGAGGTCGTCGAAAAGAGCCGCAAGGAGCGTGAGCGCCTGCTCGACGAATTGCTCGAGGAATTTCACATCAGCCATCTGCGCAAGGCTCCGTCGCTGTCGCTCTCCGGCGGTGAGCGGCGACGCCTCGAAATTGCCCGCGCCTTGGCAACCCGCCCCGCCTATATGCTGCTCGACGAACCTTTCGCCGGCATCGATCCGATCGCCGTCGCCGACATCCAGCAACTCGTGCGCCACTTGACGGCACGTGGCATCGGCGTTCTGATCACCGACCACAATGTCCGCGAGACACTTGGCCTGATCGACCGCGCCTACATCATCCATGCCGGCCAGGTGCTGACCCATGGTCGAGCCGACGAAGTGGTCGCAAATGCCGACGTGCGGCGGCTTTATCTCGGCGAGGGATTTACACTCTAAATGCGAAATTCCGGTTCGAACGGGATTTCCGGCGTAGTCCAACAGCTTTTTCTTCAATTTTCTGCCTGAAAACGCGTCGGCAGGCGAGTTTTACCGCTCCTCGCCTTGACAAGCAAAAGCCGGGCCAGTTTCTATGCTGGCCTGGAAAATTCCTTCCAGCAGTGCGGGTGCGTAGACGGGGCGTTTGAAACCGAACCATGGCGTTGGCGGCAAAACTACAGCTACGACAGTCGCAGTCGCTGGTGATGACGCCGCAGCTGATGCAGTCGATCCGCCTGCTGCAGTTCACCCATCTCGAGTTGGAACGCTTCATCGACGACGAGATCGAACGCAATCCCTTGCTGGAACGCGCCGAACCGCAGGAGGACGCCGCCAGCGACCAGGCGCAGAAGGGCGACGCCGCATCGGAACCGGCTGCCGACGGCGACTGGTTCGAGGCGGAAACGGCATGGAGCGCCGAGGCGATCTCGGAAAAGCTCGATACGTCGCTGGAAAACCTGTTTCCTGACGATCCTGGTACGAGCGAGCGGCTCGGGCCCGACCTGACGGCACAATGGAAATCGGCGTCCGGCAATGGTTCCACCTCTTCCTCCGACGGCTTCGACGTCGCGGATATGGCGGCGGCGGCCATCACGCTGCGCGACCATGTCGGCGAGCAGGTGGCGCTCGCCTTTGCCGATCCGGCGGCGCGCCTGATCGCCGGCGAGCTTGCCGACGGCCTCGACGAGGCCGGCTACATGCGTGCCGATATGGCCGAGATCGCCGCCCGCCTCGGCGCGGACGCCACGGCGATGGCAACGGTCCTGGCGGTCTGCCAGACATTCGAGCCCGCCGGCATATTCGCCCGCGACCTCGCCGAATGCCTGTTGCTGCAGCTGGCCGTGCGCGACCGGCTCGATCCGGCGATGAAGGCGCTGATCGCCAATCTCGAACTCCTGGCACGGCGCGATTTCCAGACGCTGAAGCGGATTTGCGGCGTCGACGAAGAGGATCTGCTCGACATGCTGGCCGAGATCCGGGCGCTCGACCCACGGCCGGGAATGGCGTTTTCGCGCGGTGCCAGCGATGCGATCGTGGCCGACATCGAGGTGCGTGCAGCCAATGACGGCAGCTGGACGGTCGAGCTCAATGCCGAGACGCTGCCGCGCGTGCTGGTCGATCACATCTATTTCGCCCAGGTCACGCCACATGCGAAAAACCAGGCGGAAAAGGATTTCCTTGCCGAATGCCTGCAGAACGCCAACTGGCTCACGCGCAGCCTCGACCAGCGGGCGAAGACCATTCTCAAGGTGGCCTCTGAGATCGTGCGCCAGCAGGACGCTTTTCTCGTCCACGGCGTGCGGCACCTGAAGCCGCTCAACCTGCGCACGGTGGCGGACGCCATCGGCATGCACGAATCAACGGTCAGCCGGGTCACGGCAAACAAATACATGCTGACGCCGCGCGGCGTGTTCGAGCTGCGCTATTTCTTCACCGCCTCGATCGCTTCGTCAGGTGGCGGTGATGCGCATTCGTCGGAAGCGGTGCGCGACCGCATAAAGCAGCTGATCGACGAGGAGAAAGCCATCGATGTGCTTTCCGACGATGCCATCGTGGACATGCTGCGGGAAAGCGGCGTCGACATCGCCAGGCGCACGGTGGCCAAATACCGGGAAGGCATGAACATACCCTCTTCGGTGCAGCGGCGGCGCGAAAAACGCGCTTTGGCCAGCGCCGGCCGTTGATCTCCGGCGGAATTTCCACAGCTTTCGCCCTTCATTGACAAGCGGCGACGAAGTGGCTAGAAGCCCGCCCGCATGGGACGGGCTGGCGAGTGGATTTGAGTTCGCCGATGCCCGCACGAGAGATGGTCCGTCACGATGTAGGCCACGGGACGGCCAAGAAGGCGGCTTGTGATCAACCGGAAAGTTCGGATCTAAAATCGGCGCAAGTGACGCCGCAAAAGCTTGTGCGCGCGGACCACGAGTATAAACTCGGGACAGTTTGAAGCCTGAGCAAGGAAGGTCAGTTTTCAGATGACACTGCGCATATCGGGAAAACACATGGATATCGGCGATGCGTTCCGTACGCGCATCAACGACCGTGTCGGGGAAGTGATCGGGAAATATTTCGATCGGGGCTTTTCAGGGCAAATCGTAGTCGTCAAATCGGGGTCGCGCTACACGGCCGATTGCATGATCCGGCTGGACTCCGGTGCTTCGCTGCAGGCGACCGGCGATGCCCAGGATCCAACGCTTGCCTTCGATACCGCGGCGGACCGTCTGGAAACACGCCTCAGGCGCTACAAGCGCCGGCTGAAGTCGCACAATTCAGGCAATAGCAACGGCGAGCTCACCGACGTCGCCTATACGGTGATGGCGCCGCTTGCCGACGACGAGGAGGACATACCGGAGAATTTCGCGCCGGCCATCGTCGCCGAATCGACCATGACGCTGCGGACCATGTCGGTGGCGTCAGCGGTGATCGAACTCGACACCAAGGACAGCCCGGTCCTGGTCTTCCGCAATGCCGGAAACGACCATCTCAACATCGTCTATCGCCGGCCGGACGGGAATATTGGCTGGATCGACCCGTCCACGGCCAAGGTCGCGCAGGGGTAAAAACCAGCCGCACGCGAGCGTGGGGACTGGCGACGGCAGGCGAACAAGGGATTTCAAGCATGGATCTGAGCGATCTCGTCAGCGTTCCGGCAATCATGCCGGCGTTGAAGGCGAACTCCAAAAAGCAGCTGCTGCAATTGCTGTCCGAAAGGGCGGCGGCGATTTCCGGCATTCCGGAGCGAGAGGTGTTCGACACCATCCTGCAGCGCGAGCGGCTCGGCTCCACCGGCGTCGGCAACGGCATCGCCATTCCGCACGGCAAGCTGGCCGGGGTGAAGCGGATCGCCGGCGTTTTTGCCCGGCTGGAGACACCGGTGGACTTCGAGGCCCTCGATGATCAGCCGGTCGACCTGGTGTTTCTGCTTTTGGCTCCCGAAGGCGCCGGCGCCGACCACCTCAAGGCGCTGTCGCGCATTGCGCGGGTGCTGCGCGACGCCGACACGGTTGCCAAGATCAGGGGCACGCGCGACGCCGTAGCCATCCACGCGCTGCTGTCGGACACACAGGCCTCGCACGCCGCCTGAGGTTTTGATTAAATCCGTTGAAGGGCCGCCGTGAGCGGCCCTGTCCGTTTCCAACCAGATCGCTGCGCCGTATTTGTCAGTGGATAACGACGTTAGTGGATAGCGACCGGGGTCAGATCGTTTTCCAGCGCGCCAGCCAGTGCCCGGTCGCGAGCGTCCGAAAGCAGGATCGGCTGGCCATTGGCGGCAAACAGGGCCCACAGTTCCAGCCCGGGCGCGATTTCGCCGAGGCCCGGGAAACGGCCGCGCAGATCGTCGCTCGACACTTTCCTGAGATAGGCGACAGAACCTTCGCCGAGATGGGCGAATTCGCCGCTGGTCATGATGATATTTTCGTTAGTTCTGGTCATTTCAAGCCTCCTTGCCGCGAGATGCCGCTCAAGGCCATCCCGCATGAGAGCTATCGGCAAAAATCAGTCTTTCACCGATATGTTTATTTTTCGTACCAGCCGTTCGGATTCCGGCCGATCGAGATCGATCGACAGAAGGCCGTTCTTCAATTCCGCCGCAATCACCCGCATGCCGTCGGCCAGCACGAAACAGCGCTGAAACTGGCGCGCGGCGATGCCGCGGTGGAGGAATTCGCGCTCGGTGTCGTCGTTCTGACGGCCGCGCACGACCAACTGGTTCTCCTCCGTTGTGACATCGAGATCGCTTTCCGCGAAACCGGCGACGGCGAGCGTGATACGCAGCCTTTCGGTTTTGCCGTCGGCACCGCTGAGGCGCTCGATGTTGTAGGGAGGATAGCTGTCACCGGACTTTGCCAACCGCTCCAGCGTCTTTTCCATGGAATCGAAACCGAGGAGAAGCGGGCTGGAAAAAGGCGTCATTCGGCTCATGTTACAGTGTCCTCTCAAGAGCGACATAAAGTGGAAAAACCCGGATGGCATTTTTCCCGATGGTCTTGATATGGTCCGCCGCCCGGCAGACTTCAAGCCGTCACACGTCCCGCCCAAAAAGACTTGCCAAAACAAGGAATTGAAATGCCCCAATCCCGCAGGATCATCATCGACACTGACCCCGGCCAGGACGATGCCGTCGCCATATTGCTGGCGCTGGGCAGCGCCGAGCTGGAGATCGTCGGCATCACCGCGGTGGCCGGCAACGTGCCGCTGAAACTTACCGAAAAAAACGCCCGCAAGATCTGCGAGCTGGCCGGCCGGCCGGACGTCAAGGTCTATGCAGGCGCCATCCGGCCGCTGGCGCGCGAACTCGTCACCGCCGAGGAAGTGCATGGCAAGACCGGCCTCAACGGGCCGCAACTGCCCGAACCAAAGATGAAACTGCAGGACGAGTATGCGGTTGATTTCATCGTTGAGACGCTGATGAACGAGGAGAGCGGCACGATCACGCTGTGCGCGCTCGGGCCGCTCACCAACGTTGCGCTGGCGCTGATCCGCGAGCCGAAAATCGCGCCGCGCATCAAGGAAATCGTGCTGATGGGCGGCGGCTTCTTCGAGGGCGGCAACGTCACGCCGACCGCCGAGTTCAACATCTATGTCGATCCGCATGCTGCCGATGTCGTGTTCAAATCCGGCATTCCGATCGTGATGATGCCGCTCGACGTCACCCACAAGGCGCTGACCACCGCCAAGCGTACGAAGGCCTTCCGCAAGCTCGGCACCAGGGTCGGCACGGCCACCGCGGACATGCTGGAATTCTTCGAACGTTTCGACGAGGAGAAATACGGTACCGACGGCGGCCCGCTGCACGATCCTTGCGTGATCGCGTATCTGCTGAAGCCGAAGCTGTTCAAGGGGCGCAACTGCAATGTCAGCGTGGAAACCGCCTCGGAGCTCACCATGGGCATGACGGTGATCGACTGGTGGGGGGTGACCAAGCGGCCGAAGAACGCCATGGTGATGCGCGACATCGACCATGATGCGTTTTTCGCGCTGTTGCTGGAACGGCTGGGGCGGCTTTAGGGCTGCTCAGTAGTTGAGCAGGCGGTAGGTGGTGGTACCGTCCTGGCGTTGTTGTTCTTCGATCGAGACTTCCGATCCAATCATGTGGGGTGTTCCACCTCACCATCGACAAATATCCGAGCGTTGCCCTCATAGAGGCGGACTTCATATCTATAATAAAGTCCATGTCCGACGGAACCCCTCGGATTTAGAGGCATCGTCGCAACATCTTCGACGGTGCCTCCTACGAGTTGTGTGCCAGTGATCGGACTGTTCTGCCTGGTTACAATCGGCACAGCGATCGCGAGAGCGAGCGCACACAAGATTGCGGTGCCAACAACTCTGTCGCGAAACTCTTCCCGAAGCAAAAGAATGCGGGTTCTAAGAGAAAGATTTGCCGGCCCCATACCTTAGAGTTGAGTAGCATAGGGGCTTTGTTCAAGAGCGATTCCCCGAAAAAGCCATGTCACTCGCGTCACCTTTGAAAACAGCTTATCGATCGATCGTCGTTCAATTTGCAAACCGGTAAAAGACGAAGCCATTGTCGCGCGTGACGCGCTCGATGCCTACGCGCGAGCCGATCAGATGCGGGAGGTCGTCGTAAACGAGGACCGTCGAACCGTTCTCAAGGACCAGCAGATATTGGATATTGCGCCCTTTACCCTGTCCACTTTTGATCGTCGCATCGACCGGGTCGACCGATCGGATCGGACTTGCGTCATTCGCCCATTTGTTCAGAGCCGACGGAACCATCGCCGCGAACAAAGCGATGAACAGGATCACGCCAAACGCGTTCCTTTTCAAATCCGCGTAACTCCACGGCATAGACATGAATCCCCAACTGTTGATCCATGTGGTGGCCTGAAGGCCGACTTTCAATCGGCTTTCCTATTCCAGGATGTTGCTGTTGGCGTCGCCGGGCTCGCGGCCGTTACTTCGCCTTGGAAAAGGCCAGCCACAGGCCGCCGCCGACCAGGAAGCTGCCGCTGATCCTCGACAAGAGCTTGACGCGGCCGGCCGACAGCAGGCGTCCGGCGCGGCCGGCGGCCAGCGCGTAGGTCGAATCCGAGACTGCGGCGAAGATCATCGCGGTGAGACCCATGACGCCGATCTGTAGTGCGTAATTGCCTTCGGGAGCGATGAACTGCGGAAAGAAGGCGCCGAAGAACACTAGCGTCTTTGGATTGCTGATCGCCACCAGCAGGCCCTGCAGGAAGAAGCCGCCACGTGGCCTTTTTGCCGTTCCGTCGGCGTTCAGCTTGCCTTTCGAGCGGAACATCTGCACGCCCATCCAGATCAGGTAGGCGGCGCCGATCAGCCGGACCCACTCGAACCAGTGGCCCATGCCCGCGATCAGCGAAGTCAATCCGATGCCGACGATGGCGATCATGATGGCTAGCCCGGCCTGGGTGCCGGCGACATTGGCGAGCCCTGCGCGCGAGCCGTGGCGGATGCTGTTGGCAATGATCAGCGTCACCGTCGGCCCCGGCACCAGGATGATGACGATGCAGGCGACGACATAGGTGGCGTAGAGTTCCAACGACATTTTTCCCTCCACAGATGCCGCTCGTGCGGCGCGCTGTCGCGATCAATGCATGGCGATGAGTTGCGTGCAAGCCGGCGAGGCGCCGACAATGCGGAGTTGATTTCAGCAGGCGCCGGCCTGCCATGGCAGCGTTGTCTCATAGGCGGCAGCCGCCCTCAGCACGGAGAGGTCACCGCGCGGCCGCCCGATCAATTGCATGCCCATTGGCCTGCCCCTGGCGTCGAAGCCCGCCGGCACATTGATCGCCGGGCAGCCGCCCAGCGTGGCGAACGCTGAAACCTGCATCCAGCGATGATAGCTGTCCATGGCACGCCCGGCCACTTGCCTTGGCCAGTGGGTGACGACATCGAAGGGAAAGACCTGTGCGGCTGGCAGCGCAATCAGGTCGAAACGTTCGAAGAGCGACAGCAGCATTCGATGCCAGGACGAGCGCCTCACAGTGGCGGCGTGGATCTGCGGCGCGGTGAGGCGCAGTGCATGTTCCACCTCCCACACGGCCTCCGGCTTCAGCAGGCTGCGTTTCGAGGGATCGTCGTAATGCGCCTTGAGCGCACAACCGCTGCTCGCCTGGCGAAGCGTTACAAAGGCTTGCCACAGCGCTTCGAAGTCGAATTCCGGTATCAGCGGCTCGGCCTCGAAGGATACATCCGCGAACCGGCCGAGTGCTGCCTCGCAAAGCTGTAGTATGCCTGCTTCAACCGGCAGATGGCCTTCGAGATCGCCGAGCCAGGCGATGCGCCCGCCGGCCGCCGGTGCTTCCAGCCCTTCGAGGAACGAGCCTGGCTTATCATGCGACAGCGGCGCGCGAGGATGATAGCCGGCCTGAACGTCGAGCAGCAACGCCATGTCACGCACGCTACGCCCCATCGGCCCTTCGACGCCCATTTGCGCAAGAAACACATCAAGGTCAGGGCCGGCCGGCACCAATCCCTGCGATGGACGGAAGCCATAGACATTGTTGTAGGCAGCGGGATTGCGCAGGGAACCGCCAAAATCGCTGCCATCGGCAACGGGAACCATGTCGAGCGCCAGCGCGACCGCCGCACCGCCGCTCGAGCCGCCGGCGGTCAGCGCCGGGTCAAATGCGTTGAGCGTCTGTCCGAACACGGTGTTGTAGGTGTTGGAGCCGAGCCCGAATTCGGGAACGTTGGTCTTGCCGATGATGATCGCGCCGGCCTTGCGGACGCGCTCGACGAAGAAGTCGTCTTCCTCAGGCACAAAATCGGCGAAGATCGGCGAGCCGAAGGCGGTTCTCAGGCCTTTTGTCAGCGCAAGATCCTTGATCGCGATCGGCAGGCCGAACAGCGATCCGGTATCTCCTCCTCGCGCCAGATGAGCGTCAGCGCTGTTGGCCTCGCGCAGGATGTCGGCACGCTCACGCAATGAAACGATAGCGTTGACCAGCGGGTTCACCGCCTCGATCCTGTCGAGGAATGCCGCGACGACTTCGCGCACCGAAAGCTGCCGGCGCCTGATCTTCCCGGCAAGCGCCACGGCAGACAGGCGGCAGATGTCGCCGGCGGGCGGCACCGCGTGCTTCGTCGTCGGGCGCATGGCTGTCATCCCGCTTTAGCCTGCAGATTTCTGCAGGGCGGCATCGACGTCCCTGGCCAGCGGGATGGCCGGCTGTGCACCGGCTTTCAGGCAGGCCAGCGAACCGGCTGCGGCAGCGCGGGCTAGCGCCTGGTCGAGCGGCAGGCCGGCTGCCAGCCCGGCTGCAAAATAGCCGCAGAACGTGTCGCCGGCACCGACCGTGTCGAGCGGGGTGATCTTCAGCGCCGGAACCATCAGGAGATCGTCCGGCGTTGCCGCCAGAACGCCGTCCGAGCCAAGCGTGACGACGATGGTGCGGCCGGTTCTCGCGGCATAGTCGCGCATCCGTGCCGGGCGGTCGCGGCCATTCAACGACAGCGCCTCGCCATAGAGGTCGAACTCGGTTTCGTTGGCGACGAGATAGTCGGCCTTGCCGAGGAAGCCGGCCGCGTCGCCATGGAAAGGTGCGGTGTTGAGCACGGTGATCGCGGCGGCCGTGCTTGCCGCGTCGAGTGCTGCCTCGACGGTCTGCAGCGGGATCTCCAGTTGCAGCAGCACGACGTCGCCGTTTTTTACGAAAGCCTTGGAAAGGTCACCCGGCACGACCGAATCATTGGCGCCCGGCACAACGGCGATCACGTTCTCGCCGTCGGCGCCGACCATGATCAACGCGGTACCGGTCGAGGCAAAGGTCTCGCCGACGCCGGACAGGTCGATCTTGCCGTCG
Source organism: Mesorhizobium sp. M0998 (assembly GCF_040318885.1). Taxonomy (NCBI): domain Bacteria; kingdom Pseudomonadati; phylum Pseudomonadota; class Alphaproteobacteria; order Hyphomicrobiales; family Phyllobacteriaceae; genus Mesorhizobium; species Mesorhizobium sp. M0998. The sequence goes on from NZ_JAMYND010000012.1 coordinate 101,209, forward strand.
CGCAGCAGCGCCAGAGCGTCGCTGGCGAAGCTGTCCTTGCCGACCGCGCCGACCATGCGCACCTTGGCGCCGGCGCGGGCGGCGGCCACCGCCCGGTTGGCGCCCTTGCCGCCGGGGGCAGTAGCGAAACCGGAGCCGCGCACGGTCTCGCCGGGGCCGGGCAAGCGGTCGACACTGGCGATGAGATCGAGATTGATGGAGCCGATGACGACGATCAAGTAGTGCCTCCCGCTAGCGCATACCACTCTAATTGCGCGGGAAGCTACTCCGTAAGATCGCTGCTTGTCACCCTAGCGGTCCTTGCATCGCTCCAATCGTTCCATTCGTTGGCTATTCAAGAAGAGACCTGTCCCGCCTCCCAGCCGAGGATGGCGCGTTTGCGGGTCAGACCCCAATGGTAGCCGGTGAGTGCGCCGGACTTGCCGAGAGCCCGGTGGCACGGCACGACGAAGGACATCGGATTGGCACCGACCGCGGCACCGACAGCCCGGCTGGCACTCGGTGCGCCGATGCGCGCGGCGATCGAGGAATAGGTGCAGGCCTGGCCCATCGGAATGCGCAGCAAGGCCTCCCAGACACGGACCTGGAAGTCTGTGCCGATCATGACAACGCGCAGCGGCTGGTCGGCGCGCCACAGCGACGGATCGAAGATGCGCGCGGCATAGGGTGCCGTCGCCGCCATGTCCTCGACATAGGTCGCATTCGGCCAGCGGCTGGACATGTCGGCAAAGGCCGCACGCTCGCCGCCGGGGTCGTTGAAGGCGAGGCCGGCAAGGCCGCGGTCCGTCACCATGATCAGCGCGATGCCGAAAGGCGAGATATGATAGCCGTAGCGGATGGTGAGCCCTGCGCCGCGGGTCTTGTAATCGCCCGGCGACATCGCTTCGTGGGTGACGAACAGATCGTGCAGCCGGCCTGGGCCGGACATGCCGAGTTCGAACGAGGTTTCAAGCAGCGGCATGCCGGCATCGAGCAGCTTGCGCGCATGATCGAGGGTGACGGCCTGCAGAAAAGCCTTGGGCGACAGGCCGGCCCAGCGGGTGAACAGCTTCTGCAGCCCGGTCGGCGTCTCGCCGACCTCCTCGGCCAGCACTTCCAACGAAGGCTGGTCGCGATAGTCGAGGCTGATCTTTTCGATGGCACGACGGACGATTTCGTAGTCTCCACCTTCAGGCGTGATGTCTTTCTGAAGGATTGCTGTCGTTTTGAGAGGCATTTGGGCGTTCATGGCAGTATCTCCTTGAGTGCGAATATCGTCCTTCGCGGCGCCGATCACCACCCGAAACTTGCTTTCCCGCGGCATGTACCCAGATAGAGCTGGGCTTTGAATGGGGAGGACGGTCGTGGCTGGTGAAAAAGTAAACCTGACCGGGGCAAAGGAGACTTTGCTTTTGACACTTTACGGCAAGGCGCTGGAGAGCCGGCTGCCCAATTCGCTGCTCAGGGACTACTTTGCCGACGAGGCGGTGCGCAACATCGACTATGATTTCTCACGGCTCAAGGTCGACAACAATCTCGGCGTCGGTCTAGCAATCAGGGCAAAGACGCTGGACGTCTGCGTTCAGGACTTTCTCGCCCGAAATCCTGACGCCATCGTACTGCATCTCGGGTGTGGGCTCGATACGCGCGTATTCCGTATCGATCCGCCAGCCGGCGTGGACTGGTTCGACGTCGACTATCCCGAAGTCATCGACCTCAGGCGCAAGCTCTATCCCGTGCGGGATCACTACCACCTGATCGCTTCGTCGGTCACCGAACCGGGATGGCTGAACGAAGTACCTCGGGATCGCCCGGCCATAGTCGTGGCGGAAGGCCTGACTCCCTACCTGGGCGCCGAAGAGGGGCAGCAACTGTTTTCTCGTTTGGTGGGACATCTTTCGAGCGGCGAACTGGTTTTCGATGCCTATAGTCGCCTGGGCCTGAAGATCATTCGCCTCAATTCCTCCTTCCGCGCCACCGGTGCCGAGGTCCATTGGAGCATCGAGAACCCGCATGAGTTGGAGCGAGCCGTTCCGAAGCTGCGGTTCGTCGAGGACATCCCTGCCTATAAGCCGGAACATGCCGCTCGCATGCGCTGGTTCGCGAAACTGTTTGTTCGCCTTTGGAAATACATTCCAGCATTGCGCAAGATCGGCAGGCTGTTGCGCTATCGGTTCTGAAACGCTGGCTCAGCGCGCCTTGGCGGCTGCCAGAGCGCGCGAAAATGCGGTGGCAAAACTCTCGCGGTCGGCGGGGTTGAGAAAGCCGCCGATCGAGACGGTTTTTCCTTGCGCCTCGACCGCCATTCTGGTGATGCCGATCTCGGCGTGGCGGGCGATCGAAAAGCGCGCCCAGAACGGATTGAAGCGGTGTGCTTCCGATTTGCCTGACGGGGCAGTCTTGCGGATGTCGAGGCTGGTGCGCGACACCGATACCTCCTCGCGAGCCCGGGCGGCACGATAATTGGCGCGGAAGGCGATGTAGACGGCGATCACGTCGAGGCCGAAGAAGCCGAACACCGGCCAGGCGCCGCGCGACAGAAAAAAAGCTCCGGTCACCAGCCAGCCGAACAGCAGGGCGCCCATCAGTATGGCAAAGCCGGTCTTGCCCAGCGACCGGTGCGGTGTCAGCAGCGCCTGGAAAAATGGCTCGTCGGCCTGAAATGAGGCGTTTGTGTCGCTCATTGGGGAATATTATAGGAAGGCAATGACAAGCCCCAAGCCCAAAAACTCTTCTGCGCTAAAAAAAGACCTGTTGCCCGGCCGCCGCGAGGGCTCGAACGTCAAGCCGCGTCCGCGGCCGGCGAGATCGCGGGCGCTTTACAGCGCGGCCGAGGTGCATGAGATTTTCCGGCGCTTTTCCGTTCAGCGGCCGGAACCGAGGGGCGAGCTCGAACATATCAACGCCTTCACGCTGTTGGTGGCGGTGGTGCTTTCGGCTCAGGCGACGGACGCCGGCGTCAACAAGGCGACGCGGGGGCTGTTCAAAATTGCCGACACGCCGCAAAAAATGCTGGCGCTGGGCGAGGCCAAGCTCGGCGACCATATCCGCACCATCGGGCTGTGGCGCAACAAGGCCAAGAACGTCATCGCGCTGTCGGAGGCGCTGATCCGCGACCATGGCGGCGAGGTGCCTGAGGATCGCGATCAACTGGTCGAGCTGCCGGGTGTCGGCCGCAAGACCGCCAACGTCGTGCTCAACGTGGCATTCGGCCAGCATACGATGGCGGTCGACACGCACATCTTCCGCATCGGTAACAGGCTCGGCCTGGCGCCGGGCAAGACGCCGGAACAGGTCGAGCAAGGTTTCCTGAAGATCATTCCGGATGAATATATGCGGCACGCGCATCATTGGCTGATCCTGCACGGCCGCTATGTCTGCAAGGCGCGCAAGCCGGATTGCCCGGCCTGCGTCATCGCCGATATCTGCAAGGCCAAGGAAAAGACGACCAGCGTGCCTGCACCGCTGGTCGAGATCGCGCCGCTCGGGCCAGTAGAAGCGGCTACTGAGTCAGTGCCCGCCAAGTGACTGTGAAGTTCCTCCTATGTGGCGCCGTCCACATTCAGGAACTCTCCTCGACGAACACCTCCTCGCGCCTCTTCCTGACCGCGGGGAGAAACACGATGACGAGCACGGCAAGCGCGATGAGGAGCAGGCTGGCGCTGATCGGCCGCGTCACGAAGGTGCTCGGATCGCCGCGCGAGAGGATCATGGCGCGGCGTAGGTTTTCCTCGAGCAGCGGGCCGAGCACGAAGCCGAGCAGCAGCGGCGCAGGTTCGCAGCGCAGCTTGGTCAGGAGGTAGCCAAGCAAGCCAAAGAAGGCGACGGCATAGAGGTCGTAGACGTTGGTGTTGACGCTGTAAACGCCGATCGAGCAGAACGCCATGATGATCGGGAAGAGCACGTAATACGGGATCGTAAGCAGTTTCACCCAAAGCCCGATCAGCGGCAGGTTCAAGATGATCAGCATCAGATTGCCGATCCACATCGAGGTGATGATACCCCAAAACAGTGCAGGCTGTTCGATGGCGACATTGGGGCCGGGCACGATGCCCTGGATGATCATCGCGCCGATCATCAGCGCCATTACCGGGTTGGCCGGAATGCCGAGCGTCAGCATCGGGATGAAGGAGGTTTGGGCGCCGGCATTGTTGGCCGATTCCGGTCCGGCGACGCCTTCGATGGCGCCCTTGCCGAATTCCCCGGGATTTTTCGAGACACGTTTTTCGACGGTGTAGGAGGCAAAGGCGGCAAGGATCGCGCCGCCTCCCGGCAGGATGCCGAGCGCCGAACCGATGATCGTTCCGCGCACGATGGGAGCCGCCATGCGCCGAAAATCTTCGCGGGTCGGCATAAGGCCGGAGATCTTTCGGATCAGCACGGAACGCTCATGCTCGTTTTCGAGGTTGCGCAGTATCTCGGCGACGCCGAAGACACCGACCGCCACTGCGACGAAATTCAGCCCGTCGGCATATTCGCGGATGCCGAGCGTGAAACGGGGTGTACCGGTGTAGATATCGGTGCCGACAAGGCCGAGCAGCAGGCCGAGCACGACCATGGCCAGCGCCTTGACGATCGAGCCGTGGGCGAGCGCGACGGACGAGACCAGACCGACAATCATCAGCGAAAAATACTCGGCAGCACCGAATTTCAACGCTATCGCCGTCAGCGGCGGGGCAAAGATGGCGACGAGGAAGGTCGACACCGTGCCGGCAAAGAACGAGCCTATCGCCGCGGTCGCCAGTGCCGCCCCGGCGCGGCCGTTCCTGGCCATCTGGTAGCCGTCGATGGCGGTGACGGCCGACGAGGATTCGCCAGGCATGTTGATGAGAATAGCGGTAGTCGAGCCGCCATACTGCGCGCCGTAATAGATGCCGGCGAGCATGATCAGGGAGGAAACCGGATCGCCGATCTGGAAGGTGATCGGCAACAGCATGGCAATGGTTGCGGTGGCGCCGATACCGGGCAGGACACCAATCAGCGTGCCGAGAAGGACACCGATCAGGCAGAAACCGAGGTTTGCCAAAGATGTGGCCGTCGAAAAGCCGAGTGCGAGATTGTTGAGGAGTTCCATTTCATCTCCTCACAACGACAGTGGCAACCACGGGCCGAAACGCCGGAACGGCAGGCCGAGTGCGTAGCTGAAGATGGCGAACGCGAACAGCGTCAGGCCGGCCGACAGCACGAGCGCGGTCAGCGGCTTCATGCGGCCGCTGGCAAACGATGCGATCAGCGCCGCCAGGAAGATCGATGGGATGAAGCCGAGGCCGCGCACCGTCAGGCCGAAGAAGATCGGAGCAGGCAGGATGAACAGCATGCCGCGCCACGCAATGTAACCGATCGGCTCGCTCTCGAAGCGCACTGCCTCGACTAGGATGACGGCGCCGAGCAGAATGAGCACGATCGCCAGAACCAGGGGGAAATAGCCCGGCCCCATGCGAAAGGCGGTGCCGATTTCGAGGCCCAGCGACTGCAGCGCGAAAAAGACGCCAATAAAGATCAACAGCGCGGCGCATATGCCGTTGGCTCTGTCGATTGCGAAAGGTTTCATGACGTCCTCCCGGCCCGCCTCACGGGCGTGCCGATGCCGGTGTAAAAACGGGGCGCCGGCGGCGCCCCGTTAAAAACCTTTAGTCGGCGTACTGGCCGGCCGCTTCGATGATCGGCTTCCAGCGCGCAATCTCACTTTCCAGCTTGGCCTTGAGCGCGGCCGGCGTGGCATCGGCCTCGGGCGACGGCTTGGTGCCGAGTTCGGCAAATCGGGCGACGACGTTCTGGTCCTTCAGCGCCACCTGCAGAGATTTCGACAGGCGTTCGGTGATCTCGGCCGGCGTGCCCTTGGGTGCATAGATGCCGTGCCAGATGCCGACCTGCACCTGGGGAAGACCGGCCTCTATCGTCGTCGGCACGTCCGGCAGCACGTCTAGCCGTTGCGGCGAGGTTACGGCATAAGCCTTGATCGTGCCGCCCTGGATCTGCTTGGTGGTATTGGTCGTCTGGTCGCACATGATGTCGACCTGGCCACCGAGAAGATCGGTCATGGCCGGGCCGGTGCCCTTATATGGTACGGTGACCAGCGGCGTGCCGATGGCGCTCATAAACAGCATGCCGCACAGATGCGAGGCGGCACCGATCCCGGCATTGGCAACGGTGATGCTGTCCTTGTTAGCCTTGGCGTAGTCGACCAGCCCCTTCAGATCGGTCGGCTCGAGGTCCTTGCGGCCGACGATGGTCATCGGCACCTCGGTGACGAGGCCGACATATTCGAATGCGTTCAGCGTGTCGTAGGCGAGCTTTCTGTAGAGCGTAGCACTTGTCGCCATGCCGATGTGATGGAGGAGCAGCGTGTAGCCGTCAGGCTCGGCATTTGCGACGCGGCCCGCGCCCAGTGTGCCGCCGGCGCCGCCGACATTCTCGACGATGACCTGCTGGCCGAGGTCCTTCGACATGGCTTCCGCGACAAGACGCGTGACGGTGTCAGTCGGGCCGCCGGCCGAAAACGGCACGACAATGCTGATCGTGCGTTCGGGGTAGGTCTGCGCGCCAGCGGCCGGTGGGTAAAGCATGGCGGCCGCAACGGCAGCCAGCGCGGCGACGAATTTTCTCATCGTGATTCCTCCCAGGATACGAATTACCAACCGCTGCGCGGAGTTCCTCTCAAAACCGAATGTAGATGGAGCAATAACTAGCGCAACCCGACAAATGACAATCAGCCTCGAACGGCAAACTGCACGTTTGTCCGCGCAAATGAGTGGAAAGGTTGGGCCGCGCGATGCCCTTCCTCCGACCTATCTTAATAACCGTAGCCGCGCGCCATCGCCGCCGCGAACACCGGGATCAAGAGGAAGATGAAGGCCTCGGTGCGGACATAGCTGCGAACGGACGCTAGCTCCGCCGCAGGCACCTGGAAGCCGGGACTGGCGCTCGCCTGCCTGTTCCAGGACAGGAATCGGACGGTCGGGATAATCGACAACAGGCCGACAATTGCGAAGGCGGCCATCTTTGCCCAGAACATCCAGTTGTAGACGTAGAATTCCCAGCCCTTGAGACCATAGATGACGCGGCCGATGCCTGCGACGATGATCAGCATGGCGATGATGCCGTAGTGGCGATCGATGCCGACAAGCCGCTTCAGCGTCGCGGCGGACAAGTCGCTGCGGATCAGGACGAACTCGGCGCCGATGATGCCTGCCAGCGAAAACACCAGCAGATGATGGAAGATGGCAAGCACAAGGTCGGTCGTGTCCATGCTGTTTTCCCTCTGTCGGACGGCAGCGCCGAAACCCAACGCGCCTGAACCAGTACTGGAGAAAAACTAACACCGCCTGGCAGGATTCACATCAGCCTGGAAGATGATCTACACAGCCTTGGCTCTTGTTTTTCGCAACGGATTTGGATTTCCCGTCTCGGGCGTGTCGCTGTCCCCACTTTTGGAAGACCTGCACGGGCAACAACCGAGACATGACCATGGCCAGTCCGCATACAATTGTCGCCCCAGTAATTGAGACCTCGCGCACGGTCCTGCGGCCGCACCGGCTTGACGATTTCGACGCCTATGTCGCGATGTGGGCCGATCCCGCCGTCACCCGCTTTATCGGCGGCAAGCCGCGCACGCGGGAGGAAAGCTGGATGCGCTTCCTGCGCCACGCCGGCCTGTGGTCGCTTCTGGGCTACGGCTTCTGGGCGATCGAGGAAAAAGCGACTGGCCGCTTCATCGGCGAGGCCGGCTTTCATGATCTGAAACGCGACATGACGCCGTCGATCGAGGGCATTCCGGAGGCCGGCTGGGCTCTGGTTTTGGGCGCGCATGGCCACGGGTTGGCCAGCGAAGTCGTCGCACGGGTGCTTGCCTGGGGCGACGAGACGTTCGGCGCCGCGAAGACCGTCTGCATCATCGATCCGGAAAACACCGGATCGCTGAACGTCGCGGCAAAATGTGGTTATGGCGAAGTGCTGCGAACCGTCTACCAAGGCAAGCCGACCATCCTGCTGGAGCGGCAACCCTGACGGATGTTGTTTGGCACTGCCTGCCACGTCGTCTTCGGGCGTCCGGTTCGCCAGCCTGAAAATCGCGCAGGCCGATTGTGCCGCATGCGGCGTGTTCTGTCTTTGACAGGAAGACGCAAACTCTGCATGAATTTTATCGAGCGGGTCTGAAGGCAGGCCACGTTTCTGGCAGGCACCGGAGGAGGTGTCGCGATTTGGAGGAATCCCATGCTGAACAGACGCCGATTCTTGATGAGCACCGCGGCAGCGGGTGCTGCCGGACTCGCGGCATCGCATTTTATCCCCGCCTTCGCGCAGGACGCGCCGCAGCTGCAGATTTTCGTGCCAGCGGCGCCGGGCGGCGGCTGGGACCAGACGGCGCGCGCCATGGACCAGGTGCTGCGCAGCGAAAAACTGATCTCCGGCTCGCAGATCACCAATGTCGGCGGCGCCGGCGGTACTGTCGGCCTGCCGCAATTCGTCAACCAGTGGAAGGGCAAGGGCAACGCGCTGATGGTGGCTGGCATGGTCATGGTCGGCGCGATCATCGCCAACAAGGCGGCTAACAACCTTACCGAGGTCACGCCAATCGCCCGCCTTACTGGCGAGTTCGAGGCGCTTGTGGTGCCGGCCGCCTCGCCATTCAAGACTGCGGCCGACTTTGTTGCCGCCCTCAAAGCCGACCCGACGCAGGTTCCGGTCGCCGGCGGTTCGGCTGGCGGCTCGGACCACATCTTGTTCGGCCTCATCGCCAAGACCGTCGGTGTTCCGGCCACCAATCTCTCCTATGTGCCGTTTGCCGGCGGCGGCGAGGCGCTGTCGGCGCTGCTCGGCAACCAGGTCGCGGCCGGCATCTCCGGCTATGGCGAGTTCGCCGAACAGGTCAAGGCGGGTGCGCTGCGGCTGCTGGCCATCTCCGCGGATAAACGCCAGGAGGGAATTGATGCGCCGACGATGAAGGAAGCCGGCATCGATGTCGAGCTGTTCAACTGGCGCGGCGTCTTCGCACCGCCCGGCGTCTCGGACGCCGACAAGGCAGCAATGATCAAGCTGATCGAGACCATGGCCAAGAGCGACGCCTGGGCCACCGAATGCAAGAACCGTAACTGGACGCAGATCCTGCTCACCGGTGACGATTATGCGAAATTCGTCGCCGAAGACACGGCCCGCATCGGGACGATCCTCAAGGACCTCGGCCTGGCGTGATGCTCTCGGCAAGGGGCGGCCTGCGCCAACCCTTGCCGACTTTCGCCAGCCGCATGGACATACGCGGCGCCGGAGGTGAAACTAGGCCGAGATCGGCCGAGTGAGACCAGTCCAGGGAGAACCGGCCCTCGGGGCTGGCATTGGGAGGACGATGATGAGCACCAGCGACCAGCAGGCGCCGCCGCGCCTTGCAGTGCCCGAACTGCTGATCGGCGTTGGGCTCCTCGCCTGTGCGGGTGCGGTTGCCTGGCAGACGCTGGCAATCCCGGTCTCGCCGCTCTATTCCAAGGTCGGTCCGACCGTCTTTCCCTACATCACCATGACCGGGATGATGATCCTGTCGCTGCTGCTCATCATTGCCGCCTTGCGGGGCGGATGGCAGCCGGAGGACGAAAAGGAGACGCCGACCGACTGGAAGGCGATGGGCATCGTCGCCCTCGGACTGATCGCCAATCTGGTGCTGATCCAGCCGCTCGGCTTTACCGCTGCATCTGTCATCATGTTCGTTCTCATCTGCCACGGTTTCGGCAGCCGGCGTCCGCTGCGTGACGTGCTGCTCGGGCTGATCCTGGCGCTGGCCGCCTATTTCGGCTTTGCCAGGGCGCTTGGCGTCAATATCGGTGCCGGCTTCATCGAAAACCAGCTGAATGCGATCGTCGATTCGGTCGTCGCCATGCTGAGGGGCTGACGCCATGGAAACGCTCGGCCATCTCGCGCACGGATTTTCGGTCGCCTTCTCGCCGATCAATCTCATGTGGTGCCTGGTCGGCACCACGCTGGGGACTGCGATCGGCGTGCTGCCCGGCCTCGGGCCGGCTCTGACCATCGCGCTGCTGTTGCCGATCACCTACCAGGTGGCGCCGGAGGCGTCGTTCATCCTGTTTGCCGGCATCTACTACGGCGCCATGTATGGCGGCTCGACGACATCGATCCTGCTCAACACGCCTGGCGAAAGCGCCACCATCGTCACCGCGCTGGAAGGCAACCGGATGGCCCGCTCCGGCCGCGGCGGTGCGGCCCTGGCAACCTCGGCGATCGGCTCCTTCGTCGCCGGCACGCTGGGCACCATCGGCGTTGCCTTCCTGGCGCCGATCGTCGTCAAATTCGCGCTGGCCTTCGGCCCGGCCGAATATTTCTCGCTGATGGTGCTGGCCTTCATCACGGTTTCGGCAGTGCTCGGCTCGTCGTCGGTGCGCGGCCTGACCAGCCTGTTCGTCGGCTTCGTTGTCGGCATGATAGGCGTCGACCTGCAGACGGGGCAGCCGCGCTTCACCTTCGGCATGAGCGAATTGTTGGACGGCGTCGACGTCATCGTCGTCGCCGTTGGCCTGTTCGCCGTTGGCGAGACGCTTTACATGGCCTCACGCCGCTATGCCGGCAAGGACGACATCGTGCCGTTGAAAGGGTCGCTCTACATGACCGCGGCTGAATGGTCGCGCTCGTGGAGGCCATGGCTGCGCGGCTCCCTGATCGGCTTCCCGATCGGCGCCATGCCGGCCGGCGGCGCCGAAATCCCGACCTTCCTCTCCTATGCTATCGAGAAGAAACTCTCCAGACACAAGGAGGAGTTCGGCACGGTCGGCGCCATTGAGGGCGTTGCCGGGCCGGAAGCGGCCAACAATGCATCCGCGGCCGGCGTGCTGGTGCCGATGCTGACGCTCGGCCTGCCGACCTCGGCGACGGCCGCGATCATGCTGTCGGCGTTCCAGAGCTACGGTATCAATCCGGGGCCGCTGCTGCTGACGACGCAGGCCGACCTGGTGTGGGGGCTGATCGCCAGCCTGTTCATCGCCAATGTCATCCTCGTCGTCCTCAACCTGCCGCTGATCGGGCTCTGGGTGCGATTGCTGAAGATCCCGGCGCCGCAGCTCTATGCCGGCATCCTGGTGTTCGCCACGGTCGGCACCTACGGCATCTCGCAATCGCCGATCGACCTCGTCATCCTCTATCTGCTCGGTGCCGCCGGCTTCCTGATGAGGCGTTTCGATTTCCCGACCGCGCCGGTCATCATCGGCATGATTCTCGGGCCGCTTGCCGAAACGCAGTTCCGCCGCGCGATGACCATCTCCAACGGCGATTGGACGGTGTTCTACAAGCATCCGCTGTCGCTGACGCTGCTGACGCTGGCCTTCATCGGGCTGGTTGGACCGCATATCTGGGCCTACATCGAGCACAGGCGCATGCGTGGACCGGAGCACGTGCCGGGCGATGCCTGAGCTGTTCGTGACGTCATGACAGACCTGCTTTCCGGCATCCGCGTCCTTGACCTGACCAATGTGCTGGCCGGCCCCTATTGCGCCTACCAGCTGGCGTTGCTCGGGGCCGACGTCATCAAGGTCGAGACGCCGCAAGGTGGTGATCTGGCGCGCCAGCTCGGCGCCTCGCCGGAGCTCAACCGGGCGGGCATGGGCGCTTCGTTCCTGGCGCAGAATGCCGGCAAACGCTCGGTGGCGCTCGATCTCAAGCAGGAGGCCGACCGCGAACGCTTCCTCGATCTGGTCGCTTCGGCCGACGCGCTGGTCGAGAATTTCCGCCCCGGCGTAATGGACCGGCTGGGGCTTGGCCATGCCAGGCTGAAGGAGGTCCGGCCAAGCCTTGTCTACTGTGCGATATCGGGCTTCGGCCAGACCGGGCCGATGCGCGACAATCCAGCCTACGACCAGATCATCCAGGGTCTTTCCGGCATCATGAGCATCACCGGTACACCGGAAACGGCGCCGCTGCGTGTCGGCTATCCCGTCGCCGATACGCTTGGCGGGCTGGTAGGGGCGTTCGCCATTACCGCCGCACTGGTCAAGCAGAAGACGACTGGCGAGGGCGCGTTCCTCGACGTGTCGATGCTCGAATGCACGCTTTCTGCGCTCGGCTGGCCGGTGTCGAACTATCTGACGGCGGACGTCGAGCCGCAGCCGATGGGCAATGAAAACATGACGGCCGCACCGTCTGGCGCGTTTCGCACCGGCGACGGCTTGCTCAACATCGCCGCCAACAAGCAAGAGCAGTTCGTCACACTGTGCCGGTTGATCGGTCGGCCGGAGTTGGCGTCGGATGTCCGCTTTGCCGAGCGCGAAACGCGCAAGCAGAACCGCATTGCATTGAAAGCGCTGATCGAGGATGCCTTGGCGAGCGGCTCGGCCGCCGCCTGGGAGGAGACGTTCAATCGCGCCGGCGTGCCGGCAGGCCGGGTGCTGACAATCCCGCAGGTACTGCAAGAGAGACAAGTGATCGAGCGCGGCATGACGGTACGCTTCCAGGCCGTGTCCGGGATGGCTAGGCCGCTGACCGTGGTGCGCGGCGGCTTCATGGTCGATGGCGAGGCACCTTTGCCGAGCAGGCCGCCGCCGGGGCTGGGCGAGCATATGGACGAAGTTTTTGCCAACCTGCCGCCACGCGCCAAGAAAAGAGCGAAGGCATGAGCGGCACGGAAAAGAAGCCATGAGCGACACGGAAAACAAGGCTGGCCGCGCGCGCGGCGAGGAATGGTGGCAGACCGGCATCATCGAGATGCGCCCCGGCGTCATCCGGCTGCGCGGCTATGAAATCCAGGATCTGATCGGTCGCGTCAGCTTTCCGGCAATGATCTGGCTCATGCTGCGCGGCGAACTGCCGAGCGAGGAGCAGGCGGCGCTGCTCGGCATCGCGCTGGGTGCTGCCGTCGACCATGGGCCGCAGGCGCCGTCGATCGCCATCGCCCGCATGGCGATCACGTGCGGCGTCGGCATCAACAGCGCCATGGCATCTGCCATCAACGTGCTTGGCGATGTGCATGGCGGCGCCGGCGAACAGGCGCTTTCCTTCTACGGCGACATCGCCGCTGAAGTGGACGCCGGCGTGCCCCTCACGGGCGCCGTGTCGCTGCGGGTTGATCATTTCCTTGCTGGGGAGGACGGTTATGTGCCCGGGCTCGGCCATCGCTTCCACCCGGTCGACCCGCGGGCGCCCCGCCTCATCGAGCTGACCCGTGACTTTGCCGCGCGCGGCGTCGTCAGCGGGCGCTTCGCCGATATCGCCGAGATGGTCGAGGCCGAGGTTTCGCGGCGCAAGGGCAAAAAAATCCCGCTCAATATCGACGGCGCCACGGCCGTCATCTACGGCGAGCTCGGCTTCCCGCCGCCGCTGACGCGGGGCCTTTTCGTGCTGTCGCGCTCCGTCGGCATCCTCGCACATGCATGGGAACAGTCGCAGGAGAGCGAACGCAACAAAGGGCCACTGCCGCGCGAATGGCTGTGGGCCTATACCGGCACGCCGGCGCGGCCTCTGCCCGAGGAAGACGATGGCAGTCAGTGAGGCATCGGTTCAAGAGACGGGGGCGGCGGGCGCTGGAAAACCAATTCCATCCCGACACAGTCGGGGCATGCCTCCATCTTCTATTGAGCGGGATCTTTTCCGAACGCCGGACTCTGCTTTTTGGGATTATGCTCCAGTTCGGCAATCCTGATGTTCCTCACCAGCGTCGAAAGATCCGGCTCGTCGATCAGCAACGCCGCGTCGGTCGGCGTCAGCCATGCCCGCTGCCGTCTCTTGGCTTCTTGCCACTTGGCAAGTTCCTCGGTTACCTCAAGCAAATAGACGACGACATCGACGCGAACGAAGCGGTTCGCCAGCCGCTTCCAGTAGTGGTAGGTGCCGGCAGGCTGTTTCAGTGTCTTGCCGAGAACACCGGCTTCTTCCTGTGCTTCGATGGTGGCTGCCTTGCGGCCGCTCTTGCCCTTCATCGGCCAGCCCTTCGGTACGATGAAGCGCCTCGTCGTTCGCGATGTGACCAGCATCACCTCGACATCGCCATGCTCGTTCAGCCGAAAGGGAATCGCCGCGACCTGGCGAACCCCGTCGCCCTTCCTTGCCTTGCGTACAACCTTCTTCTTGCTGGCTGCCATTCGATAATCCAGTCGAATCGGTGCCCAGACGGCAAGGGCAGCGTTGCAAACTCGCCCGCTTTCAATGGGGCGCAGGCGGAGCGGTTTCCCCAGTATATAAGTCGGCTAAATAAATGAAAGAGACCGGTCGTCAGCGGCAGGTGCTGACAAAGCCGCTCCCTGACGGCAGCAACTGGCAAGTTGGCCTCATCTGCGGCACCTCCTGCCGTTGCGGTATTGGGATTTGGCGATCCAGGGCACGGTACTGCTGTTGCTGCTGCTGGTATTGCTGCCGCCGCAGCCTGTTCTCCAACATCTGCAATTGGTCTTGCTGGATCAACACGTTGCGATCGGCGGGACTGCCGACCTGTGCCGATGCAGCTGGATTTACGCCCGACAGCATCGCCGCAGTCAGCATTGCCGACCCTAGAAACGTCAATAGACGAAGCCGTGGCATTCGTTCATTCCCGCACAAAACCAATCTTCGCTTAATATAGGGCTTTTGTCCGGCGACGCCATGGCCGCCGCTGATTTGAAGCAGATTGGAAGAGGCATTTCGGCTTCGGATGCTCGTCGCGTCAGTCGACTTCGCGCAGCCGGTATCCGACGCCGGTCTCGGTCGTGATATAGCGGGGCTGGTCGGGCGTCTTCTCAATCTTTAGCCTGAGTTGCCGGACATAGACTCTGAGATATTGAACGTCGGTGGAATCGCCCCAGACCTGCTTCAGCAGGAACTGGTGGGTGAGAACCTTGCCGGCGTGCTGCACCAAGGTGCGAAGAATGTCGTATTCCTTCGGCGAGAGCTTTATCTCCTTGTCCTCGACCTTGACGATGCGCTTCACCAGATCGACGGAGAGGTCGCCGGTCTGGAACACCGGTCTCTCACCCTGCTGCTGGAACTTGTGGCGAAGCGCGACGCGGATGCGTGCGACAAGCTCGTTCATACCGAATGGCTTGGTGACATAATCGTCGGCGCCGAGTTCGAGGGCCGAGACGATGCCGGCCTCGTCGGTGCGGCTGGAAAGAATAACCACGGGAATGTCCAGGCCATCATCCCGCCATTTGCGGAGCAACTCATGCCCGCTCATGCCGGGCAGGCCGAGATCGAGCAGCACAAGGTCCGGCTTTTCCGTCGCGATGAGTTCAATCGCCGCCCTGGCGTTCGGCGCCTCGCTGATCGCATAGCCTTGGCTGCCAAGCCCGACGCGAAGCAGTTTCCGGATCGGCGGTTCGTCGTCCACCACCAATATCCTGACGTCCAGGCTCGTCATGCCAGATCGTCCATATTTTGATGGCCCGTCTCGGGTTCGCCGAGATTGGGCAGTTCCGCCGGCACCAGTTGCATCTTGATCGTGAAAACCGCCCCCGAGCGGTCGGACCTGTTTGCCGCCAAGAGCGTCCCGCCCATCGCTTCGATGAAGCCGCGGCAAATCGACAGGCCGAGCCCCGTGCCGGCACGCACCTGGTCACCCTTGCGCACACGGTAGAAAGTGTCGAAAACGCGCTCTAGATCCGCTGGCGGAATGCCTGGTCCCTCATCCATGATCTGCAGGATGACGAAGCCGTTGTCGGCCCAGGCTTGCAGGCGGATCGTCGAACCTGGCGGCGCGTATTTTGCAGCATTGTCGAGGAGGTTGAACAGCACCTGTTCGAACAGAACGGGGTCGACCCGCAACATCGGCAGATCCGATGGAATGTCGATCTCGGTCTTATGCTCGCCGACGATCTTGCGGGCCCGATACAGAGCTGAACCGACAATGTCGCCGAGATAGTGAAACGCATAGTTCGGCTCCATCGTGCCGGATTCGATCTTGGTCATATCGAGCAGATTGGCGATGAAGCGGTTAAGCCTCTCCGCTTCATCGAGCACGGTCGACAGCAGTTCCGCCCGGTCCTGCTCGGGAAGCGCGGCCTCGAAGTCCCTGAGTGTTCCGGCCGCGCCCATGATGGCGGCAAGCGGCGTTTTCAAATCGTGGGAAATGGAGGTGAGCAAGGCCGAGCGCAGACGGTCTGCCTCGGCCGCAAGCTTGGCCCGGTCAACATCGGCGACGAGCTGGATGCGCTCGATGGCGACCGCCGCCTGGTCGGCGAGCGCATCGAGCAGACGCTGCTGCTCGGGTGTCAGCAGCGGACCTTGCTTGTCGTTGTCGAGGCCGACAACGCCTACCGCCGTGCGTCCGGTCCGCAAGGGCAGATAGAGGCGCTTTGCTCCGGGCAGCGTGTCGGCGCCGCGCCCGGCGGCGCGGTTATGCTCCCAGGCCCAGCGGGCTGCTGCGATGTCGGCCTCGGCCAGCGTGTCGTCGGGTGGGTAGCCGGCTTTGACCGCAATCGTGCCGTTCTCCGGCAGAAGCAGCACCACGCGCAGCTTCAGCATCGAGGCGATCTGGAAGGCAGTCGCCCAGAGAACGTCATCAAGCGTCCCAGCGCCGGCGAGCTTCTTTGAGAAGAGATAAATATCTTCTGTGGCGCGTGCCCGCGAGCGCGCGGCGACCGCCTGACGCTGCACGCGCGCTGTTAGATTGCTGCCAATGACCGCAACAACCAGGAAGACAGCCAGCGCAACGATGCTCTCCGGATCCTCGATCGTCAGCGTGTAGCGTGGTTCCAGGAAGAAATAGTTGAAGGCAATGGCGCTGATGAGGCAGGCATACAAAGCCGGCCAGAGACCGCCGGTCACCGCCGACGTCAGGACCCCAATGAGAAAGATGATCGCCAGATTGCGGACGTCGAGAAACTGGTCGAGAAGGACGGCGAAGGCGAGCGAGCCAACAACATAGGCCGTGGCCCTGAGATAGGGCCAGATCTCGAACTGCCACTGCTCGTCCGCCGCCTTGACGGTCCTCGACGTCGCCTCGGCGTTGCGTTCGTTTCCCGAAATGACATGGACGCTGATGTCGCCGGCATTGCGGATGAGATCGTAAGTGAGCGAGCCTTCGATCAATTCCCGCCAACGCGATCGGGTCGGCCTGCCGATCACGATATGGGTGAAGTTGTTCGCCGTCGCATGCCGAACGATGTCTTGCGCGACGTTCTGACCCGGAATGGTCGTCACCTCGGCACCGAGCTGCTCGGCAAGGCGCAGCTGCGTCGCCAGCCGATCCTTGTCCTCCTCGGGCATGGCAGCTGAACGAGGGGTATCGACATGAAGCGCCGTCCAAGGGGCGCGGAGCCGGTCGGCCAACCTCCGCGCATAACGTACACGGGCCGCCCCGCCCGGACGCGCATCGACGCAGACGAGAACCCTTTCCCCCGCCGCCCAAGGCCCGGGTATCGCGTGGGCCTGCATGTGGGTCAGCAACTGCTCGTCGACCCGCTGGGCAGTGCGGCGGAGCGCCAATTCCCGGAGCGCCGTCAGATTGCCCGGCGAGAAATAGTTCTCGATGGCGCGCTGGGCGGTGCTGGGGATGTAGACCTTGCCTTCCTCAAGCCGTTTGATCAGATCGTCGGGGGTGAGGTCGATGATCTCGATGTCGTCGGCCTGGTCGATTATGGAGTCGGGGACAGTTTCCCGCACCCTGACGCGGGTGATCTGCGCCACGACATCGTTCAGGCTCTCGACGTGCTGGATATTCAGCGTCGTGTAGACATCGATGCCGTGCGTCAGGATTTCCTGGACGTCGAGATAGCGCTTGGGGTGACGGCTGCCGGCGACATTGGTGTGGGCGAGTTCGTCGACCAGAACCAGCGCCGGGTGCCGGGCGAGGATGGCGTCGAGATTCATCTCCTCAAGGATCCGCCCCTTGTAATCGATCTCAAGGCGAGGAATGACCTCGTAGCCTTCGACCAGCGTCTGGGTTTCCTTGCGGCCGTGCGTCTCGACGATGCCGATCACCACGTCGACCCCGTCGGCCAGCCTGGCGCGGCCCGACATCAGCATCTCGTAGGTCTTGCCGACACCGGGGGCGGCGCCGAGAAATATCCTCAGGCGGCCGCGCTCCTCCCGCTCGGCATGCTCGAGCAGCGCGTCGGGAGAGGGCCTGGTTTCGGCGGTGCGTCTGTCGTCTGGCATACGGGTCAATCATGAACGGCGCCGGCTTCGGTGTCGATCCCGGCGCCGGTCCTTCACTGTTTCATGGCATCGTCCAGCGCAAGGTTGAGGGCCAGCACATTGACTACCGGCTCGCCGATGAATCCCAATTCGCGATCTTCGACATGGCTGTCGACAAGCGATTTGATCCTGGATTCATCGACGCCCCTGGCCTTGGCCACCCTGGCAACCTGAAAATAGGCCGCATCGGGGCTGATATGCGGATCGAGGCCGCTGCCGGACGTGGTGACCAGATTCATCGGTACCGGCTGGCTCGGGTTTTCGGCTCTCAGCTTTTCGGCGTCGCTCTTGATCCTGTCGATGAGCTTCGGGTTGGTCGGGCCGAGATTCGAGCCGCCCGAGGCGGCGGCATTGTAGCCGTCGCCGGCAGCCGACGGGCGGCCATGGAAGTAGCGGTCGCTTTCGAAAGCTTGGCCGATCAGCTCGGAACCGACGAGCTTGCCGTCCTTCTCGATCAGGCTGCCATTGGCCTGGCGCGAAAACAGCGCCTGGGCAATGCCGGTCATGCCGATCGGATAGACCAAACCCGTCAGAATGGTGAAGAAGACGATCATGACGATCGCGGGCCTGATTTGATTGAGCATCGACGTGGTTCCTTAGGCGAGACCGAGAGCGGTGATGGCCATGTCGATCATCTTGATGCCGACGAAGGGCACTACGACGCCGCCAAGGCCATAGACAATGAGATTGCGGCTGAGCAGCGCACCGGCGCCGACCGCGCGGTATTTGACGCCCCTCAGCGACAGCGGGATCAGCGCAATGATGATCAGCGCGTTGAAGATGATGGCCGAGAGGATAGCGCTCTGCGGCGTCGCCAGATGCATGACATTGAGCGCTTGCAGCGGCCCGGCGGTCTGGCCCGGGGCGATGTAGAAGGCGGCGAATATTGCCGGGATGATGGCAAAATACTTGGCCACGTCGTTGGCGATGGAGAAGGTGGTCAGCGAGCCACGCGTCATCAGCAGCGCCTTGCCGATTTCGACGATCTCGATCAGCTTGGTCGGATCGCTGTCGAGATCGACCATGTTGCCGGCCTCGCGCGCCGCGACCGTGCCGGTGTTCATGGCAACGCCGACATCGGCCTGCGCAAGGGCCGGCGCATCGTTGGTGCCATCGCCGCACATCGCGACCAGTTTGCCTTTGGCCTGCTCGTCGCGGATCAGCTTCAACTTGTCCTCGGGCGTCGCCTGGGCAAGGAAGTCGTCGACGCCGGCTTCCGCCGCGATCGCCGCCGCGGTCATCGGATTATCGCCGGTGATCATCACCGTGCGGATGCCCATGCGGCGCAATTCGGCAAAGCGTTCTGCGATGCCGCCCTTGACGATGTCCTTCAGATGGACGACGCCGAGCAGGCGCCCGTCGCGCTCGACCGCGAGTGGAGTGCCACCCGATTTGGCGATCTCGTCGGCGATCGCCTGAAGGTCGCGGACGGTGTCGCTGCCGGGGCGCATACTGCCTGTGGCAACGGTCGAGAGGTTGACGTGGGCAAGTACCGCATCGACTGCGCCCTTGCGGACCGAGGAGCCTTCCAGATCGACACCGCTCATGCGGGTTTGCGCGGTGAAGGGCACGAAAGTCGCGTGCAGGCTTGCCATGTCGCGGGCGCGGATAGCGTATTTTTCCTTCGCCAGGACGACGATCGAGCGGCCTTCCGGCGTTTCGTCGGCAAGCGAGGCAAGCTGAGCCGCGTCGGCCAGTTCCTGTTCGGTGACGCCCTTGACCGGACGAAATGCCGTCGCCTGACGGTTGCCCAGCGTGATGGTTCCGGTCTTGTCGAGCAGCAGCGTGTCGACATCGCCGGCCGCCTCGACGGCGCGGCCCGACATGGCGAGCACGTTGAAGCGCACCAGGCGGTCCATGCCGGCAATGCCGATAGCCGACAGCAGGGCGCCAATTGTGGTCGGGATCAGGGTAACGAACAGGGCGACCAGCACGGTCACCGGGATATAGCCGCCCGAATACGAGGCGAAGCTCGGGATCGTCGCCGTCGCCAGCACGAAGATCAGCGTCATGCCGACGAGCAGGATGTTGAGCGCGATCTCGTTGGGTGTCTTCTGGCGCTCGGCGCCCTCGACCAGCGAGATCATGCGGTCGAGGAACGTATGACCGGCAGCCGCAGTGATGCGCACGCGGATCCAGTCGGACAAGACCTGCGTGCCGCCGGTCACCGCCGAACGATCGCCTCCGGATTCGCGGATGACCGGTGCGGATTCGCCGGTGATGGCCGCCTCGTTGACCGACGCCACGCCTTCGACCACCTCGCCGTCCGAGGGGATGATGTCGCCGGCTTCGACAAGCACGGTGTCGCCGACCTTCAGGCTGGTGCCGGGCACCAGTTTGAACTTGCTGCGGTCGCCACCGTTCAACAGCTTTGCCTGCGTCTCGGTTCGCGCCCGACGCAGCGAGTCAGCTTGCGCCTTGCCGCGGCCTTCGGCCACCGCTTCGGCGAAATTGGCGAAGAGCACGGTGAACCACAGCCAGATGATGATCTGCAGCGTGAAGCCAAGATCGCCGCCGCTGGTAACGAGATCCTTGACGAACAGCACGGTGGTGAGCGCCGAGACGACGGCGACGACGAACATCACCGGGTTTCGCATCAAGGTGCGCGGGTTCAGTTTTCTGAAGGAACCGCCGATAGCGGGCCACAGAATGCGGGTATCCATGATGCTCACGGATTTCGACGGGCTCATTTGGTAGCTCCAGTGTCGATGTTGTTGACCGGTCGATCGTGTGCCGAACGAAGGTGCGGCGGCCCGTAAGCCAGCAGCCAGATCATGATCAAGGCTGCCGCAATAGCGAGGAATGTGGACAGCGTCGGGAAAGGAGGGGGCGTTTTCTCCCCCTCCGGCTCGGGGCGATGCCGGACCTTTCGAGGTATGATCTTGAACCAGGGCATCGCCGTTTCAGAATGTCTGACCGTGAATCATCGCCAGGTGCTCGACGATCGGTCCGACCGCCAGGGCCGGGAAGAAGGTCAGGCCGCCGACGATCAGGATGACACCGGCCAGCAGCCCGACGAACAGCGGACCATCGGTCGGGAAGGTGCCGGCGGAGGCAGGGACGGTCTTCTTCGCAACCAGCGAGCCAGCAATCGCCAACGCCGGAATAATGACCAGGAACCGGCCCATCAGCATGCCGATGCCGAGCGTTACGTTGTACCAGGGCGTGTTGCCGCTGAGGCCGCCAAAGGCGGAGCCATTGTTCGCCGCGGCCGAGGTGTAGGCATAGAGAACCTCGGAGAAGCCATGCGGGCCGGCATTGGCGATGGAAGCAACGCCGGTCGGCAGCACCACCGCGATAGCAGTGAAGATCAGCATTGCAAGCGGCAGGCAGAGCACGGCCAGCATAGCCATCTTGACCTCCTTGGCCTCGATCTTCTTGCCGAGATATTCGGGCGTGCGTCCGACCATCAGCCCGGCGACGAAAACGGCAATGACGATGAACATCAGGATACCGTAGAAGCCGGCGCCGACGCCGCCGACAATGACCTCGCCGAGCTGCATGTTGATGATGGGGATCATGCCGCCGAGTGCGGTGAAGCTGTCATGCATGGCGTTGACCGCGCCGCAGGATGCGGCCGTGGTGATGACGGCAAACAGTGCCGACAGGGCGATGCCGAAGCGGCTCTCCTTGCCCTCCATGTTGCCGCCGTCGACACCCAGCGCATGAACAAGCGGATTGCCGGCGGCTTCCGCCCAGTAGCAGACGGCAACGCCAGCGATGAACAGCACGCCCATCGCCGACAGAATTGCCCAGCCCTGGCGCTGGTTGCCTACCATGCGGCCGAAGACATTGGTCAGCGCCGCGCCGAGGGCAAAGATCGTCACCATCTGGATCAGGTTGGAGATTGCATCGGGATTTTCGAAGGGATGCGCTGCATTGGCGTTAAAGAAACCGCCGCCATTGGTGCCGAGCATCTTGATGGCAACCTGGGAAGCGACCGGCCCGACCGCGATAGTCTGTTGCGCGCCTTCGAGCGTCGTCGCGTTGACGTAGGCAGCGAGCGTCTGCGGCATGCCGAGATAGACATAGACGAGAGTCAACACGATGCAAAAGGGCAAAAGCAGGTAGAGCGTGCCGCGGGTCATATCGACCCAGAAATTGCCGATCGATTTGCCTGAGGCTCTGGCAAAGCCGCGGATCAATGCGACCGCAATGGCGACGCCAGTCGCCGCCGACAGAAAATTCTGCACGGTCAAGCCGGCCATCTGCACGAGATAGGACATCGTGCTTTCGCCGCCGTAGTTCTGCCAGTTGGTGTTGGTCATGAAGCTGGCGGCGGTGTTGAAGGCCAGCTCAGGTTCGACGGCGGTCATGCCGGCCGGATTGTAGGGCAGGCCGCCTTGCAGCCGTTGCAGGAAATAGAGCACCAGGAAGCCGGCCAGGTTAAAGAACAGCAGGGCGGCCGCATAGGAGGTCCAGTGCTGCTCCTCGCGCTCGCTGGTCCCTGATATGCGGTAGAGCCCGCGCTCGAGCGGGGCCAGAATTGACGACAGGAATGTGCGCTCGCCGCTGAAAACGCGATGCATGTAGCCGCCGAGCGGCTTGGCCAGCAGAACGACGATCCCGCAATAGACGAGGATCTGCAGCCATCCGTTGATTGTCATGGGGTTGGCTCCTTGCCAGCGGAGATCAGAAGCGTTCCGGGCGAACGAGGGCGTATGTCAGGTAGGCGAGAAGAAACAAGGTCACGGCGCCGCCGAGGATATAGTCGAAAAGCATGTTACGATCCCCTAAACTTACAGCTTGTCGCAGGCTTTGATGTAGCCGAAGCATAGAGCAAAGAACGCGATTCCAATCGCGACAACAAATATGTCCATAATGCATTTTCCTATATCGTGTTTGTTCTTTTAATTTGGACAAAACTGCCCAACCCGTCGCCGCATCATATGGGCGGCTGGATACACCGCTCCTGTGAATATGGATCAAAGTGCCATAAAGGTTCGAGACGGGACGCGGAGCAAAGAAATCAAAATCCCATAAGGATTTCGCCGCCTCGGCGCTGGCCGAAGCTTCAGGAGGGAGGTGCGCACCGGCGCGCGAAGCTGCCGGGGCTCAGTCCGCGCGGGTGTAGATCACCGCGTAATCGTCCGCATAGGCCCGCTTCCAGCCCAGTTCGTCGAAGAACGGAATGCGGCTGTCGTCGGCGGTCAACAACGCCCAGCCTATCGTATATTTGTCGAGTTGGGCTTTCAGGATCGGCTTGCCCCGGCTGTGCCCCGTCTGCTCATCCGTTTCCGTAAAGCCATTCAGGAAGAGCTGATCCGCGCGGCCGTCGATAAACGTCCTGATGCCATGGAAAATCAGCGTGCCGCCGAAATCGTAGGAGTTCAGCAGATTGCCCGACAGATTATGGGTTTGGGCAAAGGCCAGTGCGTCCCTCGCCGAGGTCTTCTGGCTCGGCGCGACCGGATAGCTCGTCAAGGCGGCAGCCGCCAAAACCAGCAAAACGGCAAGTCCAGCACAAATCCTGGAAAATTGCCGTGCGAAAAATTGTTCAAGTCCGTCACGCTTTTCCGCCGCCCATTTCTCGGCTGAAAGCGCTGGATATTGTTGCGCGACCTCGACGGCAAGGACCACCGGCACGAGAAGAAAGAACAGGTACATGAACCGTATGTGGGTGAGATAGACGTGCAACGTGAAGACAAGGAACAGCGCCTTGGCCCAGCCAATGCGCAATCTCGACACGAGCAGCCCGAAAAGCGCCACCAGCAGGGCCACCTCCTGGAGGGTGTGCCGCGCGGCGTCGAAGGGCTGCCACTCCGCAATGTAAGGCACCGCCTCATTGCCATAGGCCACGGTGAATGTGGCGAGTATGGCCTTGACGCCATAGGGATTGAGCAGGCTGACCAGTGGGCAAAGCAGCCCGAAAAGGATCCACTTGGCCAGCAGCCGGGGGTTCGACAAGCGTGTGCGCATGACGAGATCGAGGCCGGCGAAGGCGGCGATGACGAAACCGAAGGTGAAGGTGGCATGGAGATTGGCCCAGAGGCAAAGCAGCGCCAGCAGCCATAAGGGCGGTGCTTTCTCGTTGCGTGCGGCCTGGAAAAGACCGGCGGTCCAGACGACGATGATGGGCAAGGTAAAGATGTGCGGCCGGGCGACATAGATTGGCCCGATCAAGAGCGCGAGAACCAGCGTCAGTCCTATCGCCAGCGTCGGCTTCAACCACGCGCTGAGATACCACGACGTCAAGAAGGCCGTAAGCGCGATTACTGCAGTCGCCAGCAGCACCACGCCGTTCCAGCCGCCGGCTTGAAAGGCAATTGCAAGGAGGACCTGGCTAAGCCATTCCTTGGCGATCCATGGCTGGCCGGCAAAAGTATAGGAATAGATGTCGACGGTGGGGAATGTGCGGCGTGCCAGCATATCCATGCCGACCTTGATGTGCCACCAGCTATCGGGATCCTGCAGGAGGGAGTGGGCAAAGGCGAGGAGCGCCGCCGCCATCACGACCGCCGCCACCAGGCAAAACATCAGCCTCACATGCCGTATGTCGTCTATCGACGGCCTCGCCCCACCAGATATCCCGCGCATATGGCATCCCTGAGCCGCGATAGCGGAAGGGATAGGCCGAATTTGTTAGAAAACCGATAAGCCGCAGGATCGCGGCCCCATGCCGCGCGTCCAACCGGCTGGGCGGCTCAGCCCTCGGCCTTGAAGTTCTTGGCTTCCTTCTCGACCTTCGGGCTGTCCTTGCCGTGCTTGCGCATCAGATCCTTCGCCTGCTTCGGCGAAACGTCGGTGGTTTCGGCCAGGCGCAGAGCCTCCTTTTCGTCCAGATCGCGCGTCTTGCGGTCGGCCATTGCGGTTTTCTTGTCAGCCATTACGACGCTCTTATGCTCTCGGCGATTTCGTTCAGCACCTTGCGGTCGGTGCCGTGGCGCTTGATCAGCGTGCGCGCCTGCTCAGGGGTAATGCCCGCTTCCTCGGCGAAGTGACGTACCTCGTAGTCTTCGCCGCCCGCCACTCGTGAGCGGTCGCGACTGTCGGTCTTGGTTTTGTCGTCGGCCATGGCAGCTCTCCTCATCTCAACGAGAGCATAACGGGCAAGATTTCAGCGAGTTCCTTCGAGCGTGTCGCCCAACTACCGGCTTCGGGCATGACCCGGCATGAGCAGCGGTTTTGCTCAAAGCAAGGGCTTGGTGCCAGGCCGACCTTCACGCACAAACAGGCCGGCCTCTTTGGCGGCGCTGCCACCGCCCGCCACTGCTCCTGGGCGCAGCCTGATGTTCGTTCCAGATTGTTTTAATGGGAGCGATGGTCGAACACGACGCCCATGGTCCTACCAACCGCCGTCATGACGATAAGCTCGACCAGATCGTCGTCACTGTTGCCGCAGGCCGGAGCCGTCCTGCGAACGATGTCCAGCATCGCCCTCGTCGATATGGTGTCGCCGGCACCAAACCGTGAAAGCGCAGATGAAACAAGCTCTTGGGCTGTCAAGTCGGCGACCGTCACCCGCTTCACCACGTTCATTGGCTTCCTCCCACCATGAACCCTCTCCCGAGAGAATGATACGCCGAACGTCGCGTTTCGCCAGCAAAATGGTGGTCCTACCAGCGCGTGGGCAGCGACCGAAATCGTCGGTTTTTGCGGGAGGCAATCCGGGCGCGAGGCGGCAGCGCTTTGTGCCATGCGACTTCCCATGGACCCAATCCCGGCGGCCGGGATCGGTCTCAGTTTTATCTAATGGCAGTCTGATGCTTGGCAGTGTGGTCTGCTCGGTTGCGGCCGAAGCCGGCGCAGCAAGAACCACGGTGCGGGCAGAACCGGTCTGTCTTTTTCGTTTGACGCAATTCCGGACGGAAAACCGTTCACCACGTTTTCCTGGAATTGCTTGTCTTGTGACTCTAGGCGGCCAGGTCGCTCGGAAGCTTGCCGCCGTTCTCGGCCAGCTTTTTCATCAGTGCGTCGTGCAGCCACAGATTCATCGTTACAGTGTCGTTCATATCGCCGGTGTAGTTCAGCTCGTGGGCAAGCTCCTTGCGGGCGCCGAGGCTGCTGTCGATATTCAGAGCCTTCATCAGGTCGACGATCGAATTCTTCCAGTTGAGTTTCTGCCCCCTCGCGGCCACCGCCTTGTCGAGAATGGCAGCGATGTCAGGGGCAGAGGACGGCGCGGCCGGCGCGGCCGGAGCCGGGGTTGCAGCCGGGGCGGATCGGGTAGGCGCCGTCGGCTGGGTGGCCGTGCTCGAAGCAGGCGCGGGAGACGGTTGCGCCGGCGGCGCTTCGCCCGCAACCGCGTTTCCGAAAATCGCACCTTTGATACTGTCGAAAATGCCCATTGCTATCTCCTGTATTGGCTCGACGGTGTGTTGCCCTGACGGTCGGTGAGGCGACCGTTGCCGAATGCCGCATTGAGCGCCCTGGTTGTACCGGACCACGAACGCAACGCAGGGGCAACTCAAAACTGACTAAAAGGTAAAGGCTTGGTTGCATTGGGGGATCGGCTCAGTGATCCGGCCCGAGAGTAGAATAGATCGGATCGCGGCCCGGCAAATCGTCACGCGCAATGGACGGGGAACGGTCAGCAGCCAGTTTTGCTGACGCAGACCAGAAAAATCATCTAGATTCGTGTTCGCAATTCGCTGAGAGGAACGAAGCCATGACAGCAGTCGTCGCATCCGACAGGCTCGAACGTTCGCTGGTTTGGGCAGAGGACGATCTGTCGGTCAAATGGGCCGGCGCTTTCGCGGTTTACGGCGGGCACGGCACCACCCAGTCCTCGGTCATTGTCTACGAGATCGAGCCCGGCAAGCGGCTCGGCTGGCACAGAGACGCCACCGAAGAGACGCAATACATCATCGCCGGCACCGGCGAGCTACACATTGAGGGCGGCAGCACCCACCCGGTCGGGCCCGGCAGCGTCCTGGTACTTCCGACGCCGGTCCGGCACGACCTCGTCAACACCGGCACCGAAACCCTGCGCGCCGTCGCTTTCTTTGCGGCGGCGATGTTCACGCAGACATTCGACGACGTCATGCTGCCGCCGAAATCCCATGTCCTCGGAACGCCCAATCGTGCGGGCTGAATGCGTGCCGGCGAGAATCACCAGGCCTGCGGATTGCGGACTCGGAGCTGAGATGAGCGCGCGCGCGGCCGGCAAGCGGTTTGGCGTCGTTACGCGCCTGCGTCGTGGGCGGACCGGCTGATGGCGCCCGTCAAGGTCGACCCCGCCAAGGTGCGCGAGTTCAGGGATGCCGAAAGCTTCCATGCCTGGCTTGGCGAGCATCACGACAGCGAGGACGAAGTCTGGATCAAGATCCATAAGCTCGATTCGGGACTGCCGTCGATCACTCCGAAGCAAGCCATCGACGTGGCGTTGTGCTGGGGCTGGATCGATGCCGTGCGCAAGGCCTTGGACGGCAAAAGCTACCTGCAGCGCTACACCCCGCGCGGCAAGAAGAGCACCTGGAGCCAGATCAATGTCGACAATGTCGCCCGGCTGATCGAGGAGGGCCGGATGACCGAGCACGGGCTGAGGCAGGTCGATGCGGCCAAGGCCGACGGCCGCTGGGCGCGCGCCTACAAGAGCGGCAAGGGGATGAAGATCCCCGACGACCTCCAGGCGGCAATAGACGCCGAGCCCACGGCGAAAGAGATGCTGGCAAAGCTCAGCGGCCAAAACCGCTTCGCACTCGCCTTCCGCATCCACAACATGAAAACCGAAGCCGGACGCAAGAAGAAGATCGCGGCGTTCGTGGAGATGCTGAAGCGCGGCGAGACGATCTATCCGCAGGGCAGAAAGTAACATCTGACGAGGCGTGCCGGCGCTGCGTCTTGTGCTTGTCCCGGTCGGCGAGCCTCGAATGCGGCCGGATCACTGCTCAGGCCCACCTTCGATCCAGGCGATGTCGCCGACGATTTGTTTTCGACGAGCGTCGCCCGGCACTTCGACACCAGCTCTCATTCGTTTAGTTGATGCAGGAAAAAGTCTCGTCCTCACAGTCGGCATGGTATATTAGCAGGCGCTGTTATGAGGTTTTTGCCCGTTCAGGAGCCGACTGGCACGTGGGCCGTGTTTGATGCGACCGTGGATGTGCCTGCGGATTTTGCTGGCAGTGCCTTATCGGCTTGCCGCGGGAGCGGGCGGAGTGGCTCGCAGCAAGAGCCAATCGAGATGCTGCAAAAGGCACTTCGATTTGCCGGTTGTCAGCTGCCGGATCGGCACAAGCCGCGGTTCTTAGACTTAGACCGATAGGAGAGATTTCGATGATGCAAGAAAGGGTAATGGCGGCTGCGTTGGCAGCCAGGAATCAGGAAGCGGATATTCGTGGTGTCTTCGATATCACCAACAAAACCGATGCGCCAATTGGGCCCCGCCGATTGGGCGAGGCTATCCACTTTGTCGCCAATGCACCTATCGTTGGCTATGATGTTCACGCCGCCGTCATCAGATATGGCCCAGTCGGAACCCCCAGCCTCAGAGCAACAGATTGCGCACAGCTGTGGGAGAAGTTCGGCGAGGCCTTGCTGCAACACTGACGGGCAGATCTTTGGCGCGTATGGCACCACCATCGTGCAGGACACTTCCCTGGCGAGAACGACATGCAAGCCTGGCCGGTAATGTTGCAATTAAATTAGCGTGAGTGCATATTTTTTGCTGGCTGGACTCGCAACCGGCCAGGCCCGGCGGCCGGCTGCCAACGGGCTGTCAGGCCGGCGACAAATGGCTCCGCAGGCCCGACGGTCCCTTGGCAAGATCGCCGGAACCACAGCATGATGCGGCGGCAAAACGGGTTTGGGAGAATGATATGCCTAAGGTTTCGGAACTCTTTTTCAAGACAGCCATCATCTTTCTTATTCTGGGAATTGCAGCTGGCCTGCAGATGGCAATTTCAGGCGATCACGGCGCGTTTCCGGCTCACGCGCACATCAACCTGCTGGGGTGGGTCACCAGTGCAATATTCGGCGGCTATTATGCGCTGAACCCGGCGAAGGCTGCCCGCAGGAGCGCGATGATCCACTACGGAGTCTACAATCTCGGCCTGGTCGTGATGCTGCCGGCGCTTTACCTGATGCTGCAGGGAAATCCGGCGCTCGAGCCGATCGTCGCCACCGGCTCAATGATTGTCGCTGCCGCCGTGCTGATCTTTGCCTTCGTGGTTTTCTCCGCCGAAACAGAGCGCTCGGTCTCGGGAATACAAGCGGTCCCGCGCTAGACGGGGCGGCGACGGTGCCGAGTCGACCAAGCCCGCGCTTCTGGTGAAGCGCGGGCCGATTGGTTGTAGGCTGATCTGAGGTAAGGGTGCGGCGAAGATGAAAGCCGCTCAGCAGCCTTCGCGCCCCTCTGCCTGCCTGCCTCAAGATACTGCATCGCAGCGGCAGTCGCCGTCCAGCGTCCCTTCAGACTCGGCGAGCCGGTGAGATTTAACTGGCGGAGAGAGCGGGATTCGAACCCGCGTTACGGTTTCCCGTAAACACACTTTCCAGGCGTGCGCCTTCAACCACTCGGCCACCTCTCCGTCTCTTTAGCATTTTCGACGCGGCCGGTTTCGCCGCGCGGGTTGGGGAGATGCATCTCCTTTGGGATTCCGGTGCCGGAATTCCGGCCGTGGGCGCCGTCAACCAGCGGATACCCTTTCCCCGCACCTGAGCCGTCAAAGCAACAGGCGCGGGGCTCATCTAGTCGATCCGGTGCCGAATGCCAAGACATAACGGCAGTCTATTCGCTTTGCCGGATACGGATGCTCAGCCCATGCCGCTGAGGCACCCGTTGGGAGCCTATCGAAAGGAGCGGCGGAGGTGTGCTTGCCGTCCCCGGCGCGCCACCGGTCCCGGCGAACCGGCGGCCGCAGGTTCAACTTCGCGTGTCGCGATTGCGGATAAAGCACGCAGATCCTATTTAACAGTCCACACGACATTCTGATAAACTCCTGGGGAGGAAGGGTCCGGATGTTCCGCTTTATCTTCCGTCTTGCTGCAATGATCGCGCTGTCGGTTTCGGTCATCATGGCCGTGCTCGATGCGACCCGCTCGGTGGCGGCTTCGGCGCTGGTGATGACTCCGCTCAACACCAGCTGGCTCGCGGTTTCGCCGGATACGCGCAGCGCCTTCGAAAGCTTCGTCCGCGACAAGGTCAACCCGCTGCTGTGGGACGGTGCCATCGCCTGGGTGCTCAGCCAGCCCGGCTTTGCCGTGTTCGCGGTGCTGGCGTTCATTCTTTATGCCATCGGTTACAGGCGGCAGCGCCCCAGCGGGCGGTTCGCCGCAACCTGACATTTCCAGC
Organism: Mesorhizobium sp. M0998; assembly: GCF_040318885.1. Classification (NCBI taxonomy): domain Bacteria; kingdom Pseudomonadati; phylum Pseudomonadota; class Alphaproteobacteria; order Hyphomicrobiales; family Phyllobacteriaceae; genus Mesorhizobium; species Mesorhizobium sp. M0998. The sequence continues at coordinate 131,516 of NZ_JAMYND010000012.1, forward strand.
CTGACCCGGTGATCCCGTACCAGGAAGGCTCAACCAAGAAGAAAAGGAAGCCACACATGTTTCTCAGCGACATGCTGAACAAGAAGCTCAACCTGCCGAAACCCTCCGAGGCGTTGCCCGGCCGCGACCGGCCGATCCCGACGGCATCGAAGCACTTTGTCTCGAACAGGCCGCTCAAGGGTCCTTATCCCGAAGGGATGGAAATGGCGATGTTCGGGCTGGGCTGCTTCTGGGGCGCCGAGCGCCTGTTCTGGCAAGTCGAGGGCGTATGGGTCACGGCGGCCGGCTATGCCGGCGGCGTCACGCCCAACCCGACCTATCAGGAAACCTGCACGGGCCTGACAGGCCATGCCGAAGTCGTGCTCGTCGTCTACGATCCCAAGATCGTGTCCTATGCCGAGCTCTTGAAGCTGTTCTGGGAAAGCCACGACCCGACGCAAGGCATGCGCCAGGGCAATGATGTCGGCACCACCTACCGTTCGGCGATCTATACGTTCAACGACGCGCAGTACCAGGCGGCGCTCGCCTCGCGCGATGCCTACGAGGCTTCGCTGCGCGGTGCCGGACGCGGCAAGATCACCACCGAGATCGCGCCGGCGCCGGAATTCTACTTCGCCGAGGAAGACCACCAGCAATATCTGGCGAAGAACCCTTACGGCTATTGCGGCCTGCACGGAACCGGCGTCACCTGCGCCATTCCGGCCGCCGTCTCCGCCTGATTTTATACCTCTGACGCAAGGAATATGCTGTGGCGCCGCGATGCGGCGCCATGCTTTTCCAAAGGGTCAAAATTCCACGTGAATTTTGTTTCGGGCCGTGCCAGATTGACCCGAAGCGGGAGGAAGACACTCCTGCCCGACACCCGTATGCCTGCCGGAGAACCGGGCCGGCATGCGGTGCATAATGGACAAATAACCGACAGGGGTGTGGATCACATGAAACGTATCGTTCTCGGCCTCATGGCCGCAGCTGCAATGGTTCTTCCGGCCTTCGCCGCGGACATTCAACCCGCGATCCTCTATGATCTCGGCGGCAAGTTTGACAAGTCGTTCAACGAGGCATCCTTCCACGGCGCTGAAAAGTTCAAGACCGAGACCGGCATCCCCTATGTGGAATTCGAGGTCAGCAACGCCACCCAGCGCGAGCAGGCGCTGCGCCGTTTCGCCGAGGACGGCCGCAACCCGATCGTCATGGCGGGCTTCTCGTGGGCTGACGCGCTTGACAAGATCGCCACCGAGTTCCCCGACACCAAATTCGCCATCATCGACATGGTCGTCGACAAGCCCAATGTCCGCTCCCTGGTCTATAAGGAGCAGGAAGGCTCGTACCTCGTCGGCGTGATGGCGGCGATGGCTTCCAAGACCAAGAAGGTCGGCTTCGTCGGCGGCATGGATATTCCGCTGATCCGCAGGTTCGGCTGCGGCTATGTCGGCGGCGCCAAGGCGGCCGGGGCCACCGACGTCATCCAGAACATGACCGGCGATACGCCGGCAGCCTGGAACGATCCGGCCAAGGGCGGCGAGATCGCCAAGACGCAAATCGACCAGGGCGCCGACGTAATCTACGCAGCGGCGGGCGGCACCGGTGTCGGTGTGCTGCAGGCAGCGGCCGACGCCGGCAAGCTCGGCATCGGCGTTGATTCCAACCAGAACGGCCTGCAGCCCGGCAAGGTGCTGACCTCGATGGTCAAGCGCGTCGACGTTGCCGTCTACAACACCTTCATGGATGCCAAGAACGACAAGTTCACGGCGGGCGTCAACGATCTCGGCCTCAAGGAAGGCGGGGTCGACTACGCCATGGACGACAACAACAAGGCGCTTGTCAACGATGCGATGAAGGCGGCGGTCGAAAAAGCCAAGGCCGACATCATAGCCGGCACCATCAAGGTGCACGACTACATGTCGGACAATGCCTGCCCGTATTGATCGATTGCTGTTATTGATCGACTGGCACTGCTGAAGTGACGAGCCGCCGGGTGAAAGCCCGGCGGTTTTGTCTTGTCGGCCCGCTCACCAGTGCGGCGGCTTGGTCACCGGCACGTCGGGCGCGGCCTGTTCCTCCAGCGCCAGGAAGCGCTCGGCCAGCGCGTCGAGCTTGCGCTGCATGCGCTCGATCACCTTCCACTGCTCGGCGATCTGGCCGGAAAGTTCCTCGATGGTCTTCTCCTGCTCGGCGGCGCGGATTTCCAGCGTCGTCAGCCGGTCCTCGGGCATGGTCATTTGAAATCCTCGATCAGGCGATTGTGCAGGCTGCGGCCACGTTGGAAATTGACAAGCATGGCGGGATTTGTCGAGAGTGAACCTGCTCCGGCCAATTGCTACGGACCCAATTGGCACAGACTGGGCGTCATGCTAGGCGTTTGACCAAGCGGTAAAAAAATAACAGTGGGAACAGGCTGCATGGCGCAAGCCGCAATCGAGCTGATCGGCATCGACAAGAGCTTTGGCGCCGTGCGCGCCAACCGTGACATCAATCTGGAGATTATGCGCGGCACCATCCATGGCATCGTCGGCGAAAACGGCGCCGGCAAGTCGACGCTGATGTCGATCCTCTATGGTTTCTACCAAGCCGATTCCGGCGAGATCCGTGTCGGCGGCCAGCCGGCATCGATCAAGACACCGAATGATGCGATCGCGCTCGGCATCGGCATGGTGCATCAGCATTTCATGCTGGTCGACAATTTCTCGGTGCTGGAAAACGTCATTCTCGGCGCCGAAAGCGATGCGCTGCTGAAGAAGAGCATTGCCAAGGCGCGTTCCGAGCTGGAGCGGCTCGAGCGCGAATACGGGCTCGAAGTCGATCCCGACGCCATCATCGAGGAGTTGCCGGTCGGCCTGCAGCAACGCGTCGAAATCCTCAAGGCGCTCTATCGCGGCGCCGAGATCCTGATCCTCGATGAGCCGACAGGCGTGCTGACGCCGGCCGAGGCCGACCACCTGTTCCGCATCCTCAGGCAGCTGAAGGAGCAGGGCAAGACGATCGTGCTGATCACCCACAAGCTGCGCGAGATCATGGCGATCACCGACACGGTGTCGGTGATGCGCCAGGGCACGATGGTGGCGACACGCGAAACCAGGAAGACCACGGTCGAGGAGCTGGCCGAGCTGATGGTCGGCCGGCGCGTGCTGCTGCGCGTCGAAAAGGGCGAGGCGAAGGCCGGCGGCGTCAAGCTTGCGGTCAAGAACCTGACGGTCAAGGATTCCCGCGGCGTCACCATGGTCGACGACGTCTCCTTCGACGTCCATGCCGGCGAGATCGTCGGCATTGCCGGCGTCGCCGGCAACGGGCAGTCCGAATTGCTCGAGGCGATTTCCGGCATCAGGCATGCCGTTTCGGGCTCGGTCATGCTCGACGGCAAGCCGATCGACCTCACCGGCGCCGCCGACCCTGGCGAGTTGCGCGAGCGCGGCCTTGCCCATGTGCCGGAGGACCGCCATCATGTCGGGCTCGTGCTGGCCTTCGAGGAGAACGAGAATTCGATCCTCGGTTATCAGGACGACGCGCGCTATCTGAAGGGGCCGTTCCTCGACATCGATGCCATCCGTAACGATGCCAGGGACAAGATCGTCAAATATGACATCCGCCCGGCGGACTGCCGCCTCAAGACCGCCAATTTCTCCGGCGGCAACCAGCAGAAGATCGTGCTGGCGCGGGAAATGGAACAAGATCCCGGCGTGTTGATCGTCGGCCAGCCGACACGCGGCGTCGATGTCGGCGCCATCGAATTCATCCACAAGCGCCTCATAGCCATGCGCGACCAGGGCAAGGCGGTGCTGGTGGTTTCGGTCGAGCTCGACGAGATCCGCTCGCTGTCCGACCGCATCCTGGTGATGTTTGCCGGCCGCGTCGTCGGCGAACGCGGCCCCGACGCGACCGAGGGCGAGCTCGGCCTGCTGATGGCCGGCGTCGAGCACCGGGAGGCCGCCGAGTGAGCACCCCCTATGCCAAGCTGCCGGCCTGGGCCGATTACGTGCTGATCCCGCTGATCAATCTGTTCGTCGCATTCGTCGTCGCCGGCTTCGTCGTCATATTGGTCGGCGAGAACCCGCTGCGTGCAGCCGTCATCCTGGTCGAGGGTGCCTTCGGCCGCGGCCAAGGCATCGCGTTCACGCTTTTCTATGCCACCACCTTCATCTTCAGTGGGCTTTCGGTGGCGGTTGCGGCGCATTGCGGCCTGTTCAACATCGGTGGCGAGGGCCAGGGCTACATCGCCGGTCTCGGCATAGGCATCGTTTGCCTGGCCTTCGACAGCCTGCTCCCTTGGTGGCTGACCTTCCCGATCGCCATTATCGCCGCCGCGGCGATGGGCGCGCTGTGGGCGCTGATCCCGGCCTATCTGCAGGCCAAGCGCGGCTCGCATATCGTCATCACCACCATCATGTTCAACTTCATCGCCGCCAGCGTCATGGTCTATGCGCTGGTGGGGATGCTGAAGCCGCCCGGCTCGATGGCGCCGCAGACGCGCACCTTCCTCGAAGGCGCGCAATTGCCGAAGCTCAACTGGGTCATCGAATTGTTCGGCGCCAAAATCCGTTCGGCGCCATTCAACGTCAGTTCCCTGCTGGCGCTAGCCATGGCCTTTCTGGTGTGGGTGCTGATCTGGCGCACGAAGCTCGGCTACGAGATGCGCACCTATGGCCACAGCCCGAAAGCGGCGCGTTATGCCGGGATTTCGGAGATCCGCATCATCATCATTGCGATGATGATCTCGGGCGCGCTGGCCGGCATGATGGCGCTCAACCCGACGATGGGCGACCAGCACAATGTCGCGCTCGAATTCGTTTCGGGCGCCGGTTTCGTCGGCATCGCGGTGGCACTGATGGGACGCCTGCACCCGGTCGGCATCGTGCTGGCGGCGATCCTGTTCGGCATGCTCTACCAGGGCGGCGCCGAGCTCGCCTTCGAGATGCCGGTGATCAGCCGCGACATGATCGTCATCATCCAGGGCCTCGTGATCCTGTTCGCCGGCGCGCTCGAGCATATGTTCCGGCCCTACGTCCAGGCGTTGTTCGCCTCGCTCAGCCCGAAATCGGTCGGCATGGAAGCGGTCAAGGGGAAGGGCGCCTGAGATGGATTTCTTCAACGCCATCGTACAGGTCCTGGACTCGACCATCCGCCTGTCTGTGCCCTTGCTGCTCGCCTGTCTCGCCGGCCTCTATTCGGAGCGGGCCGGCGTCTTCGACATCGGGCTCGAGGGCAAGATGCTTGTCGGCGCCTTCGCCGGTGCGGCCGCCGCCTCGGTCTTCCACTCGGCCTATCTCGGCCTCGGCATGGCCATCCTCATCTCGGTTGCCTTCGCGCTGATCCACGGCTTTGCCTCGATCACCCATCGCGGCAACCAGATCGTTTCCGGCGTCGCGATCAATTTCATTGCCGCCGGATCGACGATCATGCTCGGCCAGGCCTGGTTCCAGCAAGGCGGGCGCACGCCGGCGCTGGCCGCCGGCGAGCGCTTCGAGGCAATCATCTGGCCGGGCGCAGAGGCGCTCAGGAGCGTTCCGATTCTCGGGCCGATCTATTCGGAACTCATCTCCGGCCATTCCGTGCTGGTCTATCTCGCCTTCCTGGCCGTGCCGTTCACCTGGTGGGTGCTGTTTCGCACCCGCTTCGGCTTGCGCCTGCGCGCCGTCGGCGAGAACCCGGCCGCGGTCGACACCGCCGGCATATCAGTCGCCTGGCTGCGCTATCGGGCGCTGATCTGCACCGGCGTGCTCACCGGCATTGCCGGAGCCTATCTGTCGATGGTGCAGAATGGCGGCTTCGTGAAGGACATGACCGCCGGCAAGGGCTATATCGCGCTGGCCGCGCTGATCTTCGCCAAATGGAAACCGGTCAACGCCATGTTCGCCTGCCTGCTGTTCGGCTTCCTCGACGCCGCGTCGATCCGCCTGCAAGGCACGCCGCTGCCGCTGATCGGCAAGGTGCCGGTGCAATTCATGCAGGCGCTGCCCTATGTGCTGACCGTCATCCTGCTTGCCGGCTTCATCGGCAAGGCAATCCCGCCGCGCGCCGGCGGCGTGCCTTATGTCAAGGAACGCTGATCTATTATGGCTCATGATCTGTTCGAAGCGGCGAAAGCCGCCATGGCCAAGGCCTATGCGCCCTATTCGAAATTTCCAGTCGGCGCGGCGTTGCGCACCGAGGACGGCCGTGTCTTCACCGGCGCCAATGTCGAGATCGCGTCCTATCCGGAGGGCTGGTGCGCCGAAACCACCGCACTTGCCAACTACATCATGGGCGGCGGCGGCAAAATCACGGAAATCGCCGTGATCGCCGAACGCGTGGCAAAATGCTCGCCCTGCGGCGGCTGCCGGCAGCGGCTGGCGGAATTCTGCCGGCCGGAGACGAAGTTCTATCTCTGCGATGATAGCGGCGTGGTCGAGACCGTGACCATGGGCGAGTTGCTGCCATACGGGTTTGAAGGCGATGTGCTGAAATGAAGGAAGCGCTCGATCACCTCGTCGAAAGGCTGGACGGGCTGGCGCCGACTACCGCCTTGGTGCTGGGGTCAGGGCTTGGCGGGCTTGTCGACCAAGTCGAGGATGCGGTGCGAATCTCCTACGCCGACTTGCCGGGGTTTCCCCGAAGCGGAGTCAGCGGCCATGCCGGCGAGGTGGTGGCGGGGCTCTTTGCCGGCACGCCGGTGCTGATGCTGTCCGGCCGGGCGCATTATTACGAGCACGGCAACGCGGCGGCGATGCGGCCGGCACTCGAGGTGCTCGCCGGCCTCGGCATCTCCAGGCTGATCCTCACCAACGCCGCCGGTTCGGTCGATCCCGGGATGGGCCCGGGCTCGGTGATGCTGATCACCGATCACATCAATTTCTCGGGCTCCAACCCGCTGATCGGCGAACCGAGCGACCGCCGTTTCGTCGGCCTGACCGAAGCCTATGACGCCGGTCTCCGCTCCGCCATCGAGCAGGCGGCGAAGGCCACCGGTACCAAGCTGCACAAGGGCGTCTATATGTGGTTCTCCGGCCCATGCTTCGAGACGCCCGCCGAGATCCGCATGGCGCGCGTCATGGGCGCCAACGCCGTCGGCATGTCGACGGTGCCGGAGGTCATTCTCGCCCGCTTCCTCGGGCTGCGCGTCGCCGCGTGTTCGGTCGTGACCAACCTTGCCGCCGGCATGACCGGAGCCGAGCTGTCGCACCAGGAGACCAAGGACATGGCACCGGTCGGCGGCGCGCGGCTGGCGACCATTCTGCAGCGTGTTTTTCAGGACGGGCTTCCGGAGCACAGGGTCGACGCCTGATGCTTCCCCAGGAAATCATCCGCCGCAAGCGCGACGGCCAGAAGCTCTCGGCTGAGGAGACAGCGTTCTTCATCGAGGGTCTGACCGCCGGCACAGTCACCGACGCGCAGGTCGGCGCCTTTGCCATGGCGGTGTTCTTCAACGGCATGAGCCGCGACGAGGCGGTGGCGCTGACTATGGCGATGCGCGATTCCGGCGATGTGCTCGACTGGTCGGATCTGCCCGGTCAGATCACCGACAAGCATTCGACCGGCGGCGTCGGCGACAATGTCTCCTTGATGCTGGCGCCGATCGTCGCTGCCTGCGGCGCCTATGTGCCGATGATTTCCGGCAGGGGTCTGGGCCATACCGGCGGCACGCTGGACAAGATGGATGCCATCCCCGGCTATATCAGCCAGCCGGATGTTGCGCGCTTCCGCAAGACGGTGCTCGAAACCGGCTGCGCCATCATCGGCCAGACCGCCGATCTCGCACCCGCCGACGCCAGGCTCTACGCCATCCGCGATGTGACGGGAACGGTCGAATCGGTGCCGCTGATCACTGCTTCGATCCTGTCGAAGAAGCTGGCCGCCGGCCTCAATTCGCTGGTGCTTGACGTCAAGGTCGGCAACGGGGCCTTCATGGAGAAATCGCGCGACGCAACCGCACTGGCCAACAGCCTGGTCGACGTCGCCAATGGCGCCGGCCTTAAGGCCTCGGCGCTGGTCACCGGCATGAACGAGCCCCTGGCGTCCGCCGCCGGCAATGCGGTCGAGGTGCGCAACGCCGTCGATTTTCTCACCGGCCGCTTTCGCGACCGGCGGCTGGAGGACGTGACGCTGGCGCTGGCCGCCGAGATGCTGCAATCGGCAGGCCTGGTGTCGTCCAACCAGGACGGCCTGCGCCGCGCCGCCGAGACGCTGGCCGGCGGCCGCGCCGCTTCCATCTTCGCGCGCATGGTGGCGGCACTGGGCGGTCCCGTCGACTTTGTCGACAATCCGGAAAAATATCTGCCGAAAGCGGCAACGGAATTCGCGGTCAAGGCGAGCGCGAACGGCTTTGTCACCGGCATCGCGACCCGCGAGATCGGGCTTGCCGTGGTCGGGCTTGGCGGCGGGCGGACGCGGCCCGACGACAGGATCGATCACGCCGTTGGCATCACCAGGCTGTTGCCGGTCGGCGCTGAAGTGCGGGCCGGCGAAGCGCTGGCGCTGGTCCATGCCCGCAATACCGGGGATGCCGAAGCGGCCGCGGCCGCCGTGCTTTCGGCGTATACCATCGGCACTTTCAAACCGGCCACGGAGAAAACCGTCATCCGGCGGATCCTGCCCCGCGGGTAGAGCCATTCCGACGGTATCGGATGGGTTCTATCTTTCTTTGGACCACGATCTTGTCCGAAGACTGGTCCCCAACTTTTCGCAGGCGCGGACCTGCGGTTCGGGATCACGTTCTACTGAACCAGCAGCAGCTTGCCGCCTTCGACCTGGTATTTTTCGAGCCGCTGCAGAAAGCTCATGCCGATCAGGTTGGTGTGCAGCGCCCTGTCGTCGAGCACGACGGCCTCGACGCCCTCGACGGTGATCTTGCCGATCTGCAGGCGATCAATCGTCACCACGGCGGCCTTGATCGCACCATTGGCGGTGTTGACCTGATGGCTGAAGTCCGTCGAATTGAGCGAGATGCCGATCCTGCGCGCGGTCGAGGTGTTGATGGCGACGAGCGTCGCACCGGTGTCGATCATGCCGTCGACCTGGCGACCGTTCAACTTGAAGAGCGACATGAAATGCCCGCGCGCGTCCGCGGTGACGACGACCTTGCGGCCGAGCGGCTGCGGCGTTGCGGGCCTGTTCGGGACGGCGGCGAGATTCAGGTCGGTTTGTGTGTCGGCCGGCCTGGCTCCGATGGCTGATTTCAACAGCCGCTCGATTACCTGTGAATTGGACTGATACACGATCGGCAACGATGCCGACGTTCCGGCAAACACGCCAAGGATGAGAAGCTTGCGCAGCATGGACCGGCCTTTGTGGTTGCCGATCCTTAGTCCGACATGGTGTTTGCCGCTCTAACGAATGCGGAAACCAGCCGTTTGCGTAAACAATCGGTAAACGGATCTATTTGGTGCCGTACATGCGGTCGCCGGCATCGCCGAGACCCGGCATGATGTAGCCCTTCTCATTGAGTTGGCGGTCGATCGAAGCGGTGAAGACCGGAACATCGGGATGCGCCTGGGTAAACCGCTCGAGGCCCTCTGGTGCCGCCAGCAGGCAGAGAAAGCGGATGTTTGTGGCACCGCGGCCTTTCAGCTTGTCGATCGCGGCGATCGCCGAATTGGCGGTCGCCAGCATCGGGTCGACGACGATCACCAGCCGGTCGGCGAGGTCGCCCGGCGCCTTGAAGAAATACTCGACCGCTTCCAGCGTCTCATGGTCGCGGTAGAGGCCGATATGGGCGACACGCGCCGCCGGCACCAGATCGAGCAGGCCTTCGAGCAAGCCGTTGCCGGCGCGCAGCACCGAGGCGAAGACCAGTTTCTTGCCCTCCAGCGTCGGCGCCTCCATCGTCTCGATCGGCGTCTCGATGGTCGTCGTCGTCAGTTCCAGGTTGCGGGTGACCTCGTAGCCGAGCAGCAGCGAGATCTCGCGCAGCAGCCGCCGGAAGCCGGCCGTCGAGGTTTCCTTCTTGCGCATGATGGTCAGCTTGTGCTGGACAAGCGGATGGTCGACGACGGTGACGCCCTTCATGGTGTTCTCCAACTGCGCAAGTGAATGGTGAATGGTGAATAGTGAATAGTGAACTGGTTTGCGAGTCCTTGGTTGCGCGGAAAAACTCGCGGCTGACGGACCGAAGCGCCGGGTGAACCATTCACCATTCACCTGCCCTTGGCGCCGAGCCTGCCCAGCAGCGCCGCCCTGGTCTTCCTGTCGACGAAGGCTGCCTCGATGGCCGTCCTGGTGACGGCGGTGAGCGCCTTGTCGTCCATCGCAAAATGCTCGGCAGCGATGTCGTATTCGCGTTTCAGCGAGGTCCAGAAATAGGGCGGGTCATCGGAGTTGAGCGTCACCTTGCAGCCCGCTGCCCGCAAGGCGGGGAAGGGATGGTCGGCGAAGCTGTCGAAGATTTTCAGGGCGATGTTGGAGCCAGGGCAGCATTCGAGCACGACGCCTTCGTCGGCGATGCGCCGCACAAGCTCGGGGTTCTCGATGGCGCGCACGCCATGGCCGATGCGAGACGGGCGGATGTGGTCGAGTGCCGCCTCGACGCTCTCCCAGCCCATCAATTCGCCGGCATGGACGGTGATGCCGAGGCCGGCCTCGCGGGCGATCTCGAAGGCCCTGACATAATCTTCCAGGTCGCCTATCCGCTCGTCGCCGGCGACGCCGAAACCGGTGACCAGCGGATGCCCGCAGCGCGCGGCGAAACGCGCCGCCCGCTCGATCGATTCGACACCGAAATTGCGCACGCCGGTGACGATCATGCGGCCTTCGATGCCGGTCTTCGCCTTGGCGCGGGCCATGCCTTCGCCGAGCGCGTCGGTATAGGCCTTTGGCGACAGCCCGGCCTTGTTGGCATGGTCGGGCGAGGTGAAAACCTCGGAATAGATGGCGCCGTCGCGGGCGAGGCTGGTCAGGTAATGGTCGGCCAGCCGCGCATAGTCTTCTTCGGTGCGGAACAGGTCCGACGAGAAGTCGTAGGCGGCGAGGAAAGAGGTGAAGTCGTGCCAGACGAAGGAGCCGTCCTGGATGTAGGGCGAGGCATCCTTGCCGTATTTCTCAGCCTGGCGGAGGACGAGTTCAGGCGCCGCTGCCCCTTCGATGTGGCAGTGCAGTTCTGCTTTCAAAGGCATTCAATTATCCCGTCAGGCTTTTTCTTATGACGCAAGTTCCTGTCGGAAAACCGTGTGACACTTTTCCGGAACCTGCTTCGAAGCGCGGCCGAACACCGCGCCTTAAACAATAGCGCCCGCACCATCGATCGGCTATGGTCCCGCCGATTTTATGGCGGATCAAAACGATGTCGGTTGAAAGAACCACTGCTGCGGGCGGCATGGAAACCTCCTATGGTTTCAAGCGGGTAGGGCCAGGCGACAAGCAGTCCCTGGTCAATGATGTTTTCCACAAGGTGGCGAACCGCTACGACCTGATGAACGACCTGATGTCGGCCGGCTTGCATCGATTGTGGAAGGACGCCATGGTCGCCTGGCTCAATCCACCGAAGCGGCCGGGCTGGAGCGTTCTCGACGTTGCCGGCGGCACCGGCGATGTCGCCTTCCGCATCGTCGAGGCGAGCGGCAGGCACGCTCATGCAACGGTTCTCGATATCAACGGCTCGATGCTCGCCGTCGGCCGCGACCGGGCCGAGAAAAAAGGCCTGTCGGCAAATACCGATTTCGTCGAAGCCAATGCCGAGGAACTGCCTTTTGCCGACGCTACTTTCGACGCCTACACCATCGCTTTCGGCATCCGCAACGTGCCGCGCATCGATGTGGCGCTTGCCGAAGCCTATCGCGTGCTGAAGCCTGGCGGGCGCTTTCTCTGCCTTGAATTCTCCGAGGTCGAGATGCCGCTGCTCGACAAGGTCTATGAAGCATGGTCGTTCAACGCCATTCCGCGGATCGGCAAGGTGGTGACCGGCGATGACGAGCCCTATTCCTATCTGGTCGAATCGATCCGCAAGTTTCCCAATCAGCAGAATTTCACGGCGATGATTTCGCGCGCAGGCTTCGAGCGCGCCTCATTCCGCAATTATTCCGGCGGCATCGCCGCGCTTCATTCGGGCTGGAAGCTTTGAGGCTGGCCCGCATTTTCCGACGTGCCTTGCGCCAGTTCAGGAAACCGGCAGGGCAAAGCCAGCCATGAGCAGCATCGGCGCTGGTTTCAGGCTCGTGCGGGCCGGCTGGGTGCTTGTGCGCGAGGGTGTCATCGCGGCTTTGCCCGGTGACGAGCTCTTCGGCTTGCCGAAATTCGGCTGGCGCATGGCCCGGCTGTTCACCCGCCGTCGGGCGCTTGCCTATGAGCGCGGCGACAGGCTGGCCAAGGCGGTCGTGCGGCTCGGCCCGTCCTACGTCAAGCTCGGCCAGTTCCTGGCGACACGGCCGGATGTCGTCGGCAACGATATCGCGCTTGATCTTGCCATGCTGCAGGACAAGATGCAGACGTTTCCCAAGGCCGAGGCTGTCGCCGCGATAGAGGCCTCGCTCGGACGCAGGGTCGACGAGCTCTATGTCAGTTTTGGCGAGGCCGTCGCCGCCGCCTCGATCGCCCAGGTCCATACCGCCGAAACGCTGCAGGACGGCGTCGTTAGGCGAGTGGCGGTGAAGGTCATCCGGCCGGGCGTGCGCCGACGCTTCTTTCGCGATCTCGAAAGCTATTTCCTCGCCGCCCGGCTGCAGGAAAAGTACATCCCGTCGTCGCGCCGGCTGCGGCCGGTCGAGGTGACGGAGACGCTGGCCCAGACTACCAAGATCGAAATGGATTTGAGGCTGGAGGCAGCGGCTTTTTCGGAGCTCGGCGAGAATACCAAGGACGATCCCGGCTTCCGTGTGCCGTCGGTCGACTGGGAGCGCACCGGTCGTGACGTGCTGACCATGGAGTGGGTCGACGGCATCAAGATGAACGATATTGCCGGCCTGACCGCCGCCGGCCACGACCTGAAGGCGATTGCCGCCAACCTCGTTCAGTCGTTTCTGCGCCATACGCTGCGTGACGGTTTCTTCCACGCCGACATGCACCCGGGCAACCTGTTTATAGAAGCCGATGGCACCATCGTCGCCGTCGATCTCGGCATTGCCGGCCGGCTCGGCAAAAAGGAGCGCCGCTTCCTCGCCGAAATCCTCTACGGGTTCATCACGCGCGATTACCAGCGCGTCGCCGAGGTGCATTTCGAGGCCGGCTACGTGCCGCGCCAGCACAATGTCGCGGCCTTCGCCCAGGCGATCCGGGCGATCGGCGAACCGATCCACGGCCAGCCTGCCGAGACCATCTCGATGGCCAAGCTGCTGACGCTGCTGTTCGAAGTGACCGACCTCTTCGACATGGCGACGCGGTCCGAGCTGGTGCTGCTGCAGAAGACCATGGTCGTCGTCGAAGGCGTCGCCCGCACGCTCGACCCGGCCTTCAACATGTGGAAGACGTCGGAGCCGGTGGTGAGCGGCTGGATTGCCCGCAACCTCGGCCCGCGCGCCCTGCTGGCCGATGCGCGCGACGGTGCCAACGCGCTGCTGGCGCTGGCCCGCCAGGCACCGGACCTCGCCGCCCGCACCGAGCGGCTGTCGCGTGAGATCGACCTGATGGCCGAACACGGCCTGCGCTTCGACGAAAGGACCGCACGCGCGATCGGCAAGGCCGAGGCGCGCTACACCCGCTCCGGCCGGCTGGCGCTGTGGGTGATTGCATTGACGCTGGTGTATATCGCCTGGCGTATTTTCTAGCGCTTGTTGCAAAGTGATTGCATTGCTATCATTGCACTCAGCAATTCCGGGCAAGGTGCAATCAGATGGCCAGCATCACGATCCGCAACCTTGATGACGAGGTCAAGGACCTGCTGCGCCGACTGGCGGCGGAGAATGGCCGGTCGATGGAAGACCAGGCGCGGGTGATGATCCGCGCAGCGGTCGAAGGTCAGTTCGGTTCGGCCGGTCGCATCGACCAGATCGAGAAAACACTGCGCGAACTGACGAGTTCGCAGAGTCCAGCAGCGCCGGTGGTCGCCGTCTCCAGCCCGCGAGGCATCCTCTCCGGCAAGCGCATCCTGCTGATCATCGGCGGCGGCATCGCCGCCTACAAGGCGCTCGACCTGATCCGCCGGCTGCGCGAGCGCGGCGCGGCAGTGCGGGTGGTGATGACCGCGGCGGCGCAGGAGTTCGTCACTACGCTGTCGGCCGGGGCGCTGTCGGCCGACCACGTCTTCACCGAATTGTTCGACCGGCAGGACGAGCACGACATCGGCCATATCAGGCTGTCGCGCGAGGCCGACCTTTTGGTCGTGGCGCCGGCCACCGCCGACCTGATGGCAAAGCTCGCCAATGGCCATGCCAACGACCTTGCCTCGACCGTGCTCATCGCCACCGACAAGCGCGTTTTGGTGGCGCCGGCGATGAACCCGAAAATGTGGGCGCATCCGGCGGTCCGCCGCAACCGTGCGACGCTGAGCAAGGACGGCGTCGCATTCGTCGGCCCGGCGAAGGGCGAGATGGCCGAGAGCAACGAGGTGGGCGAGGGCCGGATGGCCGAGCCGCTGGAGATCGTCGCCGCGATCGAGGCGCTGCTCGACAGCCGGCCAAAGCCGCTGGCGGGCAGGAAGATCATCGTCACCTCCGGGCCGACGCATGAACCGATCGACCCGGTCCGCTACATCGCTAACCGGTCGTCGGGCAAGCAGGGCCACGCCATCGCGGTGGCGCTGGCCAGGCTCGGTGCCGACGTGCGTCTCGTCTCCGGCCCGGTCGGCATTGCCGATCCGGCCGGCGTCGCCACGCTGCACGTCGAAACGGCCGTCGAGATGAAGGACGCCGTCGAGCAGCTGCTGCCGGCCGACGCGGCAGTGTTCGTCGCGGCTGTCGCCGACTGGCGCACTCAAAATTCGGCCGGGGAGAAGATCAAGAAGGTGGCGGGCGAGGGGCCACCGGCGCTGCAGATGGTGGAAAATCCCGATATTCTCGCCGGTGTCGGGCATCACAAAAAGCGGCCGATGCTGGTGGTCGGTTTCGCCGCGGAGACGCAGGACCTGGTCAGGAACGCCGAGGCCAAGCTTGCAAAAAAGGGTGCCGATCTTATCGTTGCCAATGATGTCTCGCATGAAGATGGTTCCCCGGGCGTGATGGGCGGCGACCGCAACAAGGTGCGGATCGTCTCGAAGGCCGGCGTCGAGGAATGGCCGGAGATGAGCAAGGACGAGGTGGCGACGCGGCTCGCGGCGCTGATCGCCGACCGGATGAAGACGGTCGTTGTCTAGTCAATCTCCCCCACGGAGATTGACAGCTTCGCCGGCTTCGTGTCGGTCGCCCCCGAAATCCGCAAGGCGGCAAGGCATCCCAGGATTCCGAGCGGGATAAACGCCAGGAACAGCCAGGCGGCGACACTTGCCGCGGCCTCACGGTTCAGGCCTTCGGAAAAGCCGCTGGCGTTGGCGACGATGCCGGTCAGTGCCGCCCCCACGGCATAACCGATGCGCTGCATGGTCGGCACAGCGGCCGAGGCGATCGTCTGCTCGCCTTCCTTGGCCGATGCCACGATGACACGCGTGACGAACGGCCAGGCGATGCCGAAACCGCCGCCTTGCAGCAAGGCACAAAGCAGGATCAACGGGATAGAGCCGGCCGGCACCGTATAGGCGAAACCGGCGACGCCCGTGGCGATCATCAGCGCCCCGCCGACGATGATCAGCCGCTCGCGTTCCGGCGGCGCATTGGCGACGAGGATCGACAGGATCGACCAGGCGATCGATTCGGCGGCGATGATGTAGCCGGTGGTCAGGATCGGAATGCCGTGCAGGCTGGTCAGAAGCAGCGGACCGTAGACGGTAAAGGAGCAGGTCGCCACCGAAAACGCCGCGACCATGGTCATGCCCGCGCCGACCGGCGAGCGCCACGAGAACAGCCGCGACGGGAACAGGCGCGAGCGCGGCTTCAGTGCGTCGATATAGATAAACAGCGCCAGGCCGATCAGGCCGAGGGTGAGCAGCAGCGACGAGCGCAGCAGGGCGATGTCGACGCCGGCGGTGGCAATCAGCACGACGCTGACGGCGAGGCAGCCAAGCGCCGCAAAGGGAAAGGGCGGCGCCGAGCCGCCCGTCGCCTGCGGCCTTGTTGCTTCCGGTGTGTCGAGCACGATGAAGCTTGCCAGCGCCATCGCCGTGCCGCCGAGGGTGAAGACGCCGAAGGCCCAGCGCCAGGACAGCAATTCGGTCATGACCGCGCCGAGCACGGGGCCGCTGAAGGCGGCGACGCCCCAGATCGCCGACATGACGCCGAAAAGCTGCGGCCAGATCGCGCGGGCAAACAGCCGCTCGACCGAGACGAAGGCCAGCGACACCAGCGCGCCGCCACCGAGCCCCTCGATCAGGCGGCCGCAGAGGAACAGCGGCATCGAAGGCGCGGTGGCGCAGACCAGCGCGCCGGCGGCATAGAGCATTGCGGCGACCATCATGTTGGTACGCAGCGCGACATAGCTCACCAGCCGTCCGGCGGCCGCACCGGCAACGATGGCGCCGAGCTCGTAGATCGCCAGCGACCAGCCGACCAGTTGCACGCCGGCGAGTTCGCCGACCATGGCCGGCATGACCGTTGCCACCATGGTTTCGTTGGTGGCGTGCAGCAGGATGCCGAGGCTGATGAAGCAGAAGCGCGCCAGGTCGCCGCTCGCCCACAGCGCGCGCCAGTCGACCCTGTTTGTGCTTGTCTTGGTCATCCGGTCCCCCAGGCTTTGCTGGTCTGAAGTATTGGAGCGTTCTTCACGTCCAAATGAGTACATGCCGCAGTATGGGAGGACTTCTAGAACCTCAACCGTAGTTGAGATCAAGCGGTCTTGATCGCCGTTGACGTGGCGGATTTCAAAATTGTGCGATGGGGGACGATCACGAGGCGTTGAGATTCTGGTCAGACCGAAGACAAGCAATATTGGATCGCCGCAATCTTCGGTCACGGTAACGGCATGAACACAGTTGCCATGCCGTGATCTTCGAGCGCCGCAACTTTGAACATCAGGGCGGCCCGTCCTCTGGGGAGTGGCCCTGCCGGAATCTATGAGCCTTCGGCAGCCATTCGCAGGCCGACACCTACGCTCCCCGCCGCTCGGGAGCCATGCTGCGCCGTTATTTGAACGAGTGGATCAGGTCGAGCGAGGTGACGGCGACCGCCAGGTTGACGCCGGTCTGTGCCTGGACACTGAGCGGCTGCAGCGAAAAGGCGCTGTCGAGGCCGCCGACCAGGAGATTGGCGCCGCCACCGGTGACCACGCTGGCCTCGGCGTTCACGCCATAGTAGCTGCCGGCAAGGTCGCCTTCATCGTGGTTGCGGGTCGCCGCCAGAACCGCCCATACCAGCTGGCCCTGATGCGTCCGGCCGACATCGACGCCGAGCTTGGAAATCACACCGGTATAGACTTCAGAGGGGCCGCCACGATGCGGACGAAAGACACAGGAAACACCCTTGTTGGAAGTGACGAGATAGGCCGTGCCGCCGTCGATGGTGCAGTCGAGCACGCCGAGCTGGAGTTTGCTGGCGCTGGCGGGAGCGGCAACGACGGTCGTGGCGAGAACAGCGGCACAAGCGAGTTTCTTGATCATGGCAGGGTCCTTTCGAAATTGCCTTGTACAAACGGCTGAGCACGCCGAGCGTTCCGCCGAAAACTTGGCGCCAGCAAGGCGAAGCTAAACGCAGGGTTGTCGGAGTGCGGAAACGGAGGCCCGATTAACCGGCCGCTCAGCCGGCACTGGTGCGGGCCAGGCCGTCCTTGGCCGGCTGGTAGGTCGGATTGAGGTGCACGGCCTCGCGGTAGGATTTCGCGGCCCTGACCTTGTCGCCGCGCCGCTCGTAGATCAACGCCTGGTTGGACCAGGCCTCAGCATTCTTGCCGTCGAGCTTGATCGCCATGTTGAAGTCGGCGAAGGCATTGTCCTCGTCGTTCATGGCAAGGTAGGAGAGGCCGCGCCCGTTGTAAGGCTCGGAGGCGTCCGGCGCCAACGAAATGGCGGTCGAGAAATCCTCGATGGCAAAGGCGTGCTGGCCCTGACTCTGGTAGATCAGGCCGCGATTGTGATAGGCGCGCGCATCGGTCGTGTCGAGCTGGATGGCTTTCTGGAAATCGTTGAAGGCTTCCTGGACCCGGCCCGCCCTGCGGTAGAGATTGCCGCGGCCGATATAGGCGGCGTCATAGTTGGAATTGATCTGGATCGAGCGATTGTAGTCGGCGAGCGCGCTCGCCTGATCGCCGAGGAAGCGCTGGATGAGCGCACGGTTCGAATAGGCCTGGTAAAAATTCGGATTGAGCTGGATGGCGGTGTTGAAGTCCTTCAGCGCCGCCTGGTACTGGCCGCCGCGGCCATAGGCCGAGCCGCGCACATTGTAGGCTTCCGGATCCTGGGGGTTGCGCTGGATCACCGCCGACAGCGAGGAGATGTTCTCGCTCGAGCCTTGCGCCTTGTCGATGTTGTTGAACTCGCCGGTCGGAACGCTCTGGCAGCTGGCAAGCGCCATCCCGGAAAGCAGGGCTGCCGTCAGGGCGAGGCCGCGCCACGCGGTTCTGCGCTCTACGGTGATTGCGTCCATGTCTGCCCTGTCCTTACTGCGCCGTCTGGTCCGTTCCCCCTCCGAACCGGCATCTCTCCCAACCGGTCCTCTCGGACCGGGTCGAACTCACAACAAAAAGGTGGCGGCGATTCCGCATCGCGCCACCTTGGATATCCTTGGAAAAGGACGAAAAATTGACGTCAGAACCGCGGCGGACGCGGAGCACCGGCACCGGCAGCACCGGCCGCGACCGGACGCGGCGTCATCGGCAGCAGGCCTTCGCGCTGGGCGCGCTTGCGGGCCAGCTTGCGGGCACGGCGCACGGCTTCCGCCTTTTCACGGGCGCGCTTCTCGGAGGGCTTTTCGTAATGTCCGCGCATCTTCATTTCGCGGAAGATGCCTTCGCGCTGCATCTTTTTCTTGAGCGCGCGAAGCGCCTGATCAACATTGTTGTCGCGGACGAGTACCTGCACGTGCAATCCTGTCTTTCGGGTTTGAAATCAACAGGCAAGCGGCCATAGCCGCAAGCCTCCGCGGCGCGTTACACCACGAATTGGGGCGGCTGATAGCAGAATCAAGGGGCTCTGTCCACAGCCGATTGAGAGGCGGTGCCGTCCGGGCGGGCACGACAGTCCCACATGGCGGCTTGATTTTTTCAATCTGTGAACTATAGTTCACGAGTGACCATCGTTGAACAAACCGCCGAGTTCCGGGACTGGCTCAAGGGTCTAAACGATATGCGGGCGGCCGAGCGGATTGCGATCCGCGTGGCACGTATCCAGTCCGGACTGATGGGAGACGTGAAGTTCTTCGATGGCATCGGCGAGCTTCGGATAGACTACGGTCCCGGTTACCGACTGTACTTCGTCAAGCGCGGCAGCGCGCTCGTTATCCTGCTCTGCGGCGGCGACAAGTCCTCGCAGAAGCGCGATATCAGGAAGGCCATTGAAATGGCCAAGGAGATCTGAAATGCCCCACGAGACCTTGCCTTTTGATCCTGCCGAACATCTCGGCCGCGCGGAGGCCCAGGCCGAACTTCTTGCCGACGCCTTTGCCACGGGCGATACCGGCTATATCGCGAATGCTCTCGGCATAGTTGCCCGCGCGCGTGGCATGTCCAAGGTGGCGAAAGATGCCGGCGTCACCCGGGAGGCCCTGTACAAGGCACTGAGCCCCGATGGCGACCCGCGCCTCTCGACATTGCTTGGCGTGGTGAAGGCCTTAGGGGTGAAACTCACCGCCGAAAAGACCGAAGCCTGAGGCCGCCGAATCCCGAAACGAAAAAACCCGCCTCGGCGGCGGGTCGCTGGTGTGAATCACACCGTAGAGAAATTAATAGCATAGCTGCCGGCACAAAGCAAGAACAAAATTCGCCTTGGGCCAGATAGGCGCCGCTACGCCGTGGCCAGGTGGAGCTGCTCGAAACCCTCGAAGAACTCGCCGTAGTCGCAGGTTATTTCCTCGCCGGCGGCGATGTCGCGGGTCGCGGTGGCCCCGCCATATTGCGAAAAGTCGGTGTTCGGCTTGTCGGCGTGGTTCATGAAGCGGCCATTGTCGACCTCATACACCATGAAGCCCGGCCGGTCCGGACTGGGATAGGCATATCTGTCGAGCAATTCCTTGAGGTGCGGCGGCGCCGTCTCGTATCTTTCCATCGGGATCAGCCGGTCGAAGTCCGGATCGAGCCGCCAGATCTGCGCCCCTTTCCGGATCGGCTCGGCGGCGAACACGCCGACGCCTTCGATTGCGCTTGCAGCGATATAGGTCCTGATCAGCAGCATGTTTCCAACCCGTTTTCGAGGAGAAGACGGAATCGTCAAATCGCCGGGAAAAGCAAGACCGGTTTTTCCGGCATTGCGGCTGGCGGCCGACATTGCGGCTGGCGGGCCGACGCCAACCGCGAAACGCTTCACGTGCGGGTGATCGAGACACCGCCGTCGGCGAACAGTGCCGTGCCGGTGGTGAAGCTCGATGCATCGGAAGCCAGGTAAAGCGCCGAGCGGGCGATCTCCTCTGGCTCGGCGACGCGCTTCAAGGCATGCAGGTTTTCGACGAACGCCCGCGATTCAGGTGTGTTGAATGTCGCCGAAGGCGTGTCGGTGCCGCCCGGCAGCAGCGCGTTGACCCGGACGCCCTTGGCGCCAAATTCGGCGGCCAGCACCTGCGTCAATCCGATCAGTCCGGCCTTGCTCGCGGCATAGCTGGTCATGCCGGGCATGCCGACCGTGTAGCCGACGAAGGTTGAGGTGAAGATCAGCGAGCCGCCGCCGCGTTCGACCATCGCCGGCACCTGGTATTTCGCGCCGAGAAAGGCGCTGGTCAGATTGGTATCGAGTGTCTCGCGCCAGCCCTCCAGCGACAGCTCAGAAACCGGCCCCATCCTGCCGACGGAGCCGGCATTGTTGAAGGCGATGTCGAGCCCGCCGAATTTCTCGACCGCCAGGTCGACCAGGACTTTCGCGTAGGCCTCGTCACGGACATCGCCGGCAAGAGCGATAGCCGTGCCGTCGGCGTCTTCGATTTCGGCAACCAGCGCATCGAGTTCCGCCTGGCGGCGGGCGGCGACGACGAGCCTGGCGCCTTCCTCGGCAAAGAGCTTTGCCGTGGCGCGGCCGATGCCGGAACTGGCGCCGGTGACGATGGCGACTTTGTTGGTGAGTGTGAACATTTTCTGCATCCTTTTTTCGCGCCGGTTCTGGCCGGCAATTGGATGCTTGGTCGCAAATCGGGGCGGTGCGGACCACCCGATACTTGCGCTGTTTTCAACAGCGCTCCTTGACGTCCGTTGGCCACCAAGTTACGGATCGTCATCCAAAACTCGCGGGTGGACGCGCCACCCATTCCAATGACCCCCCAAGACATAATGATCAAGTTGTTGGCCCCCGGCTTCGAGGGCGACAGCGAGTTGACGATCGCCCTTCAATCGGAATTTGGCAAAGGCTTTCCCCTTGAAAACCTCCGGCCGCTGCTGACGTCCGGCAACCTTCATACACAGGCCGCTGCCGCGTACTTGGTGGCCGAAGCCAATTCCAAAATGAGTTACAAGATGAATTGCGTCGTCGCGGAGATCGCCGATCTGCTCGACAGTGAATCTTCGGGTATCCGGTTCGACGCGATCGAGGCGCTTCTGGGATGCACGACGCCGGCCGATGGAGCCGTTCTCGGTCGCCTCATGCTGCGGCTGGATGACGAACATGCCGGTGTGCGGTGGGGGGTCGTCCAGTTCATCTGCCTTGCGGAGCGCTGGCAGCTAAGGCTTGCGGTGGAAAATGCCGCTACCCTGCGTCCGGACTCGGCTTTCAAGACACTGGTCAATGCTTATGGTCAATATAACATGCCGAGCACCAAGGACCTGCCACGGTTGCTCGCGCATCCGGATGCCGTGTTGAGGCGCTTTGCTGCGGCAGTGGCTATCAGGCCGCGCCAGGTGATCATCGAGCGCTTCGTGGCCATGGTGGAGCAGTCAGACGATGCGGAAATTCGTAAAATCGCCGCCGATTGCCGTGAGGGTTATTTGCGGCCGATCTATGCAATCGGGCCGTCCATCCTGAAGCGTGCTCCGGCTGACCCGTCAAAAGGCGAAGCTCAGAACAGCGATCAGTGAAAGCACGGCGCAAAACGGCAAGCGCCGTCGCAAACGGTGCAAGGCGACTATTGCTTGAGCAGCCAGCCGAGCCGATCGAGCGAAAATGCGTAGCTGACGGCGATCAGCAGGGCGACGGCAATGCCGGCTGTCGTGTAACCGGCCAGGTGGAATCCCGCAGCGCCGCCGAACAGGATGACGAGCTCGAGTACCAGCCGCAAACCGCCCGGCACCGGAACCGGCGCCCGCCCCGACCGGCTCGGATCGTTCGGCACCGCGAACGTACCCCAGAGCGCGGCGGCAACGAACGGCAATGCCGCGGCAAGGGTCCAGCGCCACATGCCCGCTGAGAGGCTCCAGCCCGCCATGCCGAGGCCGAGCAAAGCGGCGAGTTCCAGCATGAAGCGCAATGTCAGATTCCACCAGACGTTAGCCACCGCCATAATCCTCCGATCGCCAGGCGACGGATAGTGATGGATGGCAATTGCATCAACCAGCCCGCATGCGGCTTTTTCACCACGGCGCAAAACGGCAAGCGCCGTCGCAAACAGTGCAAGGCTGGCAGCGCCGTTTCGCTAGTGATACAGCTCGCGCGCCGGGGTCGACCGATCCGCCCGGCCGCCATTTGCGAGGCCTGCGACGTTGAAGAAATACTCGGTATTCGCCATCGCCCGCGAGGCCATGCGCGGTCACAAGGGCTGGGAGGAACAATGGTCCTCACCGGAGCCGAAGAAGGAGTACGACGTCATCATCGTCGGCGCCGGTGGCCACGGCCTGGCCACCGCCTATTATCTCGCCACCGTGCACGGCGTCACCAACGTCGCGGTATTGGAAAAAGGCTGGCTCGGCGGCGGCAATACCGGCCGCAACACCACCATCATCCGTTCCAATTATCTCTATGACGAAAGCGCCGGCATCTACGACCATGCGCTGAAGCTGTGGGACGGGCTCAGCCAGGAGCTCAACTACAACGTCATGTATTCGCCGCGCGGCGTCATGATGCTCGCCCATAACATCCATGACATCCAGGTCCTGAAGCGGCACGTCCATGCCAACCGGCTGAACGGCATCGACAATGAATGGCTGACGCCGGAGCAGGCCAAGGAATTCTGCCCGCCGCTCAACATTTCGCGCAATGCGCGCTATCCGGTGATGGGCGCCTCCCTGCAGCGCCGCGGCGGCACGGCGCGGCACGATGCCGTCGCCTGGGGCTATGCGCGCGGCGCCTCGGCGCGCGGCGTCCACATCATCCAGAATTGCGAGGTCACCGGCGTCAAACGGGCGCCGAACGGCGCGGTCACCGGTGTCGAGACGACGCGCGGCTTCATCGGTGCCAGGAAGGTCGGCGTGGTTGCCGCCGGGCACTCATCGGTGATCATGAACATGGCTGGCGTGCGCATGCCGCTGGAAAGCTATCCGCTGCAGGCGCTGGTGTCGGAGCCGGTCAAGCCGGTGGTGCCTTGCGTGGTGATGTCGAACACCGTGCATGCCTATATCTCGCAGTCCGACAAGGGCGAACTGGTCATCGGCGCCGGCACCGACCAATATGTCTCCTATTCGCAGACCGGCGGGCTGCACATTTTGCAGCATACGCTGGACGCCATCTGCGAGATGTTCCCGATCTTCACGCGCATGAAGATGCTGCGCTCATGGGGCGGCATCGTCGACGTGACGCCGGACCGTTCGCCGATCCTAGCCAAGACGCCGGTGCCCGGCCTCTATGTCAATTGCGGCTGGGGCACAGGCGGCTTCAAGGCGACGCCGGGTTCGGGCCATGTCTTTGCCCATACGATCGCCAGAGACGATCCGCACCCGATCAACGCGCCCTTCACCATCGAGCGCTTCCGCACCGGCCGCCTCATCGACGAGGCGGCGGCGGCAGCGGTGGCGCACTGATGATGACCGAGATGGCCGTCGCCATGCCGCTGATGCTCGCCGGCGAGCAAGGCCTGTTCCATATCCCCACGCCAGAGGAGGTGCGCCTGCAGCCCATCAGCCGCGCCGGCAATGAAGCAGATTGGCCGTTTTCCGTCGACGAGGGTGTACTCGCCTGCACCTGGAGCGCCGGTCAGAGAGTGGTCACCTTTATGGAGAACCGGCCAGCCGATCTCGAGGAGGGCGAAAAATTCGAGCGGCGCTACGTCATCGTGACGACCGAACCGATGACGCTTTCGGTCGGCAATATGGCGTATCGCGACCTTTTCCGCCCGGTAGCCAGCATCGAGGAGCGCATCCGGCTGGTCGCGCCCTTCGTGACGATGGGCCAGAGGCTTTGCGACCAACCTGCCGGCGCTCGCGTCGGCCACGGCGAACTGTAGGACCAACCATGCTTCTCATCCGCTGCCCCTATTGCGAGGAAGAGCGTCCGGAGCTCGAATTCCGCAACGCCGGCGAGGCGCATATCGCGCGTTCCCCAAACATCGCCAGCGAGAGCGACGACGATTTTGAAAAGTTCTTCTTCATCCGCTCAAACCCCAAGGGGATCATCTATGAGCGCTGGCGGCACATGCATGGCTGCGCGCGGTTCTTCAACGCCGTGCGCGACACCGTCAGCGACAGGTTCCTGATGACCTACAAGGCCGGCGAGCCGAAGCCCGTAAAGCTGCCGGGAGCCGCCAAATGAGCGCCACGTTCCGCATTGCCGGCGCCGGGCGGCTCAAACAGGCAAAGATAGCTGGCTTCAGCTTCGACGGCCGCCCCTATACCGGCATCGAGGGCGATACGTTGGCCTCGGCGCTGCTTGCAAACGGCGTCCATCTCGTCGGCCGCTCGTTCAAGTACCACCGGCCGCGCGGCTTGCTGTCGGCCGGCGCCGAAGAGCCGAACGCGCTGGTCGAGATCAAGCGCGACGCGGCACGCAAGACGCCGAACGTGCGTGCCACGGTGCAGGAGCTCTATGACGGATTGACCGCACAGTCGCAGAACCGCTGGCCGTCGCTCGCTTTCGACGTCGGTGCCGTCAGCAGTATTGCCTCGCCGATGCTTTCGGCCGGCTTCTACTACAAGACCTTCATGTGGCCGAAGGCTGCGTGGAAAAACCTCTACGAACCCAAGATCCGCGCCGCCGCCGGTCTTGGCGTCGCTCCTGACCAGCCGGATCCCGACCACTATTCGGCGCGCTTCGCCCATTGCGAGGTGCTGGTGCTTGGCGGCGGTGCCGCGGGCATCGCCGCGGCATTGGCCGCGGCCGAGACCGGCGCGCGCGTCATCCTTGCCGACGAGCAGGCGGAATTCGGCGGCAGCCTGCGCTTCGAGAGCGGCGCGAAGATCGAAGGCCAGGACGGTTTTTCCTGGGCGCAATCGGCTCTCGCCAAGTTGAGCGCGATGGACAATGTCCGCGTGCTGCCGCGTACCACGGCCTTCGGCTATTACGCGCAGAATTTCGTCGGGCTGGTCGAGCGCGTCAGCGACCATCTGCAGAACCCCGGCCGCGACCTGCCGCGCGAGCGGCTGTGGCAGGTTCGCGCTAAACGCGTGGTACTGGCGACCGGCGCCATCGAGCGCCACATGGTGTTTGCCGACAACGACCGGCCGGGCATCATGCTGGCGTCGGCGGCGCGCACCTATCTCAACCATTACGGCGTCGCCGTCGGCAGGAATATCGGCGTCTATACGGCGAACGATTCCGCCTATGCGGCGGCGATCGACCTGAAAAAGGCCGGCATCAACGTGGCGGCGATCGTCGACCTGCGCGACAACCCGACCGGGCCGGCGATCGACGAGGCGAGGGCGCTCGGCATCGAGGTCAATTTCGGCCGCGCGGTGATCCGCGCCGGCGGCAAATTGCGGGTGTCGTCGATGACCGTGCAGCCGAAGAATGGCGGCGGCGAGCGCACCATCCCGGTTGACGCGATTCTGATGTCGGCCGGCTGGACGCCATCGGTGCATCTGTTCTCGCAATCGCGCGGCAAGGTCGCCTTCAATGACGAGACCAAGCGCTTCGTGCCCGGAATTTATGCGCAGGACTGCGTCTCGGTCGGCGCCTGCAACGGTACCGACGGGCTGTCGGCGACGATCGACGAGGCCTATGCAGCGGGCGCCAAGGCGGCCAAGGACGCCGGCAGCAGGCCGGCCAAGGGCTCCAAGCCGAAGGTCAACGCCGGCGAGAGCTGGTCGCGCGGCATGCTGGGTGCAGCACCCGGTGCCGGATCGGAGACGACGGTCAAGGCGTTTGTCGACTTCCAGAACGACGTCACCGCCAAGGACATCCGCCAGGCAGTGCACGAGGGCATGCGCTCGATCGAGCACGTCAAGCGCTTCACCACCAATGGCATGGCGACCGACCAGGGCAAGACCTCCAACATGCACGGCCTGGCGATTGCCGCCGAGACGTTGGGCAAGCCGATCCCGCAGGTCGGGCTGACGACGTTCCGCGCGCCCTATACGCCGGTGACATTCGGCTCGATCGTCGGCCACGCGCGGGGTCCCCTGTTCGACCCGACCCGCAAGACGGCGATCCATCCCTGGGCCGAGCGCCAGGGCGCTGTATTCGAGGATGTCGGCCAGTGGAAGCGCGCCTGGTATTTCCCGAAGCCGGGCGAGGACATACATGCCGCCGTCGACCGCGAATGCATAACGGTGCGCAAGACGGCCGGCCTGTTTGACGCCTCGACGCTGGGCAAGATCGAGGTGGTCGGGCCGGATGCGGCCAAATTCATGGAACTGCTCTACACCAATCCATGGGAGAAGCTCGAGCCCGGCCGCTGCCGGTACGGCATCATGCTGCGCGAGGACGGCTTCATCTATGACGACGGTGTCGTCGGCAGGCTTGCACCCGACCGTTTCCATGTGACGACGACGACGGGCGGCGCGCCGCGGGTCATGAACCATATGGAAGACTATCTCCAGACCGAGTTCCCGCATCTCAACGTCTGGCTGACCTCGATCACCGAGCAGTGGGCGGTGATTGCCGTGCAGGGACCGAAGTCTCGCGACATCATTGCGCCGCTGGTCGAGGGCATCGACATGTCGGATGAGGCGCTGCCGCATATGTCGGTGCGCGAAGGCAGGATCTGCGGCGTGCCGACAAGGCTGTTTCGCATGTCGTTCAGCGGTGAGCGCGGCTTCGAGGTCAACGTGCCGGCCGATTATGGCGAGGCGGTCTGGGAAGCGCTATGGGCCGAGGGCCAGAAGCACGGAGCCTGTGCCTACGGCACCGAGTCGATGCATGTGCTGCGCGCCGAAAAGGGCTACATCATCGTCGGCCAGGATACCGACGGGACGGTGACGCCGAACGATGCCGGGCTCGACTGGGCCGTCGGCAAGAAGAAGACCGATTTCGTCGGCATTCGCGGCATGGCGCGGCCGGACCTGGTCGCCAAGGGCCGCAAGCAGCTTGTCGGCCTGAAGACCAGGGATCCCAAGGTGGTGCTGGAGGAGGGCGCGCAGATCGTCGCGGACCCGAAGCAGGCAATCCCGATGAAGATGATTGGCCATGTCACCTCGAGCTATTGGTCGCAAAATTGCGGCCGCTCGATCGCGCTGGGGCTGGTCGCCGGCGGCCGCGATCGCACGGGCGAGACGCTCTATGTGCCGATGCCGGACGGGATGATCGAGGTGGAGGTCACCGGCATGGTGTTCTTCGACGAGAAGGGGGAGCGCCTCAATGGCTAAAGCCGCTTTGAAAACCGACGCCGCCGGACCCTCAGTCGAACGCCGTCCAGCTCTCGCCGGCCAGTCGCTTTCCGCCGCCGGCGTTACACTTGCCGTGCTGCCGCCGGCCGAGCGCATATCGCTGCGCGCGCCGGAAGCCTCGATTGCGGCACTTTCGAAAGCGCTCGGCGTCGTCCTGCCGCAAAGGCCGAAAACCTCGGCGGCAAAGGCCGGACGCACGGCCTTGTGGCTCGGGCCGGACGAATGGCTGGTCATCGACGAGAGCGGAAAAGATCCGCTCGCCGACTGCGCCAGCATTTCCGTACTGCATTCGGCGGTCGGCATCTCGCACCGCAACGTCGCCATATCGGTTACCGGTCCGGCTGCCGCGGCGACGATCAATGCCGGCTGCCCGCAGGATCTGTCGCTCGACGTCTTTCCGGTCGGGGCGGCGTCGCGTACCATTCTCGGCAAGGTCGAAATCGTGCTGTTGCGCACGGCGGCCGACGCGTTCCGCGTCGAATGCTGGCGTTCCTTTTCCGATTATGTCTTTACTTTTCTGTCGGAGGCGGCGCGCGACGCAGCAGCATAGGCATGTTCGCCGCGCCCGCCCGTTCTGCGACAGCGAGCCGAGGGAGAACGCAAATGCCGCCGAACTCCGCGCCGAAGTCGCCGGTCAAGACGCCGGCCGTGCGCTCTTTCGAAGACGAGCAGCGCACTGGGACGGATATCGAAGAGGAACTCGAGGAAGGCCTCGAGGATACATTCCCGGCCAGCGATCCGGTATCGATCACCGGAACGGCCATTCCCGGCGCACCGGCAAGACCCGGCAAGCCCAAAAGGGTGGTGGGACAGAAGCGCAAGAAGTGATCTGCGCGGGGTGACAAAAAGCAGGGCTGAGGCAGCACGATGGGCGGCCGGTAATTGCTGCCGCCCTTTCGGTTCATCACCGCGTGTTGTCGCCCGTCGGCTCAGAAGCTGCTTGGCACGATCCACGGGTCGATGCCGATGCCGAGCCTCGGGCCCTTGCTGCCGGCCTTGTGGGCCGCGGCATCGGCGTTTTCAAGCGATCCGGTCGGCGCGCAATCGAGCTTCACATCAGCCTTGGTGTCGATGCAGGCCGCTTCTTGCTTGCCTGTCTGACTGCTGCCGGCAAATGCGGCGCCAGAGAGCGCCAGCAGGGCGGCGAGCGTGAGGATTGCCTTCTTCATCGTCGGTCTCCGGTTCAGCTATTGAATTTCTCGTACTTGTACGGTATTGCGTACAGATACGCCCTGGACTCCCGATGTTCAAGCAGAATCGTACGCGTACGGAGAATTGCCGAACGCTCGGCGCTGTGGCGCGGATCGTTCGGAGAAGATCCTGCAGATCGGGAGGAGCGCCGCTCTTCAGCAGTTGACGGGCGGCGTGAGCGGCGCAATCTCGTGCGCGGCGATGGCTTCGAGCATGATGTCGCCGATCCGTGTGATGAACGTCGTCTGGTCGCCGAACGGGTAGAACGGGAAGGTGATCAGCAGCGAGATGGCGCCGTGGCCGACCGCCCACAGCATGGTGGCGATGGCGCGTGGATCGCCTTTGAGCCTGCCGGCGGCAACGCAGGCTTCGACCCTCTCGATCAGCACTTTCATCGCCGGGTTGCCGCCTTCCATCTCGGCAAAGGTCTTGCCGGTCGGCGGCTTGACTTTTTCGGTCATGAACACGGTGCGGTACTCGTTGGGATTTTCCAGCCCGAAGGCGGCGTATTCGACAAGCACCGCCTTGAGCGCCTCGATCGGGTCGTCGGCCGTATGATTTGCGATGCGCCTGGCCAGGGTCTCGAAGGCATCCTCGGCCAGCGCGAACAGGATGTCCTGCTTGTCGGCGAAATAGGAATAGACCGACATCGGCGCATAGCCGACGCGCTTGGCGAGCTTGCGGATGGTGAGGCCGTCATAGCCTTCTTCCTGGACAAGCTTGTGCGCGGCGTCGACAAGTTCGGAACGCAGTTCGGCCTTTTGTTTTTCGCGGCGCTCCTGGACGCTTAGCTGCAACTTTCTACTGCCTTATGACTGATGCTGGATGCAGCATATATACGCTGTACGGCGTCGGGCAAGGGCGGTGTGAAGCAGAGGCTTGACCTCACAAAACGATGTAACCAGGCAATAAAGCCGGCAACATCGGACTGTTACAGACAAAGACTAATTCGCGGCTCTGCAAAAATTTCGTTTCGGGAGGCCGTTATGACCGGAACTGAGCTTTCGTCCGGCGTGCCGGACGTGGACCCGCTTTCTCATCGCGCCAGGATGGCGCTCAGGCGCGTCGTCATGGTCGCATGGCTGGCGATCGCGCTCGGCTTCGCCATGGAAGCTCTCATTCTGACCGTCAGATTTGCGGCAGGTGCCTACCCGGCGACGACGCAGGTTCTGATCGAACTGGCGCAAGGCGTGACCTGGTCGTTCTTCGTCTGCGCGGGCGTCAGCCTCGGCACGGCGCTCACCAAGGTGCGAGCCTCGCTCGGTGGCCTGATCGGTGCGATTTCGGCGCCACTGGCGATGGGCATCGCCAAAGGGACGCAAAAGGTTATGGTCAGCGCGCTGGACGCGGCGGCAAAGCCGGCCATCCTGTCGCTCACGACGCTCGGTGTGCTGCGGGCTATCGAATACGGGCTGCTCGGCTGGGCACTGGCGTCGCTGGCATCGAAGGAAGAACCGCGTCCGCTCCATTTCGCGCTGGCAGGCGCCCTGATAGGCGCGGTATTCGGCGGCGGCATCACGGTGCTGACCATCGAGACGGCCGCGGCGAACGACGCTGCTCTCGCAATGCCACAGGCGATCGCAACCGGCCTCAACGAGATCGTGTTCCCAATCGGTTGTTCACTGGTCGTCTACATTGCGCTGCAGGTCAGCCGCCACATGAAGTACGTCGCGGCCGAAGCCAAATAGATTTGGCACAGATAGATTCGGGCTTCTCCGCCCGACGAGAGTCAGACCGCTTCCGGCTGGCGTTCGATCAGCGTCAGCGTCAGCCAGCGCGCGGTCAGCGCCGGTTTCTTCGAGCCCTCGATCTCGATCGTCACGTCGTGCGCCGTCTGCACCCACCCCGACGGCCTGACCTTGACGTCGGCCAGCACGAAACGGGTGCGGATGCGCGAGCCGGTCTTCACCGGCGCCAGGAAGCGCAGCGAATCGAAGCCATGATTGACGCCCATCTTGCTGTTTTCCAGCGGCGGCATGGTTTCGAAGGTCATCGCCGACAACAGCGAAAGCGACAGGAAGCCATGCGCGATGGTGCCGCCGAACGGTGTTTCGCGGCTGGCGCGTTCCGGATCGCAATGGATGAACTGATGGTCGTCGGTGGCATCGGCGAACTGGTCGATCATGCGCTGGGTGACGACCCGCCATGGCGACACGCCGACTTCCTTGCCGACGTTGGCCAGAAGCACATCGAGACTGATCGGTTCCACGCTGATGTCCTCCATCTTCACCCCCGGCATTTCGTTGCCGGATGGCGTGCGTCTCATTCCTTGAACAATGTCAGCCCGTGTTGCACCGACTGCCCGCCATCGATCGGCAGGATGGCGCCGGTGACATAGCTGCCGGCCCGGCTGCACAAATAGAGCGTTGCGCCGGCAATGTCATCCGGTGCGCCGATGCGGCCGATCGGAACGTGGTTGCCGATGTGTCTTGCCTGGTCCTCGGTGCCGGTGGCGAAGGCCGTCATCCGGCTCTGGAAAGGGCCAGGCGCAAAGGCGTTGACGGTGATGCGGCGGGCGGCGAACTCGATTGCCAGGATGCGCGTCAGGTGGTGAACCGCGGCCTTCGAGGCCGAGTAGGAGTAGGCATCTTCGGCCAAAGGCTGCGTGCCCATCACCGATCCGAGGTTGATCACCCGGGCCGGGTCGGCATCGCTGGCGGCGGCCTCGAGCAGAGGCAGCAATTCGCGCGTCAGGTGGAAGACCGCGGTGACGTTGACGCCGAACACCTTGGCCCAGGCATGGTAGGGAAAGCTTTCCAGCGGCGCGCCCCAGGAGATGCCGGCATTGTTGACCAGGATATGCAGCCGCTCGGTCCGCGCCCTGACCTCGGCCACAAGCGCCGCAATGCCGGCCTCGCTGGAGACGTCGCCGGCAAAACCTTCCGCCCGGCCGGATGCGCCAAGTCCGTTCAACTCGCCGGCAACCTTGGCGCAGTCCTCGCCCTTGCGCGAGGCAATCATCACCGAGGCGCCAGCCATGACCAGAGCGGTCGCCGCCATGCGGCCGATGCCGGTCGCGGCGCCGGTGACCAGCGCCGTCTTGCGGGCGACTGAGAACAGCTCGTCCAGATAGCTCATCGAATTCCTCCGCGCAGTTCACCGCGCTTTGGTTCAAGGAAGCGGCTTCACGTCGACAAGGTTAGCCGAACTTCGATCATGCTTGCCATGGGTAAAGTAGCTGGAGTGGGGCACGCTTAGCGGCTGAATGGTTAAGCCCGAAATGCAAGGTGGTCATTCGGCCGTGACATGGGTCGGATGAATGATGCGGCCGTGCCCGTTAGCGAGCACCTTGGTAAGCGGTTCATTTCGCACGTGAACCAGTCGTCATTACTCCTCCGCCCAAGCCGCAGGCGGGTCTTGAGGAGTTGGGAGGTGGCCGAGCAGTGGGGCGGGACTGATATTCGCAGTCGTGGACGGGGACTATGCTGTCGGGGGGAAAGCCATGGGTAAGAAACAACGCACCGTCCTGCTGGCAGCGGTGGTTGCGACTGTCTTTGGCGTCCTTTTGCTGATCCTGATCCTGCAGATGATCAGTTTTCTAGTGGACTAGACCGAAGCGAAAGGCGTGCCTTTCCGGAGGAGCTCTACCGCAGGCTTTCCAGTTCGCGGATGCGTTTGGCGCCGTCGGCTTCGAGCTGCCTTGTGACCGCGCCGATCAGGGCTTCGGCAACGACGAAAAGCGCGGCGGATGAGTCCCAGGCCGAAGGCACGGCGGTGCGCCCGGCGATGACATGGCGGGCGAAGCGGGCGATCGGCGACAGCCACTGGTCGGTAAACAGCACGATCTGCACGCCGCGCTGGTTGGCCGTCTCGGCGAAACGGACCAAGCTGTCCTGGTAGCGCCTGATGTCGAAGATCACCAGCACGTCGCGCTTGCCCATGTCGATCAGTCGGTCGCGCCAGACGCTTTCCTGCCCGCCGAGGTGAAAAACGTTGGGCTGGATGATGGCGAGGTGGGCGGCCATGTAGCGCGCCAGCGGGTCGGTGAAGCGGCCACCGATCAGGAATGTCTTGCCGCGCCGGTCGGCTAGCTTGGCGACGATGTCGGCAAGCTGCTTGTCCGAGAGGTGCCGGAATGTCTCGCGCATGTTGTCGAGGGTCGCCTCCAGCATCGGCGACACGGCGCTGCTGCCCTGGGAGGGGGGATTGAGCGTGCGCGAAGCCGGCGACTGCAATTGCGCCGCCAGTTCGTCTTGCAGCGCCGACTGGAATTCCGGATAGTTCTGGAAGCCGAGCCGGGCGACGAAACGCAGGATCGTGGGCGATGATACGCCGGCCGTAGCCGAGAATTCGGCGACCGTCTTCAGCCCGATCAGCGGATAGCTGGCGATCAGCGCTTGCGCTGCGCGCCGCTCGCCGGCCGGCATGGTGCCGATGCGGTCGGAGATCAGTTCGGCAATGCTCGAAACCATGCTTTTTCCCCACCCTGGCCGTGCCGTTAGCGCATTATCGAAATCGCGTTTGACAAAGCCGGCCAAACTGTATGAAATCATCCGCAGGGACGCAATGAGGCAAAATACGTAACATACGATACAGCGCTCCCCGGGGACAGCAGACAATGGAGACAGCACGGCCCGCCAGCCTTGCATCGCCTGAAACCGTAAGGGTGACGAACCCCGGCGGATCAAGCCCTTTCGTGCTGACCTGCGACCACGCCTCCAATTTCCTGCCACCGGAATTCGGAACGCTCGGCCTTGCCGCCGAGGAACTTTCCCGCCACATCGCCTGGGATCCCGGCGCCTTGCCGGTGGCGCGCCGGATGGCCGAGGTGCTTGATGCGACGCTGGTCGAGACCTGCGTCTCGCGGCTCGTCATCGACTGCAACCGGCCGATCGACGCGCCGGACCTGATAGTGACGGTCAGCGCCAGCGAAAAAACCGTGGTCCCGGCCAACCAGGGGCTTTCCGCCGACCAGCGGCAGGCGCGCATCGCTCTGGCGTGGCGGCCGTTTCACGAGAGGATCGCTGCAATCATCGACGAACGCCAGGCGGCCGAGCGAGAAACCAGACTGGTCTCGATCCATTCCTTCACGCCGGTATACAAGGGCAAGAGCCGGCCCTGGCACATAGGCATCATCCATGACGAGGATGGTCGGTTGGCGGCGCCGCTGATCGCGGCGCTGAAGCGGCTCGCCGGCGTCACGGTCGGCGTCAATGAACCCTATTCGCCGGCCGACCGCGTCTATTTCACACTGGAACGCCATGCCCGCTCGCGCGGGCTGGCCTGCGCAATGATTGAAATCCGCAACGACGAGATCGCCGGCGCAGCCGGGCAGCGGAAATGGGCGGATCTGCTCGCAGGTATTTTTCTCAATCTGGAGCCCGAAGCGGCCAAGGCCTCCAGACCAAGCGCAGTCGGAAAGTCAGTTCAATCGGCCAGCTAAGAAACCAAAAGGGGACTTTAAAATGGTAGCACCGGGTTACAGCGAAGTTGACAAGAAGGAGGACCTGAAAGTTCTCCACGGAATGGGCTATGCTCAGGAACTGTCGCGAAGCATGAGCCGCTTCTCGAATTTCGCGATCTCGTTCTCGATCATCTGCATCCTCTCAGGCGGCATCAATTCCTTCGCGCAAGCGACGTCGTCCATCGGTGGCGCCGGCGCTGGCATCGGCTGGATCGTCGGGTGCATGGTTTCGGGATTTTTCGCGCTCGCCATGGCCCAGATCGCCTCTGCATTTCCGACCGCCGGCGGCCTCTATCACTGGGCATCCATCCTAGGGAACCGTTTCACTGGCTGGCTCACCGCATGGCTCAATCTGCTCGGCCTGATCACCGTGCTCGGCGCCATCAACATCGGCACTGCTTTCTTCTTCGTCGGAACGTTCGGGAGCTGGTTCGGCATTACCGGTACTCCGGGCGAGATTGTCGGATTTGTTGCCGTCATCACCGCAATCCAGGCGCTCTGTAATCACTTCGGCATCAAGCTGACCGCCATGCTGACTGACGCTTCCGGCTTCCTGATCCTTGGCGCAACAGCTGTGCTGATCATTGCCTGCCTGGTGTTTGCGCCCGCAATCGACATCACGCGGCTGTGGACCTTCACCAACTATTCGGGTGATGCCGGCGGCGGTGTCTTCCCACAGTCGGATTCCATGAGCTACCTGTTCCTGCTCTGCCTGCTGCTGCCGGTCTACACCATCACCGGATATGATGCGTCGGCGCATACTTCGGAAGAAACGCTGAAGGCAGCGCATTCCGTTCCGCGGGCGATCATTTCGTCCGTGCTCTGGTCGTCGCTTATCGGCTGGGCGATGGTCTGCGCGATCGTTCTGGCAATTCCGGACTTGGCGGCAGGCGCCAAGCAGGGCTGGAGCGTATTCTTCTCGACAATGGATGCAATCCTACCGGGCTGGCTGAAAGAACTGCTCTATCTGGCAATCCTGATCTCGCAGTTCCTCTGCGGCCTCGCCACGGTGACCTCGGCCTCGCGCATGCTGTTTGCGTTCTCTCGCGACGGCGGCATGCCGGTCGGTTCGGCCGGGCTCGCCAAAGTCAGCCCAACCTGGCGCACGCCGGTCAATGCCATCTGGACCGCTGCGATCCTCGAGATCATCTATGTCTTTCTTGCCCAGTTCATTTCGATCGGCGGCACCAACATCTACACCATCGTTGTCAATTCGACGCTGGTGTTCCTGTTCCTGTCCTTCAC
Source organism: Mesorhizobium sp. M0998 (assembly GCF_040318885.1). Taxonomy (NCBI): domain Bacteria; kingdom Pseudomonadati; phylum Pseudomonadota; class Alphaproteobacteria; order Hyphomicrobiales; family Phyllobacteriaceae; genus Mesorhizobium; species Mesorhizobium sp. M0998. The sequence continues at coordinate 167,031 of NZ_JAMYND010000012.1, forward strand.
CATTCCGATCGCGCTCGGCATGACGGCTTTCGGAACGGCGAAATGGCCGAATCCCGGCCCATGGAATCTCGGCGCCGGCCTGTTCAAGCTGTTTTGCATCCTGTCGATCATCGGCATGGCGATCATCTTCTACATCGCCATCCAGCCCCCGAACGACAAGGTGCTCTATATCACCCTGGGCTTCATCGTGCTGACCGCGGTGCTTTGGTTCGGTTTCGAGAACCGCCGCTTCCAGGGTCCGCCCATCGGCGACCAGATCGCGAAGCGCCAGGCGGCGATCAAGGCAGCCGAGATAGCTGTCGGCGAGGCCGGCGCCTGACGCTCTCTGATGAGCATGGCCGGCATCGTGCCGGCCATGGGTTTCCGTTTCCTTTTCAAAGTGACAAGCCCGAAACGACAAGCGCTGGAGTGCCAAAGGAATGGCCGGAAATTTCTCGTTCGATCAGTTGAAGCAAGCGGTCTCCAGCGGCGAGGTCGACACGGTGCTGGCCTGCATCGTCGATATGCAGGGGCGGCTCGCGGGAAAGCGGTTCCTGGCCCGTTATTTCGTCGATTCCGCGCATGACGAGACGCATGGCTGTAACTATCTCTTGGCGGCAGACATCGATATGGAACCGGTGCCCGGCTACAAGGCGGCGAGCTGGTCGAAGGGTTATGGCGATTTCGTCATGAAGCCGGACCTTGCGACGCTGCGGCTCGTTCCGTGGCTGGAGAAGACGGCGCTGGTGATCTGCGACGTGCTCGACCACCATACCCATGACGACCTGGCGCATTCGCCGCGCGCCATGCTGAAGAAGCAGGTCAAGCGGCTGCAGGATCGCGGCTATATCGGCTATTTCGCTTCCGAGCTCGAATTCTATCTGTTCAGCGAAACCTACGATTCCGCCCGCAAGAAGCACTGGCAGGGCCTCGAGACGGCATCGCCCTACATCGGCGACTACCAGATCGGCATCACCACCAAGGAAGAAGGCGTCATGCGCCGGCTGCGCAACGAGATGGAGGCGGCCGGCATCCCGATCGAGAATTCGAAGGGCGAGTGGGGGCCAGGCCAGGAAGAGATCAATGTCCGCTACGCCGAGGCGCTCGACATGGCCGACCGCCACGTCATCCTGAAGAACGGCGCCAAGGAAATCGCCGAGTCCGAAGGCAAGGCGATCTCGTTCATGGCCAAGTACAATTACGGGCTCGCCGGCAATTCCAGCCACATCCATAATTCGCTGTGGAGCGCCGACGGCAAGACGCCGTTGTTCTACGACAAAAATGCCGAGTGGACGCTGTCGACACTCGGCCAGCAATGGGCGGCCGGGCAGCTCAAATATGCCAAGGAATTCACCTGGTTCCTGGCGCCCTACATCAACTCCTACAAGCGCTTCCAGGCCGGCACCTTTGCGCCGACCAAGATCATGTGGAGCGAGGACAACCGCACCGCCGGTTTCCGTCTTTGCGGCGAGGGCACCAAGGGCATCCGCATGGAATGCCGCATCGGCGGCGCCGATTTGAACCCCTATCTGGCTTTCGCCGCGCTGATCGCGGCCGGGCTTGCCGGCATCGATGAAAAGCTTGAGCTGCAGAAGCCCTTCGTCGGTGATGCCTACCAGGCCTCGCAGCTGCCTGAAATTCCAAAGACATTGCGCGACGCCACCGCGACGCTGGCGGAATCGAAAATGCTGAGGCAAGCGCTCGGCGACGATGTGCTGGAACATTACGTCCACACGGCACACTGGGAACAGTTCGAGTACGACCGCCGGATTACGGACTGGGAACTGCACAGGGGGTTCGAGCGGTATTGAATAATCTGGCAACGTTGGCGCCGCTCCTCACCCTCAGCCTCTCCCGTGAAGAACGGGGGAGAGGGGGCCCGGCGCTGAGCTTGTCCCTTCTCCCCGTCAGTATACGGGAAAAGGTGCCGGCAGGCGGATGAGGGGCGGCGCTAACCAACGACATTATTGTAGAATGCGAGGACCCAAGGCATGACCGAAACGGTCAAGATAAAATCCCCCGTCGACGGTTCGATCTATGCCGAACGGCCTCTTGCCACCGACCAGGCGATCGGTGCCGCGGTCGAACGTGCCAAGGCGGCGCAGGAGAAGTGGGCTGAGACGCCGGTCATCGAGCGCGGCAAATACATGCTTGCCATGCTGGAAGCGCTGGTCGCCATGACCGACGAGATCGTGCCGGAGATCGCCTGGCAGATGGGCCGGCCGGTGCGCTATGGCGGCGAGTTCGGCGGCGTCAGGGAACGCGTCAGCTACATGGTCGAGATCGCCGAGGCGGCCCTGAAGCCGGTCATGGCCTCCAATCCGAAGGACGGCTTTCGCCGCTATGTGAAGAAGGTGCCACTCGGCGTGGTCATGGTGATCGCGCCGTGGAACTATCCCTATCTCACCGCCGTCAACACCATCGTGCCGGCGCTGATGGCGGGCAGCGCTGTCATCCTCAAGCATGCGGCACAGACATTGTTGGTCGGCGAACGTTTTCAGCAGGCGTTCGACAGAGCAGGCCTGCCCAAGGGCCTGTTCCAGAACCTCGTCCTGAACCACGCGCAGACCGAAAGGCTGCTCGGCTCCGGCAAGATCGACCATGTCAACTTCACCGGCTCGGTCGCCGGCGGCCGCGCCATCGAGAAGGCGGCGGCGGGCACCTTCATGACGCTCGGCCTCGAACTCGGCGGCAAGGATCCGGCCTATGTGCTGCCGGACGCAAAGATGGACCATGCCGTTGCCAATCTGGTCGACGGCGCTTTCTACAATTCCGGCCAGTGCTGCTGCGGCATCGAGCGCGTCTATGTGCATGAGACGGTCTACGATGAATTCGTCGAGGGCTTCATTGCCGAGACCAGGAACTACGTCGTCGGCAATCCGCTCGACCAGGCGACCACCATGGGGCCGATGGCGCAGGCGCGCTTCGCCGACCTGATCCGCGAGCAGAAGGCCGAGGCGTTGCGCAAGGGCGCCAGGGCGCACATCGATATGAAGGTGGCCAACGACAGGCAAGGTTCCCCCTATCTGACGCCGGAAGTGCTGACCCAGGTCGACCACCAGATGAGCGTCATGCGCGAGGAAAGCTTTGGCCCGATCGTCGGCATCATGAAGGTGCGCAACGACGAGGAGGCGATCGCGCTGATGAACGACAGCCCCTATGGGCTGACGGCCTCGATCTGGACGCACGACATTGAGCATGCGGCGGCGATCGGCGATCGTGTCGAGACCGGCACCGTGTTCATGAACCGCTGCGACTATCTCGACCCGGCGCTGGTCTGGACCGGCGTCAAGGACACCGGCAAGGGCGCGGCACTGTCGGCCATCGGCTACGACAATCTGACCAGGCCGAAATCATACCATCTGCGCGAGGTGATCTAAGGTGGCGATCGACAGGCATGCGATCGCTGTTGAGGGGGAGTAATGGCGGATACACAACAATCGGCGCTGCCAGATGGTGAGGGTCCCGAGGGTATCGGCGGATGGCTTGTCCTGCCGATGCTTGGGTTGATGCTCACGCCGATACTGGGGTTGGTACAACTGCACAATACCGACTATCTCGGCTTCGACTGGCAGGCCTTCAGTTTTTCTCAAGGTGCGCTGCTCGTTGCCGAACTGGTGACAGCAGGCGTTCTAAGCCTTACAGCCCCGGTCCTGTTATTGTTCTTCATGTTCAAGCGCTGGGAGATATTCCCGGGCTGGTACATGATTTGGGCAGTCGCGATGCCGGTATATGCCATCCTCGACCCATGGGCTGCGCATCTGGTTTTTCGCGAGAGCTTTCCAACCTTGGCTGATGCGTTCGACAGCGAAACGATGCGCGGAATTTACCGTTCCGTCTGGGCCGCAGCCATCTGGATTCCGTACATGATACGGTCAGACCGTGTGGCCAATACCTTTGTGAATTGACGACATCCGAGAGCACGAAAGCAGTCAAGAAGGTCGAAATGACAAAACTCGTTTCCAAATGGAATTACCCGACGACCGTCCGCTTCGGCGCCGGACGCATCAAGGAGCTGCCGGAGGTGCTGGCGGCGACCGGCATCAAGCGGCCGCTGTTCGTCACCGATCCGGGACTGGCCAGGCTGCCGGTGGTGGCCTCGACGCTGAAGATCCTCGACGACGCCAAGGTGCCATATGGCGTATTTTCCGAGGTCAAGCCGAACCCGGTGGATTCCAACCTGACCGCCGGCATTGCCGTGTTCAAGAAGGGCAAGCATGACGGCGTCATTGCCTTTGGCGGCGGCTCGGCGCTCGACCTCGGCAAGCTGATCGCCTTCCAGGCCGGGCAGACCCGGCCGGTCTGGGATTTCGAGGATGTCGGCGACTGGTGGACACGCGCCGATGCCGATGCGATCGCGCCGATCATCGCCGTGCCGACCACGGCCGGCACCGGCTCGGAAGTCGGCCGCGCCGGCGTCATCACTAATGAAGCGACCCATACCAAGAAGGTCATCTTCCATCCAAAGCTTTTGCCGGCGATCGTCATTGCCGATCCGGAGCTGTCGGTCGGTATGCCGGGCTTCATCACCGCCGGCACCGGCATGGATGCGCTCGCTCACTGTCTCGAAGCCTATTGCGCGCCGGGCTATCACCCGATGGCCGACGGCATCGCCGTGGAAGGCATAAGGCTGGTCTTCGAAAACCTGCCGAAAGCCTATGCCAACGGCAAAGATCTGGTCGCCCGCGCCAACATGATGAGCGCCGCTGCCATGGGAGCGGCCGCCTTCCAGAAAGGGCTTGGAGCGATTCATTCGCTGTCGCATCCGATCGGCGCGCTCTACGATAGCCACCACGGCATGACCAACGCCGTGTTCATGCCCTACGTGCTGGCCTTCAACCGCGAGGCGATCGAGCCGCGCATCGCCCGGCTTGCCGCCTATTGCGGCATCAAGGGCGGCTTCGACGGTTTTGCCAAGGCGATCATCAAGCTGCGCAAGGAGCTCAAGGTGCCGCATGCGCTGCCCGGCCTGATCAAGGGGCTCGACATGGACAAGAAGCGCAAGGGCCTGATTGCCGACATGGCGGTGGTCGATCCGACCGCCGGCGGCAACCCGGTCAAGCTGACCAAGAAGGCGGCGCTGACGCTGCTCGAAAACGCCATCGCCGGCACCGTCTGAGACAATTTTCGCATCGGAAATCGACTTGAGAAAAGAGGCAAAGGAAAGGGGGAAAGATGAAAGGCAAGATCGAAACTAGTTAGCCGGAAAAAGAATCGCGAAGCGATTGCTACAGCCGGTTAAAAAGAGTTTACTTTTTCATACTGCGGGGCATCGCTTTCACAAAGCTTTCATCTGGCTGTCACACGAAAACGATACCGCATCGCAGGCGTCCAACGGCGTCAGTTCAACGGAGAGAACACATGTTCAAATTCACGGGAAAACTGCTTTCCCTTTCGGCCGTCGCCCTGATGGCGACCTCTGCCATCTCGTCGGCCCAGTCCATGGATGAACTGGTCGCCGCAGCCAAAGCTGAAGGCCAGCTCACCACCATCGCGCTGCCGCATGACTGGTGCGGCTACGGCGCGGTCATCGACGGCTTCAAGGCAAAATATCCGGGGATCACCGTCAACGAGCTCAACCCCGATGCCGGCTCCGGCGACGAGGTCGAGGCGATCAAGGCCAACAAGGACAACAAGGGCCCGCAAGCGCCCGACGTCATCGACGTCGGCCTGAGCTTCGGCCCGACCGCCAAGAAGGATGGCCTGATCCAGGCTTATAAAGTATCAACCTGGGACTCGATCCCGGACAGCGCCAAGGATGCCGAAGGCTTTTGGACCGGCGACTATTACGGCGTGCTTTCGTTTCTGGTGAACAAGGACCTGGTCAAGGAAGCGCCGGCCGACTGGGCCGACTTGCTGAAGCCGGAATTCGCCAATACCGTGGCGCTCGCCGGCGACCCGCGTGCTTCGAACCAGGCCATCCAGGCAGTCTATGCCGCCGGGCTTTCCGGCGGTGCGGCTGCCGGCGAAGCCGCCGGCACGGCTGGTCTCGACTTCTTCAAGAAGCTCAACGCCGCCGGCAATTTCGTGCCGGTCATCGGCAAGCCCGCGACGCTTGCTCAAGGCCAGACGCCAATCCTGGTAACCTGGGATTACAACGCGCTTGCCGGCCGTGATACGCTGAAGGGCAATCCGCCGGTCGACGTCGTCGTGCCGAAGACCGGTGTCGTCGCCGGCGTCTATGTTCAGGCGATCAGCGCCTATGCGCCGCACCCGAATGCTGCCAAGCTGTGGCTGGAATATCTCTATTCCGACGAAGGCCAGGTCGGCTGGCTGAAGGGCTATTGTCACCCGATCCGCTTCAACGACCTCGCCAAGAATGGCAAGCTCCCGGCTGACGTGATGGCCAAGCTGCCGCCGGCCGAGTCCTATGCAGCCGCGGTGTTCCCGACGCTCGACGAGCAGGGCAAGGCCAAGGAAGCCATCACCAAGAACTGGGATGCCGTCGTCGGCGCCAACGTCAAGTAAGACTTGAGATCAGCCGGGCGGCTTAGATGGCCGCCCGGCATACCTCCAGGACGGTAGCCGGCGCATGACCGATATCTCGTTGTCCGATCACGCTGTTGCCGGGAAGACCGCGCCTCCTGCCGACGCCCGCAGCATGCGGCTGCCGACGCAATGGCTTGGCGTTGCGCCTTTCTTCATCTTCGCCATCATGTTCCTGATCCTGCCGACGCTCTATCTGATGCTGGGCGCATTCCGGAACGATGCCGGCGAATTCACTTTCGAAAACATAGCGGCCTTGGCGCAGCCGTCGATCGTTGCCGCCTACTGGATCTCAATCAAGGTCAGCCTCGCCTCGTCGCTGATCGGTGCTTTCGCGGGACTTGCCATTGCCATCGCCATCGTGCGCGGCGGGCTGCCGGAGTGGATACGCTCGGCGACACTGACCTTTTCCGGCGTGGCCTCCAATTTTGCCGGCGTGCCGCTGGCCTTCGCCTTTCTCGCGACGCTCGGCCGGCTCGGGCTCGCCACGGTGCTGCTCAACGTCTTGGTCGGCTTCAACATTTATGCCCATGGTTTCAACATCCTGTCGTTCTGGGGCCTGACGCTGACCTATGTCTATTTCCAGATCCCGCTGATGGTGGTGATCATCGTGCCGGCGATCGATGGGCTGAAGAAGGAATGGGGCGAAGCGGCGGCAACGCTTGGCGCGACCCAGGCGCAGTTCTGGCGCATGGTCGTCATTCCGGTGATCTGGCCAAGTTTCCTCGGCACCGTCATCCTCTTGTTCGCCAACGCCTTCGGTGCCATCGCCACCGCTTACGCTCTGACCGGCTCCTCGCTTAACATCGTCCCTATCCTGCTCTACGCGCAGATCCGCGGTGACGTGCTGCACAATGCCCATCTCGGCTACGCCATCGCCTTTGGCATGATCGTCATCACTGGGCTGGCCAATGTCTTCTACATCTGGTTCCGGACGCGCTCTGAGAGGTGGCTCAAATGAAGTCCGGCAGATTCTGGGCCTGGATCGTCTTCGCGCTGGGCGCGGCCTATTTCTTCATTCCGCTGATCGCGACCGTGGAATTCTCCATGCGCATGCGGCGCGGCGCGTATTCCTTCGATGCCTATCAGGTCGTGCTCGGCGATCCCCGCTTCCAGGCGACCTTCATCTATTCGGTGGTCGCCGCCATCTTCACCATCGTCCTTGGCGTGCTGGTGGTGGTGCCGGCGGCGTACTGGATTCGTCTGCGGCTGCCGCAGATCAGGCCCGTCGTCGAGTTCATCACGCTGCTGCCGCTGGTCATTCCGGCCATCGTTATCGTCTTCGGCTACATCAGAATGTACGGGTCGAACTCACCGCTGCCGTTCCTGGCCAGCGAGACAGGAGCCAATGCCTTGCTGGTCATCGGTTATGCGACACTGGCGCTGCCCTATATGTATCGTGCCGTCGACACCGGGCTTCGCACAATCGACGTACGGACACTGACCGAGGCGGCGCAGATCCTCGGCGCCGGCTGGGGCACGATCATCACTCGGGTCATCCTGCCCAACGTGCTGATCGCGGTGCTGTCGGGCGCCTTCCTGACCTTCGCCATCGTCATCGGCGAATTCACCATGGCCAGCCTGCTCAACCGGCCTGCTTTCGGACCCTATCTGCAGAACGTCGGCGCCAATCGCGCCTATGAGCCGGCGGCGCTTGCCATCATCGCCTTTGCCATTACCTGGGGCTGCATGTCGCTGATCCAGATCCTGTCGCGCTTCGCTCCGCGATCGGCGAACAGCCCGAACTGATCGAAAAGCCGAAAGAAAAAGCCATGGCCGAGCCATTCCTCTCAATCCAGCAGGTGCGAAAATCCTTCGGCGCCGCCATTGTGGTGCAGGATTTCAACCTCGACGTCGAGCCGGGCGAATTCGTCTCCTTCCTTGGCCCGTCGGGCTGCGGCAAGACGACGGTGCTGCGCATGGTCGCCGGTTTCGAGGAGCCATCCGCCGGCAAGATTGTCGTGGCCGGCAAGGACGTCACCCGGCTCAAGCCCAACCAGCGCAACATCGGCATGGTGTTCCAGGCCTATGCGCTGTTTCCGAACCTCACCGTGGCGCAGAATATCGGCTTCGGGCTGAAGGTCGCCGGTATGCCGAAGGCCGATGCCGACAGGCGCGTTGCCGAGATGCTCGACATCATCAAGCTGCCGCAGATGGGCGACCGCTATCCCTACCAACTGTCCGGCGGCCAGCAGCAGCGCATCGCGCTGGCGCGGGCGATTGCGCCCAAGCCGAAACTGCTGCTGCTCGACGAGCCGCTGTCGGCGCTCGATGCCAAGGTGCGCGTGTCGCTGCGCGAGGAAATCCGCTCGATCCAGAAGAAGCTCGGCATCACCACCATCTTCGTCACCCACGACCAGGAAGAGGCGCTGTCGATCTCCGACCGCATCGCCGTCATGTATGGCGGCAAGGCCGAGCAGGTCGGCACGCCGTTCGAGATCTACAACCGGCCGGCAACCAAATTCGTCGCCAATTTCGTCGGCACGCTGAACGTGCTCGAAGGCACGGTCACCGACGCCGCTTCGGGCAAGGTGCGCGTCAACTCGCAAGAGGTCTCGCTCAAGGGCAAGCTCAACGGCTCGAAATCCGGCGACAGGCTGTCGCTGGCGTTGCGGCCCGAGGCGATCTCGCTCGGCCGACACCCCGGCCGCGATTCCAGCCTTTGGGGCGAAATCGCCGAGGTGCATTTCCTCGGCTCGGTCATCCGGGTTCGCGTCGGCATCGGCGGCAGCACGGTCTCGCTCGACACGTTCAACAGTCCGGCCATACCGCCGCCGGCCGTCGGCGAAAAGGCCGAGATTTCGTTCTCGTCGGGCGACATGCTGGTGCTGCATTAGGAGAAGAGTGAATAGTGAACAGTGAATAGTAAGAATGCGCTTTACGCGCCGAAATTCCTCTGCACGCAGCCATTCACCATTCACCATTCACCATTCACCAGCAGCCAAAGCCGTCGTCGTTTTTGCAGTGCCAATCGCCCGGCTTCACCGCTACGATAAGGCATGGCGCTTTTTGAACTCACCCTTGTCCTGCTTCTCATCGCGGTCGCCCTGACCGCGCTGTCGCGGCGTCTGCAGATTCCCTATCCGTCATTGCTGGCGCTGGCCGGCGCCGGCATCGCCTTCCTGCCGTTTGCCCCGACCATCGAGATCGACCCGGGGCTGGCGCTCGCTCTGTTCATCGCGCCGGTTCTGCTCGACGCGGCCTATGACACGTCGCTGCGCGATCTCAACCGCTACAAGGTTTCGCTCATCCTGCTGGCGCTTGGCGCCGTCATCTTCACCACCGTGACGGTCGCGCTGGTCGGCTGGACGATGGCAGGCTTGCCCATCGCCGCCGCCATAGCGCTCGGCGCGATCGTAGCGCCGCCCGATGCGGTGGCGGCGGCGGCCGTGCTCGGACAGTTCAAGGTGCCGCACCGCATCACCGCCATCCTGGAAGGCGAGAGCCTTCTCAACGACGCCACGGCGCTGCTGATCTACAGGATGTCGGTTTCCGCAGCCGCCGGCACCATCCTGTTGAGCAGTGCCGTTCCAATGATCCTGCTGTCGACGGTCGGCAGCCTTGCCGCAGGCTATGTGCTCGGCCGGTTGTCTCTCGCCATACTCGGCCGCATCGACGACCCGGCGAGCGGCACCGTGGTGCAATTCGCCTCAACCTTCGGCGTCTGGATCCTGGCCGACAGGATAGGGCTTTCCGCCATCATCACAATCGTCGTCTATGCCATGACGATCGCACGTACATCGCCGCGCCGCATGCCGGCAAGGAATCGTGTCAGTTCCTACTCGGTCTGGGAGACGGCGGTGTTCGTGCTCAACGTGCTGGCCTTCGTTCTGATGGGCCTGCAAGCGCGGTCCATCGTCGGTCGACTTGCCGAGCAAGGACAAAGCGAGGCGTTCGTCTTTGCCCTGGCTGTGCTGGCCGTCGTCATCGTATCGCGGCTCGTCTGGGTTCTGGGCTGCGGCGCGATCCTCAGAGCGCTGGCACGTCTGGGCGACGAAGACAGGCGGAAGGATGCACCGACATTCCGCGGCGGCGTGCTCATCGGCTGGTGCGGCATGCGCGGCCTGGTGACGCTTGCGGCAGCCTTCGCCTTGCCGGCCGACTTTCCGGGCCGTGATCCGATCGTGCTCGCCGCTTTCACGGTCGTGCTCGGCACATTGGTGCTGCAAGGCGTCAGCCTGAAACCGTTGCTGCTTCTGCTCAATCTCGACCTCGACCGGACGGTCGACCGGGAGGTGGCGCAGGCGCGCGTCGCCATCATGCAGGCGGCGCTGGACGTGCTCAGCGGCAAGACATCGAGCGCGGCCGGGGCGGTGCGAGAGCAATATGCCGCCCAGCGCGCCATCGCCGAAAACCCCGAGGATGCCCAGGCGGCGACCGAGTATGACAGATTGCGTCTCTACGCCATCAAGAGCCAGCGCGATGCGCTGGAGCGTTTGCGCATCGACGGAACGATCGGCGACGAAGCCTACCACCGCCTTGAGGAAGAAATCGACTGGTCGGAACTGGCAGCATCCCCGCCCGGTCGGTTCCAGCCGCTGACCACTTAGCATCTGGCCCAAGCTCCCTCCGCCCGGCTGCACATTGCAAGGCTGTCAGCGAACGGCTACTGCCAGCAGGAAACTGAGCCGGATAAGCAATGAAGCTGGTCAGCTATAACATCCAGTATGGCTTCGGCAGCGATGGCCGCTACGACCTGGCGCGTTGCGCCAAGGTCGTGGCCGGCGCCGACATCATCGCCTTGCAGGAGGTGGAACGGCACTGGTTGCGCAGCAACGAGGACGACCAGCCGGAACTTCTTTCGCAATTTCTGCCCGACTACCATTGGGTCTACGGGCCGGCCTTCGACATGGATGCCAGCCACCGGCGTGTAGGCCGCATCGTCAACCGGCGGCGGCAATTCGGCACCATGGTTCTGTCGAAGCTTCCGATCGTCTGGTCGCGGCTGCATACGCTGCCGCTCAGGCGCACGCTGCGGCCGCTCAACACCCGCAATGCCGCACTCGAATGCATGATCCGCACCCCTGCCGGTCCGGTGCGGGTGCTGTCGTTGCATCTGGCGCATATCGCGGCCGAGGAGCGGCTGGAGCAGATCGACTATTTGCTCGCCGAGCATCGCCGTGCGCCGTCCGAGGGCGGTCCATGGAGCGGCGCTGACGACGAGCCGGCGCGCAACTGGAGCAATGGCGAACAGGAGCCAGAAAACCCCGTAGCGGCGATCTGGTTGGGCGACTTCAACATGGAGCCGGACAGCGCCGAGTACCGGCGCCTTATCGGCAGCGCGCCCTATCATCGCGGTGCCGCCTATCTCGACGGTTTTGTCGATGCCGCCGCCGTCGCAATGGAACCGACAGCGGATTTCCACACCCATGTGAAGACTATCGATGGCAGGCTGGCAAAGCGCCGGCTCGACCATTGCTTCGTCGGCGGCATGTTTGCCGGGCGCGTGCGCTCGGTCAGCGCCGATATCGGCCAAATCGCTTCCGACCATTTTCCGCTCTGGGTCGATATCGACCTGGAGACGCCGATCGTCATCGGGACGGGCGGCGGATGAACCGCCGATGAGCCTGTTTGTCTTTTTCGCGGTGCTCGCCGCCGCTTCCATGCATGCGATCTGGAACGCGCTGGTCAAGGTCCATCTCGACCGTTTCCTGTCGATCACACTGATGACGCTCGGCATGGGTGCCGCTGCGCTGGTGACGTTGCCTTTCGTCGAGGTGCCGAAGCCGGAAGTGTGGCCATACATCCTCGCCTCGGTTGTCTTCCACATGGGCTACAGGACGTTCCTGATCGGCGCCTACAAGGCCGGCGATTTCGCCCAGACCTATCCGCTGGCGCGCGGCACCGCGCCATTGCTGGCCGCTTTGGGGGGCGTTGTGGTGGTTGCCGAGATGCCGGCGCCGCTCGCCATTCTCGGCATCCTCTTGTTGTCGGCGGGCACGCTGGTGCTGTCGTTTCGCGGCGGCGCGCATCTGGAGAAATTGAACCTGCGCGCCGTCGGTTTCGCGTTGGGCACATCGATCTTCATCGCCAGCTACACGCTGTCGGACGGCAGCGGCGCGCGGCTGGCCGCCACCGCGTCGAGTTATGCCGCCTGGCTGTTCGTCTGCGATGCGCTGTGGGCGCTGGTGCTATGCGTCGTCTCTCGCGGCCCACAGGCGCTGCCGGTGCTGGCGCGCGACTGGAAGGCCGGAATCTATACCGGCGTGCTCAGCGGCGGCGCCTACTGGATCGTGATGTGGGCGATGACCAAGGCGCCGATCGCCTCGGTGGCGTCGCTGCGCGAAACATCGATCCTGTTCGCCATGATGATCTCGGTCTTCGCGCTCGGCGAGAAGATGACGGCATGGCGAGGTGCCGCGGTGCTTAGCATCGTTGCCGGCGTCGTTGCGCTGAGAATGGGATAGTCACGCGATCTCCAGATCAAACACCATCAGCCCGTCGGTGCCGCCTTCGAGCGCCGCGACCAGTTTTGCGCCGGCTCGCTGATGCGCTTCATGCTCCAGATAGGCATCGCGTGCCGCAGCGTCGCGAAAGTCGATGGTGAAGCCGTGCGTGAAGCCGCGGGCGAAGGGTTCCGGGCTGGTATTAGAGCCTTTCACGTTTTGATGGAAGCGTAGCCGGCGTTTGCGAAGTAGTTGTTGCATTCGGTTGCCTCGATCGTTTCAACGAGG
>NZ_JAMYND010000013.1:0-167169 GCF_040318885.1 Mesorhizobium sp. M0998
CCCCCGCCCCCGGCGGCGCGGTGGGGGGGCCGGCCTTGTTCCACCGCCGGCGCGGGGCGCGGGGCCCGATCTTCAGGGCCTTCGGCACCGGCCGCACGCTGAAGGCCGCGATCGAGCAACTGCCGCCGATGGAATGCCCGCAGCACAAAGTGGTGTCGCTGACCGGCAACATCTCGCCGGACGGCTCGGCGGCCTTCTACAACGTCATCTTCACCATGGCCGACAGGGTCAAGGCGCGTTCGTTTCCGATGCCTTTGCCGGTCATCGCTTCCTCGCCCGAGGAGCGCGAGATGCTGCTCAGCCAGCCGATGATCCAGCCGACGCTGGCGCTTGCGGCCGAGGCCGACGTCACCTTTGTCGGCATCGGCGATCTCGGCCCGAAGGCGCCGCTTTACGAGGACGGCTTCATTTCGGAGGGTGAATTAAAGGCGCTGCAGAAGGCCGGCGGCGTCGCCGAGATCGTCGGCTGGGTATTCGATCGTGACGGCCGCATGATCGAGGGCATCACCAATGATCGAGTGTCGTCGGCACCGCTGCCGTCGCGCGAAAAGTCGCTGGTGATCGCGCTTGCCATGGGCGACCGCAAGCTGCCGGGCATCTTCGCCGCCGTCAACCGGCGGCTGGTCAACGGCCTCGTCACCGATGAGCGGACCGCCGCCGCCTTGCTGGCGGGCGCATGATCTCCGAGCCGCTGGCGGTCGGAAACGATCATGTGAAATCGAAACGCATCTGAATCCCCGATAAAACGAGCGTCACTACTGGTGCCGGCCGCAAGGATCGTTGCCGTCGAGAAAGCCCATGTCGCGCTGCAGATGCGGCGGCAGCTCCCGGACGTCGAGATAGGCCCGTTTCCGCGCCGCGTGCCTTGCCAATCCCCGCGCCAATTGTGAAAACCAGCCATGGGCTGGAGCAAGAAGCAGCTTTTCCTGTATTGTGGTCATGATCGTCAGCCTTCGCTATCTCTAGGCGTAATTGATCTTCAATACGAAATATCGGTAGGACCGGCCGGTGCCGCCAATCAAACGTCGATCACTGCCCATAAGGAGGGCTTATGCCGGAGCTCAATTCACGACAGCTGGTTTCGCAGCTTCCTCCGCTTCAGGCGATCCGGGTGTTCGAGGCGGTGGCGCGGCATCTCTCGTTCACCAAGGCCGCCCAGGAGCTTGGCATGACGCAGGCGGCGGCAAGCTATCAGATCAAGCTTCTGGAGGAGCGCATCGGTGCGCCCCTGTTCTTGCGCCAGCCAAAACAGATCGTGCTGACCGAACCCGGCCAGCGCCTGGCGCCCGCGGTCAGCGAGGCGTTCGCGCTGTTGAGCGGCGCCTATGCCGCCGCGCGCACCGGCGCCGACGGCGTGCTTTGCGTTTCGACGCTGCTGACATTTGCCTCCAATTGGCTGGCGCAGCATCTCGGTTCGTTCCAGGTCGCGCATCCGTCGCTGGCGGTGCGCGTCGATACTTCGAACAGGGTTGTCGACTTTGCCAGAGAGGATATCGACATCGCCATCCGCTCCGGCGGCGGCAACTGGCCGGGCGTCGAGACCCATATGCTTTTCAGGGCCGATTTCACGCCGGTCCTTAGTCCAAAGCTCGCGGCAAGCATCGGCGGCGTCAAGGAGCCGGCCGACCTGCTGCGGCTGCCGATCCTCGACCCGGGTGACATCTGGTGGCGGGACTGGTTTGCCGCCGCCGGCCTGCCGGTCGAGGAGCTGGCCAAGCGTCCCGGCACCAGCATGGGCGCGCAGGCCTACGAGGCCAATGCCGCGATTGCCGGCCACGGCGTGGCGATCGTTACCAAGGCGCTGTTCAAGACCGAACTTGCCGACGGCCGCCTGATCCAGCCCTTTGATCTGGTCGGTGACGACGGCCACGCCTATTGGCTGGTCTATCCGACGGCACGACGCAACGTGCCGAAGATCCGCGCCTTCCGCGATTGGATCCTGAGCGAGATCGCTTGCCAGTAGGCTGAATCCCAGCAAGCCCGAGCAAAGCGCCGGGCCCAATCAGCCCGGCCGAATCCTTCGTCAGACATGCCGCAAACGTCCCAGGCTTGCCGCTGCACAAGACCCGGCGTGCTGCGCTGCAGCAACGAATCCGTCTTGACATAATTCATCGCAAGTGAGTAATTGCTCACAGCCAAGGCAAATGCTCATCTTGGTTTATGGGAGGAATTTTGATGAAACTTCGCACGTTCACCCTAGGCCTGTTCTCGGCCAGCGCCCTCGCTTTCGCCGCGCATGCCGAATCCATCACCATCGCCACGGTCAACAATGGCGACATGGTCCGCATGCAGAAGCTGACCGACGACTTCACCGCCAAGAATCCCGACGTCCAGCTGCAGTGGGTCACGCTCGAGGAAAACGTCCTGCGCGAGCGCGTCACCACCGACATCGCCACCAAGGGTGGCCAGTACGACGTGATGACCATCGGCACCTATGAAGTGCCGATCTGGGCCAAGCAGAACTGGCTTTTGCCGCTCGACAAGCTCGGCGACGATTACGACGTCAAGGACATCATCCCGGCCATAGCCGGCGGCCTGTCGGTCGACGGCAAGCTCTACGCAGCCCCGTTCTACGGCGAAAGCTCCTTCGTCATGTACCGCAAGGACCTGATGGAAAAGGCCGGGCTCAAGATGCCCGATGCACCGACCTGGGACTTCATCAAGCAGGCCGCCGACAAGATGACCGACCGCGCCAACGGCGTGAACGGCGTCTGCCTGCGCGGCAAGGCCGGCTGGGGCGAGAACATGGCCTTCCTGACCGCCATGTCGAACTCGTTCGGCGCGCGCTGGTTCGACGAGAACTGGAAGCCGCAATTCGACCAGCCCGAATGGAAGAACACGCTGCAGTTCTATGTCGACCTGATGAAGGCCGACGGCCCCGAGGGCGCGTCGTCCAACGGTTTCAACGAAAACCTGGCGCTGTTCCAGCAGGGCAAATGCGGCATGTGGATCGACGCTACCGTCGCTGCCTCCTTCGTTTCCGACCCGAAGAACTCCACCGTCGCCGACAAGGTCGGCTATGCGCTGGCGCCGGACAATGGCCTCGGCAAGCGCGGCAATTGGCTGTGGGCATGGTCGCTAGCCATCCCCGCCGGCACGCAGAAGGCCGACGCCGCTCAAAAGTTCGTATCCTGGGCAACCAGCAAGCACTATGCCGAGCTCGTCGCCTCGAAGGAAGGCTGGGCCAACGTTCCGCCGGGAACGCGCTCGTCGCTCTATGCCAATCCCGAATACCAGAAGGCAGCACCTTTCGCCAAGATGACGCTGGACTCGATCAACTCCGCCGATCCGACGCACCCGACCGTCAAGCCGGTGCCTTATGTCGGCGTCCAGTTCGTCGCCATTCCTGAGTTCCAGGGTCTCGGCACCACCGTCGGCCAGCTCTTCTCGGCGGCACTTGCCGGCCAGTCGAGCGTCGACGATGCCTTGAAGCAGGCGCAGGACGCCGCCACCGCGACGATGACCGAAGGCGGTTACATCAAGTAAGCTCCTCCCGGTGCCGGTTGCCAATGGCGACCGGCAACGGCCGCCCGAATCCCAGTTCGGGCGGCCAGCTTTCACACCGCTGAAAAACTTGGCCGACCTCGAAGGGTGACCGTCATGGCTACTCAGCAGACCCGTTCGCTTGCCCGTTTCATGATGGCGCCATCCGTGGTGCTGCTGCTGGTCTGGATGATTGTGCCGCTGGCATTCACGCTGTGGTTTTCCTTCCAGCAATACAACCCGCTCAATCCGATGCGCGACGGCTTCGTCGGGTTTTCGAACTACGCGCTGTTCTATTCCAACCCGGCATTCCTGCAGTCGATCCTCAACACGCTCACCATCGTCGTCAGCGTGCTTTTGATCACGGTGATCGGCGGTATTCTGCTCGCCCTTCTGCTCGATCAGCCGATGTGGGGACAGGGCATCGTCCGCATCCTTGTCATCTCGCCGTTCTTCGTCATGCCACCGGTGGCAGCACTGGTCTGGAAGAACATGATCATGCATCCGCAGTACGGGGTTTTCGCCGATATTGCGCGCTTCTTCGGCGGGCAGCCGATCGATTGGTTCGGGCAGCACCCGCTCCTGGCGATCATCATCATCGTTGCCTGGCAATGGCTGCCGTTTGCTACGCTGATCCTGTTGACCGCGCTTCAGTCGCTCGACGTCGAGCAGAAGGAAGCCGCCGAAATGGACGGCGCCGGCTTCATCAGCCGCTTCATCTATTTGACGCTGCCTCACATGTCGCGCGCCATAACCGTCGTCATCCTGATCCAGACGATCTTCCTGCTGTCGGTCTATGCCGAGATCCTCGTCACCACCAACGGCGGCCCGGGTTACGCCTCCACCAACCTGCCCTTCCTCGTCTATCAGAAGGCATTGCTGGAGTTCAAAATCGGCCAGGCGTCCGCCGGCGGTATCATTGCCGTCATTCTCGCCAACATCGTTGCTTTCTTCGCCATGCGCGCTGTCGGCAAGAACCTGGATAAATAAGGGAGGATAAGATGGCACGTGCAGTCACCACCCAGCACAAGACGATTGCTACCGCGGCCGCCTGGATCGTCGCGCTGCTGATCTTCTTCCCGATCCTCTATACGATCATCACCTCGTTCAAGTCGGAGCAGGAGGCTATCCAGGGCTTCAACCTGTTCCCGTCGGGAACCACGGAGAGCTATTCCGAGGTCCAGGCGCAGAACGGCTATTTCAAATTCTTCCTGAACTCGGTGTTCCTGTCGGTCGGCTCGACCATCCTGGCTCTGCTCGTCGCCATACCGGCGGCATGGTCGATGGCGTTTTCGCCGGGCAAACGCACCAAGGACATCCTGATGTGGATGCTTTCCACCAAGATGATGCCGGCCGTCGCCGTGCTGTTTCCGATCTATCTGATCTTCCGCGATACCGGTCTGCTCGACAGCCGCATCGGCCTGATGGTCATGCTGATGCTGATCAACCTGCCGATCGTGGTCTGGATGCTTTACACCTATTTTCGCGAGATCCCGGGCGAGATCCTGGAAGCGGCGCGCATGGACGGCGCATCGCTCTGGAACGAGATCATCTACGTGCTGACGCCGATGGCGGTCCCCGGCATCGCCTCGACCATGCTGCTCAACATCATTCTCGCCTGGAACGAGGCGTTCTGGACGATCCGGCTGACCACCACCGAGGCCGCGCCGCTCACCGCTTTCATCAGCTCCTTCTCCAGCCCGCAGGGGCTGTTCTGGGCCAAGCTTTCGGCCGCCTCGACGCTGGCGATCGCGCCGATCCTGATCATGGGCTGGTTCAGCCAGAAGCAGCTGGTTCGAGGCCTGACATTCGGTGCGGTAAAGTAGCGGGCATCGCCTGACGCAAAACGAAAAGATAGCCCTTCGGGGGAGGAAACCATGGGAAACATCACGCTCAAGAACGTCTCCAAATCCTTCGGGGCGACGTCCATCATCCCCGGCCTCGATCTGGTCATCGAGGACGGAGAGTTCGTCGTCTTCGTCGGCCCGTCGGGCTGCGGCAAATCCACCCTGTTGCGTCTGATCGCCGGTCTCGAGGATACCAGCGGCGGCACCATCATCATCGATGGTCGCGACGTCACCGGCGAGGCGCCGGCCAAGCGCAAGCTGGCTATGGTGTTCCAGTCCTATGCGCTCTACCCGCACATGACGGTGGCCAAGAACATCGCCTTCCCGCTGAAGATGGCGGGCGAGGACCAGGCGACCATCGACAAGAAGGTGAAGGACGCCGCGCGGATCCTGAACCTCACCAACTACCTCGACCGCCGCCCCGGCCAGCTCTCCGGCGGCCAGCGGCAGCGCGTCGCCATCGGCCGCGCCATCGTGCGCCAGCCGTCGGCCTTCCTGTTCGACGAGCCTTTGTCCAATCTCGACGCGGCGCTGCGCGGCACCATGCGGCTGGAGATCAGCGAGCTGCATCACCAGCTCAAGACAACCATGGTCTACGTCACCCACGACCAGATCGAGGCGATGACCATGGCCGACAAGATCGTCGTGCTCAATGCCGGCAATATCGAGCAGGTCGGCTCGCCGATGGAGCTCTATAAGACGCCGAAGAATCTGTTCGTCGCCGGCTTCATAGGTTCGCCGAAGATGAACCTGATCGAAGGCGCGCCGGCCGCCAAATATGGCGCCAAGACAGTCGGCATCCGCCCGGAGCATATGAACATTTCGAAGACGTCAGGCGACTGGAAGGCGACGGTCGGGGTTGCCGAGCATCTCGGCTCCGACACGTTTTTGCACGTCCAGGCGGATGGTGTCGGGCAGCTGACGGTGCGTGCCGACGGCGAGTTGGCCGCCCATCATGGCGATACGATCTACCTGACGCCGGAAAAGGCCAAGCTGCATCGTTTCGGCGCCGACGGGAAGGCGATGCTGCAATGAGGCTCCGGGGTAAATCGGCGCTGATTACCGGATCGGCGCGCGGCATCGGCAGGGCGTTTGCCGAAGCCTACATGCGCGAAGGGGCGACGGTCGCGATTGGCGACATCAATCTCGAAGCCGCCGAGAAGACGGCTTCGGAAATCGGCCGCAACGCCTACGCGGTAAAGCTCGACGTCACCGATCTCGCGTCTATCGATGAGGCCGTCAAGGCGGTCGAAGCCAGGGCCGGCGGCCTCGATATCTTGATCAACAACGCTGCTTTGTTCGACCTGGCGCCGATCGTCGAGATCACCAAGACAAGCTACGACAAATTGTTTTCGGTCAACGTCGCCGGCACGCTGTTTACGTTGCAGGCCGCCGCCCGTTCGATGATTGCCCGCGGCAAGGGCGGCAAGATCATCAACATGGCAAGCCAGGCCGGGCGCCGCGGCGAGGCGCTGGTCGCCGTCTACTGCGCCACCAAGGCGGCGGTCATCTCGCTCACCCAGTCGGCAGGGCTCGACCTGATCAAACACCGCATCAACGTCAATGCCATCGCCCCGGGTGTCGTCGACGGCGAGCATTGGGACCATGTCGATGCATTGTTCGCCAAGTTCGAGAACCGGCCGAGGGGCGAGAAGAAGAGGCTGGTCGGCGAAGCCGTGCCTTATGGCCGCATGGGCACGGCGCAAGACCTCACCGGCATGGCGGTGTTCCTGGCCAGCGATGAGGCCGAGTACATCGTCGCCCAGACCTATAATGTCGATGGCGGCCAGTGGATGAGTTGAGGGGGCGAAGGCGCTCTTCCCCCCGTCTCCTCCACGGGGGGAAGAGCCGTCCCGCTAAAGGGTAAAGCAGATGACCGTGAAACTCTCTTCTTCCATCCTCGCCAAGCTGCCGCCCAAGGTCGCCGGCCCGAAATATGATCGCGCCGCGCTCAAGGCCGGCATCGTGCATTTCGGCGTCGGCAATTTCCATCGCTCGCACCAGGCCGTCTATCTCGACGACCTGTTCAATTCGGGTGTCGGCCACGACTGGGCCATTGTCGGCGCCGGCGTCTTCGAAGGCGAGAAGGTCGGCCGCGGCAAGCTGCAGGAGCAGGACTGGCTGACCACCGTGGTCGAGCAGGACAGCGGCCATATGAGCGCGCGCGTCACCGGCGTCATGATCGACTTCCTGGTGCCGGGCGATGCGGCCGCAATCGTCGAACGGCTTGCCGATCCGGCGATCAAGATCGTCTCCCTGACCATAACCGAGGGCGGCTATTTCATCGATCCGGCATCCGGCGTCTTCAATCCGACACATCCCGACATCGTTGCCGACGCTGAGCCGGGGGCGACGCCGAAGACCGTCTTCGGCCTCGTTCTCGCCGGGCTGCTGCGCCGCCGCGCCGACGGTATCGTGCCCTTCACAATCATGTCCTGCGACAACATTCCCCATAACGGCCACGTCACCTCAGATGGCGTCATCGGCCTTGCGCGGCTGATCGACGAAGGTTTGGCAAACTGGGTGAGCGAGAACGTTACCTTTCCCAATGGCATGGTCGACCGCATCACGCCGGCCACCACCGACCGCGAGCGCGGCATTCTCTCCAGCGAGTTCGGCCTCGACGACAATTGGCCGGTGTTTTGCGAACCGTTCAAGCAATGGGTGCTGGAGGACCGTTTCACCGACGGCCGCCCGCCGCTGGAAAA
Organism: Mesorhizobium sp. M0998; assembly: GCF_040318885.1. Lineage (NCBI taxonomy): Bacteria > Pseudomonadati > Pseudomonadota > Alphaproteobacteria > Hyphomicrobiales > Phyllobacteriaceae > Mesorhizobium > Mesorhizobium sp. M0998. Next base: position 8,039 of record NZ_JAMYND010000013.1, read on the forward strand.
AGTCGGCGTGCAGTTCGTCAGCGACGTCGCGCCCTATGAGCTGATGAAGATCCGCATCCTCAATGGCGGCCATGCGACCATCGCCTATCCGGCCGGGCTGATGGACATCCATTTCGTCCATGAGGCGATGCAGGAGCCGCTGGTACGCGGCTTCCTCGACAAGCTCGAGCATGACGAAATCATCCCGACCGTGCCGCCGGTTCCGGACACCGACCTCGAAGATTACTACCAGCTCATCGAGCACCGCTTCTCCAATCCGAAGATCGGCGACACCATACGCCGGCTTTGCCTCGACGGCTCCAACCGCCAGCCGAAATTCATCATCCCGACCATCACCGACCGGCTGAAGGCTGGCAAAAGTGTCACCGGCCTTGCGCTGGAATCGGCGCTCTGGTGTCGCTACTGCTTCGGCACGACGGATTCCGGTGCCGTCACCGAGCCCAACGACCCGAACTGGGGCCGGTTGCAGGCGACGGCCAAGGCGGCCAGGGACATGCCTGCCGCCTGGCTTGCCATGGAGGACATCTATGGCGATGTCGGCCGCTCGCCGCCGTTCGCTGAAGCCTTCGGCCAAGCGCTGAGACTGCTGTGGGCGGACGGCGCGCGCGCGACACTGACGCGCTATCTCGCCGGCGACCTCTGAAGCCGATCCAGCGCGATGACGCCTGAACTGGTCATTTTCGACTGTGACGGCGTGCTGGTGGACAGTGAGATGCTGTCCGTCTCGGCATTGCTGGAGATGATCGCGCTTGCCGGTGGCAACGTCAGCGAGGACATTGCCTACGAGCACTTCCTCGGCAAGAGCATGAAGAGCGTCCGCGAAATCCTCGCAAGCGACTTCGGGCTCGATCTCACCGAGCAGCATCTGACCGAGATGCGCTCCGAACTGATGCGCAGATTCCGCGATGAGCTGAAACCGATGCCAGGTATCGCACAGGTCCTGCCGAGGCTCGGCGTACCGTGCTGCGTCGCCTCCTCCGGCACCCTGGAACGCATCCGCTATGCGCTCGCCGTCACCGGGTTGCTTGGGCTGCTGGAGCCGCATTTGTTCAGCGCCGCCATGGTGGCGCGGGGCAAACCGGCGCCCGATCTCTTTCTCCATGCAGCAGATAAAATGAGAGCGGCCCCGCGAAACTGCCTCGTCGTCGAGGACAGCCCGGCCGGCATCGAAGCGGCGCGGGCGGCCGGCATGCGCGTCCTTGCCTTCACCGGCGGCTCGCACACCGGCAACCCGGCATTGAAAGCGCGGCTTGCGTCGAGTGAGCCGGACTTTATATTCGCTGACATGCTGCAATTGCCCGATCTGATTGCAGGCCTGGGAGCGAGAGCAAGAACACCTTGACCAACAGTTTCGTTTGCGCGGTCGATGTCGGCACCGGAAGCGCTCGTGCCGGCATTCTCGACACCGGTGGCGCCTTGCTCGGCCGCGCCGAGCACCCGATCGCCATGCAACAGCCGAAGGCCGATCATGCCGAGCACGATTCGCAGGATATATGGTCGGCGGTGTGCATGGCCGTCCGCGCTGCCCGCGAAAAGGCGGGCGTGCGGGCCGAGGATATCGTCGGCATCTCCTTTGATGCCACCTGCTCGCTGGTGGTGCGAGACCGGCATGGCGGCCAGCTCAGCGTGTCCGTCACTGGTGAAAGGCGCTGGGACACCATTGTCTGGCTCGACCACCGCGCAATTGCCGAGGCCGACGAATGCACTGAAAGCGGCCACGCTGTGCTCGACTATATCGGCGGCGTCATGTCGCCGGAAATGGAGACGCCGAAGCTGATGTGGCTGAAGCGCAACCTGCCCGGAACATGGAACGAAGCCGGCTATCTATTCGACCTCACCGACTTCCTCACCTGGAAGGCAAGCGGCTCGCTCTCCCGTTCACAATGCACGCTGACCGCCAAATGGACCTATCTAGCCCATGAAGCGACCGGCTGGCGGCGCGACTTCTTCGAAGCCGTCGGGCTCGGTGATATCTTTGAGCACGGCAACCTGCCGGAAAAGGCAAGCCCGGTCGGTGCCGATATCGGCCCGCTCGGCGCGCAAGCCGCGACGGAGCTTGGCCTCACCGAAAAATGCCGGGTCGGCGCCGGCGTCATCGATGCCTATGCCGGCGCGCTTGGCGTGCTCGGCGGTTTCGCCGGTGACGCAACGAACATCGGTCGCCATCTGGCCCTGATTGCCGGTACGTCGAGCTGCGTCATGGCGATGTCGACCGATCCGCAGCCTTTCGCCGGTGTCTGGGGCCCATATTATGGCGCAGCCCTTCCCGGCCTGTGGCTGTCGGAAGGTGGCCAGTCGGCCACCGGCGCGCTGCTCGACCACATCATCCGCTGGCATGGCGCCGGCGGCGAGCCGGATGCCGCCATGCATGCCAGGATTGCCCACCGCGTCGCCGAGCTGCGCGCCGCCGAGGGCGACAACCTCGCCGCAAGGCTGCACGTGCTGCCCGATTTTCACGGCAACCGCTCCCCGCTCGCCGACCCGCATGCCGTCGGCGTCATCAGCGGGCTGACGCTGGATGCCTCCTTCGACAGTCTGTGCAAGCTCTACTGGCGCACCGCCGTCAGCGTCGCGCTTGGCGTCCGTCATGTGCTGGAAGCGCTGAACGAGAACGGCTATCTGATCGACACGCTGCACGTCACCGGCGGCCACACCAAGAACCCGCTGTTGATGGAGCTCTATGCCGATGCCACCGGCTGCACGGTGGTCGAGCCGCTGGCGGACGAGGCGGTGCTGCTCGGCACCGGCATGATTGCCGCCACCGCGGCCAGGCTTTTTCCCGATTTGAACGCTGCCTGCGTCGCCATGCAACAGGGCGGCAGGACGCGAGAGCCCAATCCGGCTGCCGCCGGCCGGTTCGATCGCGACTACCGCGTGTTTCTCGAAATGCACAGGCAAAGGCAGGCGCTGGACGCGATCCGATAAATCGGATCGGTTGCTATCTCTGGTTCCAGCGCCGGATGACCGGCTCGTCAAGGTCGTGCTCATAACCGAGCACGCTTATGCTGGCGGTATCCAGCACGAAAAACGCGCCGGCTTGCGGCGGCAGGCCGAGCCAGCGTGCGGCCAGCACTCTAAGGAAATGCGAGCTTGAGAAGACCAGGACATTGCTGCCGACCTCGCGCAACCGGCTGACGATCCGGTCCGCCCTCGAGCCGACATCCGTGGCGGACTCGCCGCTCGGGCAGCCGTCGCGAAAAAGACGCCAGCCGGGGCGCTCGGCGAGGATTTGCTTGGTGGTCAATCCCTCATAGGCACCATAATCCCACTCCGCCAGATCGTCCTTCTTCACGCCTGACGAGCCGAAGCCGGCCAGCGCACAGGTGTTGAAGGCGCGCTGCGACGGGCTCGACCACACCGCCGAGACGGAGAGGCCCTTGAGCCGGTCAGCGATCCGCCTTGCCGCTTCCTCGCCGGCCGGCGTCAGCGGTATGTCGGTTCGGCCAGTATGTTTTCCGGACGCACTCCATTCCGTCTCGCCATGCCGAACCAGATAGATTTCGGGAAACGTGCTCATCAGGCTGCCTTTCAAATGGATCTGCCGCGACCATAGCGGCTTCCATAGCCTCTCCAACAGCCTGCATGGAGCTGACTGGCTTAACCCTTCCGCAAGTCAGCCTCTTGCCACCGGTGCCTATTTCATAGACAAACTCGCCGTAATGCGGAATCCGGCCGATCATGGCCGTTTCCGCGCTGAGACGCGGCTTCCGGCTCTTGCCGACGTGCCGCAATCGGATAGGCGGAAAACTAGAATGTCTGCGATCGAAGCCGACGCTCGCGCGCCGGAAAACCTTTGGCGTCGGGAAATCAGGGCGATGCTGGCGCTCGCCTGGCCGATGGTGCTGACCAATCTCGGCCAGACCGCGATGACCGCTACCGACGTCATGATGATGGGACGGCTGGGGCCGGACACGCTGGCCAGTGGTGCGCTTGGTGCCAACCTCTACTTCATGCCGCTCATCTTCGGGCTCGGCCTGATGCTGGCGACCTCGCCGATGATGGCGACCGAGCTCGGCCGCCGTCGGCACTCGGTGCGCGACCTGCGCCGCACCGTGCGCCAGGGTCTGTGGCTGGCGATCCTCATTTGCATTCCGATATGGGCCCTTCTCTGGCACGGCGAGAGCGTGTTGCTGGCCATGGGTCAGGAACCGGCGTTGGCGCACCAGGCCGGCATCTATCTGCGCTGGCTCGAATGGGCGGTGCTGCCCTTTTTCGGCTACATCGTCCTGCGCTCGTTCATTTCGGCGCTGGAGCGGCCGGGCTGGGCACTGATCATCGTTTTCGTTGCCGTCGCCTGCAATGCCTTCTTCAACTGGCTGTTCATGTTCGGCAATCTCGGCATCCCTTCGATGGGCATCGCCGGCTCCGGCCTTGCCACCACTCTGTCCAGCACGCTGATGTTCGCCGGCATGGCGATGGTGGTGATGCTTGAGAAGAAGTTCCGGCGCTATCGTCTGTTCGGACGCTTCTGGCGCGCCGATTGGCCGCGCTTCAAGGGCCTGCTGCGGCTCGGTCTGCCGATCGCCGGCCTGCTGGCGTTCGAGGTGACGATCTTCAACGCGGCGGCCTTTCTCATGGGCCTGATCGATGCGGCTTCGCTTGCCGCCCATGCGATCGCCATCCAGATCGCCTCGATCACCTTCATGGTGCCGCTCGGCCTCAACCAGGCGGTGACGGTGCGCGTCGGACTTGCCCACGGCGCCGGCAATCCGGAAGGTGTCAGCCGGGCTGGCTGGACCGCCTATGTCGTCGGTGTCTCCTTCATGGCGCTGATGGGGCTAGTGATGATCCTGTGGCCGCATCTCTTGATCGGCGCCTTCATCGATCTGGGCAATCCGGCTAATGCCGAGGTGGTGGCGCTTGCCGTGTCGTTCCTCGCCTTTGCCGCGCTGTTCCAGGTTTTTGACGGTGCGCAGGCGGTCGCCAGCGGCATGCTGCGCGGCCTGCACGACACCAAGGTGCCGATGATCTATGCCGCGATCGGCTATTGGGGCATCGGGCTGCCGCTCGGCGTGCTGCTGGCCTTTCGTTTCGGCTTCAACGGCGTCGGCATCTGGATCGGCCTGTCGTCGGGACTGGCGGTGGTTGCGGCACTCCTGCTGGTGCGCTGGCTGCGGCGTGACAGGATCGCGCCGCCGCTGGTATTCGGGCGTTGAATTGCTGGTTGCCCGCTCAGCGGGCCGCCGCCCGCTGCTCAAAGCGAACGTGCGTATTGCGTCAGCGGAAAGCACATGATGAAGAAGATCAGCGCTACCAGCCCATAGACTTTGAATGGTTCGAAGGTCGCATTGTTGATCGCGTTGGATGTCCTCACCAGCTCCTCGAAACCGATGATCGAGGTCAGCGCGGTCGACTTGATCAGCTGCACCAGGAAGCCGACGGTCGGTGCGCGGGTGATCGAAAACGCCTGCGGCAGGATGATCAGCCGGAGTTCCTGCAGATAGTGCAGGCCGAGGCTGGCGCCGGCGTCCCACTGGCCGCGCGGCAGCGCATCGACGCCGCCGCGCCAGATCTCGGCGAGATAGGCGCTGGCGAAGAAGGTCAGGCCAAGCACCGCCGCGGTCCACGGCTCGATGCGCAGGCCCAGCATCGGCAAGCCGAAGAACATCAGGAAGAGCTGCATCAGCAGCGGCGTGCCCTGGAAAAGCGCGATGTAGCCGGAGGCAAACCGTCGCGCCCATTTATTCTTGGCGATCCGGAAGAACAGCACGATCATGCCGACCACGGCCCCGCCGACAAACGCGGCCAGCGACAAGAGCACCGTCCAGCGCGCCGCCAGCAGCAGGTTGCGCAGAATGTCCCAGAAGGTGAATTCGATCATGACACGCCGGCTCCGAGAAGCCGGCGCCCGCCGCCGACCAGCAGCCGGCGCAGCCCAATCGACAGGGCGAGATAGACCATCGTCACCACGAAATAGGTCTCGAAAGCCCGGAACGTGCGCGCCTGCAGCATGTCGGCTTCATAGGTCAGCTCGCGAACGGCGATCTGCGATACCACGGCGGATTCCAGCATCATGATGACGATCTGGCTGGTCAGCGCCGGATAGATCACCTCGAGCGCCTGCGGCAGCACGATCTTGATGAAGACCTGGCGCGGCCTGAGCCCAAGCGCCAGTGCCGCTTCCGTCTGCCCGGGCGGCACCGCGTCGAGCCCGGCGCCAACGATCTCGATCGTATAGGCGGCCATGTTGAGCGTCATCGCCAACATGGCTGCCAACACCGGATCGAGCCTGACGCCGATGCTGGGCAGCCCGAAGAAGATGAAGAACAGCTGCACCAGGAACGGCGTGTTGCGGATCACCTCGACATAGACGCCGATCGCCCGCTTGAGCAGCAGCGGACCGTTCCGCCGCCCTGCCGCGCCGAGGATGCTGAGCAACGTTCCCGCCAGCGTGGTGACAGTGATCAGCAGGATCGTCGTGGCCGCGCCGCGCGCGATCGCCCCTGTCGCCCCGGCAAGCCAGCCGAAGTCGAGGCTATACGTCACCGGCGATCAATCCTTGAGATTGGCGGGATCGAGCGGTGTCTTCAGCCAGGCCTTCGAGCTTTCGTCCAGTTTGCCGTCGGCCAGCATCTTGGCGACCGCATCGTTGACCGCTTGCTTGAGGCGGTCTTCCTTCTTGTTGAGGCCGATATGCGAGGGCGAGGTGAGAAGCTGGAATTTCTGCTCCGGCTTCAGTTCCTCCTGCCGGGCGAGCACCTGGGCGCCGACATCGTTGCCGACCACCATCAGTTGGGTCTGGCCCGAGATGAAAGCCTGGATGACGGAATTATAGTTGTCGAAACGGCGGATGTCGGCCGAGGCGGGTGCCGCCTCGGTCAGCGAGGTGTCCTCCAGCGTGCCGCGATTGACGGCGATCGACTTGTCGGCAAGGTCTTCCTTGCCCTTGACCGAGAGTGCTGCCGGGCCGATGACGGCGATGTAGTAGGGTGCGTAGGCGGCGGCGAAATCGATCACCTGCTCTCGCTCCTTGGAGTAGCCGACGCTCATCAGCAGGTCGACGCGCTTGTCGGTCAGGTACGGAATGCGGTTCTGGCCGGTCACGCTGACCAGATTGAGCTTGACCTTGAGCTGGTCGGCGATGGATTGCGCCACGTCGATGTCGTAGCCCTTGATGCTCATGTCGGCGCTGGCCGAGGAAAAGGGCGGGAAGTCGGAAAAGATGCCGACATTGATGGCGCCGGCCTTGGCTATGTCATCGATCGCGTCGGCATTGGCGGCCTGGATGGTGAAAGCAAGACCCGTCGCGCCGAGCATCAGCACGGCGGCGATGGACGATTTGAGTTTCATGTGAAGTGTCATTGTCATTCCCCTGCTGGAAGCTTGTTTGTTTGAGTGCAACCGCCGGCTCCAGCGCGGCGGTCGCCTTTGGATTCTCTAGTGGACCATGATCTTCTCCGAAAACCAGTTCCCACTTTCGGGATCATGGTCGAGCGTGTCAGCCCGCCTTGCCGGTGATTGCCGGGCTGAAGACCATCAGGCTGAGGATCTCGAACAGCACCTGCGCGCCGGCGTGCGCCGTGTTGGTGGTCGCGTCGTACTGCGGTGCCACCTCGACCACGTCGCCGCCGACGATGTTGAGTCCCTTCAGGCCGCGCAGCAGCTCGAGCACTTCGCGCGTCGTCAGCCCGCCGACTTCCGGTGTGCCGGTGCCCGGCGCGAAGGCCGGATCGATGCTGTCAATGTCGAAGGAGACATAGGTCGGGCCGTCGCCGACTATCCTGCGCGCCTTCTCGATAATGGCGGGAATGCCGAGGCCGGTCACCTCTTCGGCATGCACGACGGTCATGCCGGACTCATAGGTGAACTCCCACAGATATTCGGCCGAGCCGCGAATGCCGATCTGGATGGTGCGGCTCGGGTCGAGCACGCCGTCCAGCACCGCGTTGCGGAACGGCCCGCCATGGTGGAACTTGGTCATGTCGAACAGGCCGCTGGTATCGCAATGAGCGTCGATATGGATCATGCCCACCGGCGCCTTCTTGCCGACCGCCTTCAGGATCGGGTGGCTGATCGAATGGTCGCCGCCGACAGACAAGGGCAGGACGCCGGCGTCGACGATCTGGTTGGTGCGGCGTTCGATGTCGTCATGGCTGGTCTCCGGCCGGTAGCGGCTCTGGAACGGCACGTCGCCGATGTCGGCGACCTTCAGCTCATGCGTCGGTGCGCATTCCAGCACATGATTGTAGGGGCCGATGCGCTCGATGGCGCGCAACGCCCTTGGCCCGAAACGGGCGCCCGGCCGGTTGGTGACGCCCAGATCCATCGGCACACCGATCATCGCCACCTGCAGATCGCCGAAATCCGGATTGTCGGCGGCGATTTCACGATAGGGCGCCGCGAGGAAGGTCGGGATGCCGGAATAGGGCGCCAGTCGCGTGCCGGTCTTGGAGAAGATCTTGTCGGCGACACGCTGGAATTTCGGGTCGAACATTTCGCCGCCATGGCTCTCGCCGTATTTGCGGCGCAACGCTTCGAGCTTGCCGCGGTCGTAACCCATGTCGGTCCTCCATGGCTGGTGCGGCGCGCGGGCGGCGGCCTCGATAGCCGCAGCCGCCGGCTGCCTGCAGATTTCACGTCTTGATGCAATGCCTGGGCAAAGTGTCCCGTAGCTGCATTGAAAAATCAATTGATATTGTTAGCGTGTTATCTGTGAGAAAATCTCACAGAGCCTAGGGTCCAAATGGCCAAGCGTTTGCCACCGCTCAACCCGCTGCGCGCCTTCGAGGCGACGGCGCGCCACGCCTCGCTGAGCAAGGCGGCGGCTGAGCTCAACGTCACCCACGGCGCCATCAGCCATCAGATCAAGGCGCTCGAGCAATCGTTGGGTGTCAAGCTGTTCGAGCGTGCCGGTCAGCGGGTGAAGCTGACGCCGCACGGCGCCGAGTTGCTGCCGGCGGTGTCGACCGCCTTCGACGGCATTGCCGCCGCCACGCAGCGCATGACGAGACCGGCCAGCACCGGCGTTCTCTCTGTATCCTGCGTGCCGGCGCTACTGTTGCTGTGGATGATCCCGCGGCTGGGCAGCTTCACCTCGCAATATCCGGATATCAGGCTGACGCTGATCCCATCCAATGATGCCAAGGACGTCCGCGCACCGCACATCGATGTCTGCGTGCACTATGGTGACGGCAGCTGGACCGACTGCTGGATGCGCAAATGGTCGGGCCTCGAACTGTTCCCGGTGGTCAGCCCGACGCTGATCAACAACCGCCCGATCCGCACCGTCCGCGACCTCGCCGATCACGTCTTCCTGCATGGCGACGACGGCCGCGAATGGCATACCTGGCTGGCCGCCGCCGACGCGCTGGACCTCGAGCGCGGCCGTCGCCATCATCTCGGCGATGCGCGGATGGCGACCGAGGCCGCGGTTCACGGCCATGGCGTGGCGCTCGGCGATACGGTGACGGCAAGCGGACTGCTCGCCAGGGGCCTGCTTGTCGCCCCGTTCAGTCTTTCCGTGCCGGCCGTCGACGATTTCTACGTCGTCTGCCGCAACGAGATGCGGTCGGCGCCGATCGTGCAATTGTTCATCGACTGGCTGTTTGCCGAGAAAGAACAGGCCGACCGCCGCGCTGACGCACCGGTGGCAGGCCGCATCGGCATTCGCCGCAAGCGTCCGGCGCTCAAGGTGGTCGGCGCCAAGACCGCATCCTGAGGCGGAAACTGCCGTAGGCGCCGCTTGCAGCAGGGGCTTCTTTTTGTCGGGCCAGCCCGCAAAGCGGGAGGCGCGTTCAAAAATTCGATGCTAAGAGGCATTTGGAGCAATTCCAGGAAAAGTGCGCAGCGGTTTTCCGTCCGGAATTGCGCTAGACAAAAGCTAGAGCGAGCAACGAAGGCGCATTAAGCGATGGCAAAGACCGATATAGCGCGGCGCGTCTACAATCACACCTGGAAGCTCGACCCGATCGTCCGCAGCTTGCTCGACACCGATTTCTACAAGCTTCTGATGCTGCAGATGATCTGGGGCATGTATCCCAAGGTCGACGCCACCTTCTCGCTGATCAACCGCACCACCTCGGTCCGCCTTGCCGAGGAGATCGATGAGACGGAGCTGCGCGAGCAGCTCGACCATGCCCGCACCTTGCGCTTCTCTAAGAAAGAGATGATCTGGCTCGGCGGCAACACCTTCTATGGCCGCAAGCAGATATTCGAACCGGAATTCCTGGCCTGGCTGGAAAATTTCCGGCTGCCCGAATACGAGCTTTCCAAGCGCGACGGCCAATACGAACTCGCCTTCAGCGGTCCGTGGATGTACACGACGCTGTGGGAGATCCCGGCGCTGGCAATTATCAATGAACTTCGATCTCGCGCGGCCATGCGGGCGTTCGGGCCGTTCGCGCTCGACGTGCTCTATGCCCGCGCCAAGGCCAAGATGTGGGCCAAGACCGAGCGGCTGAAGGCGCTGCCCGGCATCCGCATCTCGGATTTCGGCACCCGCCGCCGTCATTCTTTCCTGTGGCAGCGCTGGTGCGTCGAAGCGTTGAAGGAGGGCATCGGCGAGGCCTTCACTGGCACCTCCAACGTGCTGCTCGCCATGGACAACGATCTCGAGGCGCTCGGCACCAACGCGCATGAACTGCCGATGGTGTTCGCCGCGCTCACCAATTCGGAAAAGGAATTGAAACGGTCGCCCTACAACGTGCTGCAGGACTGGCAGCGCTACTACGGCGGCAACCTGCTGATCGTACTGCCGGACACCTTCGGCACCGCGGCGTTCCTGCGCGATGCACCGGACTGGGTCGCCGACTGGACCGGCTTCCGCCCCGACAGCGCGCCGCCGATCGAAGGCGGCGAGAAAATCATTTCCTGGTGGCGCGAAAAGGGCAAGGACCCCAAGCAGAAGCTGCTCATCTTCTCGGATGGGCTGGAGGTCGAGACCATCGAGGAAACCTACCGCCACTTCCGCGGCAAGGTGCGCATGTCCTTCGGCTGGGGCACCAACCTGACCAACGATTTCGAGGGCTGCGCGCCGACCGAGACCAACCGGCTAGACGCCATCTCGCTGGTCTGCAAGGTCACCGAAGCCAACGGCAGGCCGGCGGTCAAGCTTTCCGACAATCCGGCCAAGTCGACAGGCGACGAGAAAGAGATCGAGCGCTATTTGCGCATCTTCGGCCAGAAGGACCGCGTGGAGCAGTTGGTGAAGGTGTGAGGTAGGGGAACTCTTGCGCAGTATGAGTTCCTTCGCGCCCCCCTCTGTCCTGCCGGACATCTCCCCCGCGAGGGGGGAGATTGCGCCCTCATTGCTGCTTTCGCCAATTGCTGAAGTTGCAGAAGGAGAGCCGACGGCGGAACCGCCGATCTCCCCGCTTGAGATGTCCGGCAGGACAGAGGGGGGCGCTGTAGAGCGCTGCATTTCGGCAATCAGGCCCTTTCCCGGCCTCGTCGCTTCCTTGGCATTCCCATCCACGCCCGCCTTCGCCCACGCCTCCGACCGCGGCCATGTCCTGCTGCTTCCCACCGGCTACTACGTCGTCGGTGGCGCGCTCGCGGTTGCCGCCAGCTTCCTTGTCCTGGCTCTACTGCCGCCGGACCCCCTCGACCGCTTCTGGCGCAAACGCCTGCCGCTTTTTGCCTTCGGCGACGGCGCGCGGACTGCCGTCAGCCTGGTATCCTTTGCCGGCTTTGCAATTCTGATTGCCGCCGGCCTGTTCGGCAGCCGCGATCCGCTTTCCAATCCGCTGCCGCTGACCGTATGGACGCTGCTCTGGGTTGGCCTGGCTCTGTTGCAGGGGCTCGCCGGCGATCTCTGGTCGTGGCTCAACCCCTGGTACGGGCCATGCCGCGTCGCCTCGCGCCTGTCCGGCAGAACGCAGCCGTATCTGCTCCCCCAACGGCTCGGCTATTGGCCGGCTTTCCTGCTGTTCTTCGCCTTCGCCTGGTTCGAGCTGATCGACCCTGCGCCCGACGATCCGGCGCGGCTGGCCTGGGCCGCCGGCGCCTATTGGCTGCTGACCTTTGCCGCCATGCAGGTCTTCGGATATCGCGACTGGAGCCTGCGCGGTGAGTTCCTGACGGTGTTCTTTTCCATGGTAGCGCACTTCGCCATCATCGAGCGCAACGAAGACGGCCGGCTCAAACTCTGCTGGCCGGGTGCCAAGCTGCTCGGTGGCGCGCCGCTACCGCTCAGCGGCGTCGCTTTCCTGCTGCTTGCGCTGTCGTCTGTGTCCTTCGACGGCCTGTCGAAAACCTTCTTCTGGCTAGGCTGGTTCGGCATCAATCCGCTGGAGTTTCCTGGACGCACCGCTTTGATCGGCATCGGCAGTTTCGGTCTTGTGCTGAGCTTTGCCGTGCTTGCGGCCGTGTTCGCGCTAGCCGTCTTTCTTGGCCAGCACCTTGCCGGCAGCAACCATTCGCTCGGTCACGCCGCCGGGCTTTTGGCCTGGTCGATCGTACCGATCGCGCTCGCCTACCACTTCGCGCATTATCTGACGGCGCTGCTGGTCGACGGCCAATATGCAATTGCCGCTCTCTCCGACCCGTTTGCGTTTGGCTGGAACCTGTTCGGTACCGCAGACATGTCAATTGAAGCCGGCGTTGTCGCCGGCGCCGGCTCGGCGTGGTGGCTGTGGAACCTCCAGGCCGGCGTCATCATTGGCGGCCACATGCTTGCTGTGCTTGTCGCCCATGGCTTGGCCTGGCGGCTGCACGCCATTCCGGCTCGCGCCGCGCTCAGCCAGTTCCCGCTCACCGTGCTGATGATCGCCTACACCGTCCTCGGCCTATGGCTGCTTGCGACGCCGAGCGCCGGATGAACGAGGTGTGCGATGGCCGTCAATCGAACCTTGGGGAAAGCTCGCTTGCCACGTCAGAGCTTTGGTGATTTAGTTTGTACACATGCAATTTTCGCCCCTCTTAACAAGAGTGGCCTGCCTGCTACAGCCATTGGTCAAAGCTCAAAAACAAGGGGAACTGCCGTGACTGACAAGAATGGGTTTTTCGATCTCTCCAGATCCGCTCTCACCCGCCGCACGGCGCTGAAGGGCCTTGCCGCCGGCGCCGGTCTTGCCGTCGCGCCGGGTTTCGTGCGTTACAGCCAGGCGCAGAACTCGGCGCCGATCAAGATCGGCTTCCAGTCGCACCGCACCGGCATCGGCGCCGCCTATGGCCGCTGGTACGAGAAGACCACAGCGGCTGCCGTCAAGGCGATCAACGATGCCGGCGGCATCAACGGCCGACCCGTCGAGGTGATCATTGAGGATGACGGCACCGATCCCGGCCGGGGAGCCGAAGTCGTCGGCAAGTTCGCCTCTCAGCACAAGACCGATATCGTCTACGGCACGCTGTTTTCGCATGTCGTCATCGGCTCGGCGCCGGCCGCCGGCGAGGCCAAGATGCCCTATTTCGTTGTCAGCGAAGGCCACCACGTCGCCTCGACCAAGTTGAACCGCTACGTCTTCCAGCCCGGCATCACCGATGTGAAGAGCCAGATCCAGTCGATGGCGCCGTGGATTGCCGCCAATGCCGGCAAGAAGGTGACGCAGATCTTCCCCGATTTCGCTTTCGGCTACGACCATCGCGACTACCTGCCGCCGGCCCTGAAGGCGCAAGGCGCCGAGGTCATTGCGCAGATCGCGATTCCGCCGACGGAATCCTCCTTCACCAAATATTTCCCGCAGATCCCCGCAGAGACCGAGGTGATCTACCACGTCATGGTCGGCCCGGCGGTGCTCACCTTCGTCAAGGAGCTCGGCGAGTTCTACGGCTCCAATCGGCCGCAATTGTTCGGCTTCATCGATTCGCTCGAAGCCACCGACATCAACAGCCCCGGCCTCGAATTCCTCGACGGCAGCCATTTCTGGGAAGGCTCGCCGCGTTATGCGCAGCCCGATGACTCCCCTGCGCAGAAAGCCTACCGCGCCGCCGTCGGCATCGACGACAATGGTGCCGCCGTCGGCGACCCCAAGGACGTCTCCACCGCCGCGCATATGTTCGGCTGCTGGGAAACGCTCTACGTCGTCAAGAAGGCGATGGAGGATGCCGGCTACAAGGGCCCGGAAGACCGCGCCAAGCTGGTCGAGGCGACCGAGGCGTTGACCGAGTTCGCCGAGGGGCCGGAGCATCCGCAGGGGCCGAAAACCTTCAACGGCAAGATCCACCAGTGCTTTGGCATCCAGAACATCTCCAAGGTCGAAGGCGGCCGGCTGAATGTCGTCCACAAGACCAAGATCGAGGACGGCCTCTACGAGCCTGAGGGGGATTACACGACGCAGACGCTGTGAGCTTGGCTGCTGCAGCAAGCGTGAGCGCCAAGATACCCCCCTCTGGCCAGAGGGGGGTGCTTCGCGCATCCGCCGGTGCTTAGGCGATGCACTTCGGACCTCACCTGCTCCTCGCCGCCCTCGAAGGCCTCGTCACCTCCGCCGTGCTGGCGCTGACGGCGCTTGGGCTGTCGCTGGTGTTCGGCGTCATGCGCGTCGTCAATGTCGCGCATGGCGAGTTCTTCATGCTGGGCGCGGTGCTTGCCTGGGCGATCTCAACGGCGATATCCGGCCATCCGGCGCTCGGCTTCCTGGCCGCCCTGGTGCTGGCGCCGCTGATCGTCGGCCTGATCGCGCTGCTCGCCGAACGGCTGGTGCTGCGCCGGCTCAACTACAATCCGGAAGCCACCATCGTCGCCACCATCGGCATGCTCTACATCATCCAGCAATTGGCGCTGACCTTCTACGGCCCGGAGGCGCGGCCGGTGGAGCCGCCGTTCAGCTACCGCATCCTCCTGCCGTGGTTCGGCTATTCCGGCTACAAGCTGTCGATCATCGCCGCGTCGGCGCTGCTGCTGGTCGCGACCTGGCTGGTGCTGACGCGCACGAAAATCGGCCTCGTCATGCGCGCCACGCAATATGACAGCGAGACGGCGCAGGCCTTCGGCATCCCGGTGACCAGAGTCTATGCCGGTGTTTTCGCGCTCGGCGCCATGCTGGCTGCTGTCGCCGCGGTGCTGATCGTGCCGATCAGCCAGGCCCACTATCTGATGGGACAGGACCCGCTGTTGCTGTCGTTCATCGTCGTCATCATCGGCGGCCTCGGCTCGCTGCGCGGCACGGTCGTCGCCGCGGTGTTGATCGGCCTTTCCGACGGCATCATCTCGGTGTTCTTCTCACCGACGCTGGCCAAGATCATCGCCACCTTGCTCGTCGCCATGGTGCTGGTGTTCCGGCCGCAGGGCCTATTCGGGACGACATCGCGATGAAGGATGCTTCGCCGGCAAAGCCATATGCGCTGCACCTCGGCGTCATCGCCCTGCTTTTCGGGCTTAGCTTCGTCCTGCCGGAATACCATCACGGCCTGCTCGCCCGCATCATGGTGCTGGCGGTCTTCGCCATGGGCTACAATCTGCTGTTCGGCTATGTCGGGCTGCTCAGCCTCGGCCATGCCATGTTCTTTTCAGCCGGGCTCTATGGCGCCGGCCTTGCCGTCATCCATCTCGGCTGGAGCGTACCGGCCGCCTTCGCAGCCGGGCTTGCCTACGGCGCGCTTCTCGCGCTGGTGATCGGGCTGCTGGCGCTGCGCACCTCCGGCGTCGCCTTCATGATCGTCACCATGATGTTCGCTCAGGTATTTTATCTCGTCATTCTTTATTTCGCTGCCTGGACCGGTGGCGACCAGGGCATGGTCGTGCCGCAGCCGATGCGTGTCCTTGTCCTGGGCAGCACGTCACTCGACCTCACCAACCCGACCGTGCGCTATATGAGCGCGCTGGCACTGTTCTCGATCGTGCTGCTCATAAGCCTGGCGATAGTCCGCTCCGGCTACGGTCGCGTGCTGGTCGCCATCCGCGAGAACGAGGAGCGGACCAAGATGCTTGGCTACGACACATTCTCCAGCAAGCTCGCCGCCGTCGTCATCTCCGGCAGCATCTGCGCGGCTTCCGGCGCGGCCTATGCGCTGCTGTTCGGCTATGTCGGCTCGAGCTTCGCCTCGGTGCAATACTCCATCCTGCCGCTGCTCTGGGTGCTGCTGGGCGGTGCCGCCACCACGCTCGGTCCGCTGATCGGCACGCTGTTCATGTATTATGTCATCGACGTCGCCAGCGGCTACACCTCGGCCTATCTGCTGGTCGTCGGCATAGCGCTCATCCTGCTGGTGCTGTTCTTCCCGAGAGGCATTCTCGGCAGCATCCGCCAGCGCTGGCTCGGGTGGTTGCCATGATGCCGCTGCTCACCACCAAAGGCCTGTCGCGCAGTTTCGGCGGCTTGCGTGCCGTCGACGGCGTCGACTTCGTGCTGATACCGGGCGAGATTCGCGCCATTATCGGCCCCAACGGTGCCGGCAAGACCACCTTCGTCAGCCTGGTCAGCGGCCGCATCCAGCCCTCGTCGGGCATGATCGTCTTCGACGGCGCCGACATCACCAGCCTGCCTGCCTACGCCCGGGTTCGCCTCGGCATCGCCTATACGTTCCAGATCACCAGCGTCTTTGCCAATCTCAGCGCCTACGACAATGTTGCCCTGCCGGTGCAGCGCACGCTGACCGACGGCCGCTCGAAGGGCGCGGTTCACACCGGCGTCATGGCGGCTCTCGAGCGCACCGGCCTTGCCGACCGGGCGCAAATGCCTGCCGGGCAATTGTCCTACGGTCACCAGCGGTTGCTGGAAGTGGCAATGGGACTGGCACTGAAGCCGCGGCTGCTGATCCTCGACGAACCGACGCAAGGGCTTGCCGACAGCGAGATCGACAATTTCATCGAGCTGGTGCGCGAGATCGCCGATAGCGCCACCGTGCTTTTGATCGAGCACAACATGCCGGTGGTCATGCGGCTCGCCGACCGCATCACCGTCTTCAACGCCGGCAGGATCTTGGCTGAAGGCACGCCCGAGCAGATCCGCGCCAATGCCGCGGTGCAGGACGCCTATCTGGGGACGACCCATGGCTGAGGCCCAGTCCAAGGCACTGACGATCTCCGGGGTCGACTGCTTCTATGGCGAGGTCCAGGTGCTCTATGGCCTCGATCTTGTGTTGAACGAGGGCGAAGTGCTCTGCCTGTTCGGCCGCAACGGCGCCGGCAAGACGACGACGCTGAAGGCAATCATGGGCCTGGTGCCGGTAAGCTCCGGCTCGATCAGGCTCGAAGGGCGGGAATTGAGCGGCTTGCCGGCGCACGAGGTGCCCAAGGCCGGCGTCGCCTACGTGCCGCAGGGCCGGCGGCTGTTCGCCGAGATGACGGTGGCGGAAAATATCGATATCGGCCTGATGGCCCGCAACAAGGGCAAGGCGACGCGCGAAAACGTGCTCGATCTCTTCCCGCTGTTGCGCCAGCGCCTCAGGCAGCGTTCGGGCACGCTGTCCGGCGGCGAGCAGCAGATGCTGGCCATGGCCCGCGCCCTGTGTCTGGAACCG
This sequence comes from Mesorhizobium sp. M0998, assembly GCF_040318885.1. Taxonomy (NCBI): domain Bacteria; kingdom Pseudomonadati; phylum Pseudomonadota; class Alphaproteobacteria; order Hyphomicrobiales; family Phyllobacteriaceae; genus Mesorhizobium; species Mesorhizobium sp. M0998. The sequence continues at coordinate 25,379 of NZ_JAMYND010000013.1, forward strand.
CAGGTGCTCCTGCTCGACGAACCGACCGAAGGGCTGATGCCGTCAATGATCGCCAAGATCCGGGAAACCGTGTCGAAGCTGCGTGCGCTTGGCGTGTCGACAATTCTTGTCGAGCAGCGCGTCGATGCCGTGCTGTCGGTCGCAGACCGCGTTTGTTTCATCGAAAACGGCCGCGACCGCGAGACGGTCGATGTCGAGGAACTGCGTTCCGATCCCTCCGCGGTCCGTCGCTATGTCGGCGTCGGATGATCAGGCAAAGAACAGCAAGCCGGCAAGCAGGAATGTCGGGATCAGCACCGCGCCCGACCATGCCATATAGCCAAAGAAGCTCGGCATCTTGATGCCGCGATGCCTGGCAATGGCATAGACCATGAAATTCGGCGCATTGCCGACATAGGTGTTGGCGCCCATGAACACCGCGCCTGCCGAGATCGCCGCCAGCGTCGAGGCGAGCTCGGTCATCAGATGCTGCGCATCGCCGCCAGCCAGCTCGAAGAACACCAGATAGGTCGGCGCATTGTCGAGGAAGGACGACAGCGCTCCGGTCAGCCAGAAATAGGCAAGGTTGTCCGGCGCGCCGGTCGGCGAACTGACCAGCAGTACCAACGGCGCCAGCGCGCCATCGAGCCCGGCCCGCAATATGGCGACGACCGGCACGATGCAGATGAAGATGCTGGCGAACAGCTTCGCCACCTCGGCAATCGGCCCCCAGTTGAAGGCGTTTGCGCCGCGAAACTCCTTCGGCGAGACGACAAGCGAAGTGAAGGCCAGTATCAGGATGGCGGCGTCCCGCACCAGATTCTGCAGCTCGAGGCTGACACCCTGAAATGAGAAACTCACTCCCGGCTTCCAGGCAGCGGAAATCAGGATCGCGGCGATTACGCCGGCCAGCAGCGGGATGTTGGCCAGGCCGCGAATGCGCACCTTGCTGTCGGGCGTCGGATCCTTGATCTTCGGCGCGCCTTCCTCCCGGCGATGCATGATGATGTCGATCGCCAGGAAAACAGCCAGCACCACGCCGGCGACGAACAGCGTCTCGGGCAGCAGGTGAACTGTCGTCCAGAAGAAATCGACGCCGCGCAGAAAGCCGACGAACAGCGGCGGATCGCCCAGCGGCGTTAGCGACCCGCCGATGTTGGACACCAGGAAGATGAAAAAGATGACGACATGGGCGTTGAAGCGCCGGTTGTCGTTGGCGCGGATGAGCGGCCGGATCAGGATCATCGAGGCGCCGGTTGTGCCAATGATCGAGGCAAGCAGCGCCCCTCCCAGCAACAGCCCGGCATTGACCAGCGGCGTGCCGTGTATGTTGCCGGCAACGAAGATACCGCCCGAAATGGTGAACAGCGCAAACAGCAGGATGATGAACGACATGTATTCGGTGAGCAGCGCATGCAGCACTGCCTGCGTGGCGGACGGGATGCCGAAGGCGATGGCCAGCGGCCCGATCACCAACGCTGCCCAGAAGGCAGCGATCTTGCCGTAATGGTGCTCCCAAGCATGATGGAACAGCAGCGGGCCGGTCGCGATGCAAAGCAATAGCCCGGCAAACGGCAGCACCCACCAAAGCGACATGGCGGCGCCCGGCAATTCGTGCGCTTCGGCCGCGAGAACCGCATTCGGAGAAAAGATTGCTGCAATAAGTGCAGCACTTGCCGTCAACGCCGCAAACCGCATGAAGCCCCTCAAAAGTCTGTCAGGTTCGGCTGGATGACGTTCAAATCAGTGTCACGCCGGCATCGCGCATCCGGCCCAGCATCCTCTCCACGGAGCCGTTGAGATCGATGCCGCGGCAGGCGTCGAGCCGCACGGACGTCTCAAAACCGAGCTTGACCGCGTCGAGCGCCGAAAAGGCGACGCAGAAATCCGTCGCCAGGCCGACCAGGGTCAGCGTCTCGATGTTCCGATCCCGGAGATAGCCGGCAAGGCCGGTCGGCGTCGTCCGGTCGTTCTCGAAGAATGCGGAATAGCTGTCGATCGCAGGACGGAACCCCTTGCGGATCACCAACTCGGCCTTGCTCCAGGCGAGGCCCGAATGGAAATCCGATCCCAGGCTGCCCTGGATGCAGTGATCCGGCCACAGCGTCTGGTGGCCATAAGGCACGTCGATCGTTTCGAACGGGTGCTTGCCGGGGTGGCTGGAGGCAAAGCTCGAATGGCCGGCAGGGTGCCAGTCCTGCGTCAGCAGGACGTGCTCGGTCCGCCGGATTAGGTCATTGACCAACGGCACGATTTCGTCGCCACCGGCCACTTCAAGGGCGCCACCCGGGCAGAAATCGTTCTGCAGGTCGATAACGACAAGCGCTTCGTCGGCCATGGAGCCTCCTTATTTTCTTGGTCTTGAGCTTAGGCTCCAATGAAAACGCGACCGGACGCAGAAACTTGACCAGATGGCCGGCTGCGTCAACCTCTCATGGCATAACAAATGCGTTCCGGGTGCACCGGGGCCAACAGCCGTGCAAACTCTGGCTTTGACAATTCCTGCCGGCTTGATATCATTTGCATACGAATGAATTTCCTGCCTTGAATGCTCGGGAAAATCTTTCGGCAGGATCCCCTCTCGGGAAGCCCATTCTGGGAAGGCAAAGCGTGATCCGTTACGCAAAACCCACCACGGTCGACGACGCCCTCGCTTTGCTGGGCGAAGGGCAATGGCGCATCCTCGCCGGCGGCACCGACTTCTATCCGGCACAGGGCAGCAAGCCTTTCCGCGACAATGTCCTCGATATCAATGGCCTGGTGGCATTGCGCGGCATTGCCGAAGCCGAAAACCATTGGCTCGTCGGCGCGCGCACCACCTGGACCGATCTCGTCCGCCATCCTCTGCCGGCGGCTTTCGACGCGCTGAAGCAGGCGGCGCGGGAAGTCGGCTCGGTGCAGATCCAGAACGTTGCCTCGATTGCCGGCAATCTCTGCAACGCCTCGCCGGCCGCCGACGGCGTGCCGGCGCTGCTGGTGCTCGATGCCGAAGTCGAACTGCGTTCCGCTGTGGCGACCCGGCATCTGCCCCTTGCAGAATTCATCCTCGGCAACCGTCGCACCGCACTGCAGCCCGGCGAAATGGTCACGGCAATCCGCATTCCCAAACCCGCGACCGCCGGCAGCTCCGCCTTCGTGAAACTCGGCGCGCGGCGTTATCTCGTCATCTCCATCGCCATGGCCGCCGCACGCCTGGCCGTCGAAGATGGTATGGTCAGGAACGCGGCCGTCGCCGTCGGTTCCTGCTCGGTTGTCGCCAGGCGCCTGGCGGGTGTCGAGGCGGCGCTACGCGGCCGGCCCGTCGGCCACGCGCTGGCCACTGCGATCCAATCCGCACCGATGGACGAGCTGTCGCCGATCGGCGACGTGCGCGGCAGCGCCGAATATCGGCTGGACGCTGCGCGCGAGATCGTCGCCCGCGCCGTGCTTGGTGCGATGGGCGCTGTTCCCGACGAAAGGGCGGCGGCCTGATGGGCATGGAGCGCGCCGACATCGCCTTCGAAGTCAACGGCGCCGCCGTCAGCGTTTGTGTGCCGCCGGTGCGGCGGCTGTCCGCGGTGCTGCGCGACGAGTTGCGGCTGACCGGCACCAAGATCGGCTGTGATGCCGGCGATTGCGGCGCCTGCACGGTGCTGGTCGACGGCGAGCCGGTCTGCGCCTGCTTGATGCCCGCGGCTTCCGCCTCCGGCACCGTGGTGACGACAGTCGAAGGCCTCGCCAATGGCCGGTTGTCGGCGCTGCAGGCTTCGTTCCTCAGCCATGGCGCAGCGCAATGCGGCGCCTGCACGCCCGGCCTGCTGGTCGCGGCAACGGCACTCCTGGACAGGACGCCTTGCCCGAGCGAGGCCGAAACGCAGGATGCACTGGGCGGCGTGCTCTGCCGCTGTACCGGCTACCGCAAGATCGTCACCGCGGTGATGGATGCTTGGCGCCACACCGACGGCCTCGATCAGCGCATGCCATCCTCTGGTCATGCCGTCGGCTCCTCCCCGATCCGCCTCGATGGCCTGCCGAAAGTCACCGGCGACGAAAAATTCGGCGGTGATTCATTCCCGGCCGACGCGTTGTCGGTGCTGGTGGTCCGCTCGCCGCATTATCATGCCGCTTTCACTTTTGGCGATCTCGGCAGCTGGGTGAAATCCCGTCCTGGCATTGCCGGCGTCTTCACCGCCGCCGACATTCCGGGAAAGAATTGTTTCGGCGTCATCGCGCCCTTCGCCGACCAGCCGGCGCTGGCCGAAGGGGTTTCGCGCTTTCGCGGTGAGGCGGTGGCGCTGGTTGCCGGCGAACGCGAGGCTATCCTCGATCTCGACCTTGCCGATTTTCCTGTCAGTTGGACAGAGTTGCCGCATTTTCTGGAAACTGGCGAAGCGCAGGCCGGCGGTGCGCAACTGGTCCATGAAAACCGGCCCTCGAACCTGCTCACCTCCGGCTTCGTCGAGCGTGGCGACCCGGAAGCCGCGCTTGCCGGTGCGGCTTTCGTCGTTTCCGGCGCCATCGACACCTCCTATGTCGAGCACGCCTATATCGAACCGGAAGCCGGCTATGCCTTCATGGACGGCGACACGTTGGTCGTCGTCGCCTGCACGCAGGCGCCCTATATGGACCGTGACGACACGGCAAAAGTGCTCGGCCTTGCCCCGGAAAAGGTGCGCATCGTGCCGACCGCCACCGGCGGCGGCTTCGGCTCCAAACTCGACGTCTCGCTGCAACCGCTCATCGGCCTCGTCGCCATGAAAACCGGCCGGCCGGCGGCGCTCGCCTACAGCCGCACCGAATCGATGATCTCGACCACCAAGCGCCATCCGGCTCTGATGAGAGCGAGCATCGGCGCCGATGCCGACGGCCGCGTCACCGGCATGGTCTTCGCCGGCGATTTCAACACCGGCGCCTATGCCAGCTGGGGGCCGACGGTCGCCAACCGCGTGCCGGTGCACGCCTCCGGCCCCTATGCGACGCCGAACTATCGTGCCGAAGGCCGCGCCATCCACACCAATGGCCCGATTGCCGGCGCCTTTCGCGGTTTCGGCGTGCCGCAGGCGACGATCATGCAGGAGACCCTCTATGATGAGCTGGCCGACGAGCTTGGCATGGATCGGCTCGCCTTTCGCCTGAAAAACTGCCTTCGGAACGGATCCGAAACAGTCACCGGCCAGCGGCTCGAATCGGGCGTCGGCATCGCCGACTGCCTGGAGGCCCTCCGTTCACATTGGCAGCGTGCCGTTCGCGATGCCGAAGCGTTCAATGCCGGTAGCAGCATCAAGAAACGCGGCGTCGGCATCGCTTCTTGCTGGTACGGCTGCGGCAACACCTCGCTGCCCAATCCGTCGACCATCAAGGTCGGCATCTTGGCATCGGGCGAAGTCGTCCTGCATCAGGGTGCGGTCGATATCGGGCAAGGCTCGAACACTGTCATCGCGCAGATCTGCGCCGATGCGTTGGGTCTTCCGCTCGAAAAATTCATGCTGAAAGGCGCCGACACGGCGATCACCCCCGACGCCGGCAAGACCTCGGCCTCGCGCCAGACCTTCGTCACCGGCAAGGCCGCCGAAAAGGCCGGCCGCGCCTTGCGCGAGGAGATCTTGCGTTTCGCCAATGTCTCGGAAAAGGCGGCGATTGCGCTGGACGGCACAAGCCTGAGCATCAGGGAAGGCGAAGCGACCCGCCGCGTCGATCTTTCCTCGCTGAAGGCAGACCCCGAAGGCTTTGTCTTTCGCGCCGAGGAAAGCTACGACCCGCCGACGCTGCCGCTCGATGCCAAGGGCCAGGGCAAGCCTTATGCCGTCTATGGCTATGGCGCGCAGATCGCCGAACTGGAGGTCGACCTCAGGCTCGGCACCGTGAAGCTTATAAAAATCACCGCCGCTCACGATGTCGGCAAGGCCATCAACCCTTTACTGGCAGAGGGCCAGATCGAGGGTGGCATCGCCCAGGGCATCGGCATGGCGCTGATGGAGGAATTCATCCCCGGGCGCACCGAAAACCTGCACGATTATCTGATCCCGACGATCGGCGACGTGCCACCGATCGAGACCATCCTGATAGAAGTTCCGGATCCGGAAGGACCCTTCGGCGCCAAGGGCTTGGGCGAGCATGTGCTGATCCCGACGGCGCCGGCGATCCTCAACGCCATCCGCCACGCCACCGGTGTGCTGGTCACCAAAATTCCGGCGACGCCGACCCGCATCCGCGCCGCCATCCTCGACAAGGAGGCGCGCCGATGAGCGAGCTTGCCGAACGCTTCGAGACCCACGATCCCGGCGAGAAGCTGGTGGCCGAGAAGATCCGCTGCGATGCCTGTCCAGTCATGTGCTACATCGCCGATGGCCGCACCGGCGCCTGCGATCGCTACGGCAATGTTGGCGGCAGGATCGTGCGGATGGATCCACTGACCATCCTCGACCACGCGGCCGAGACCGGCGCCGCAATCGTACCCTTTGCCGAAGAAGGCGAGGCATGGGACGGCGAACTGGTCAACACCGGCCGCCGCTTCGTCACCGCCATCGGCGCCGGCACCACCTATCCCGATTACAAGCCGGCGCCCTTCATCGTCAGCCAGGAGGTCGAGGGCGTCGATCTGGTCACCGTCGTCACCGAGGGCATCTTCTCCTATTGCGGCGTCAAGGTGAAGATCGACACCGACCGTCATATCGGCCCCGAAACGGCTACGGTCCGTGCTCAAGGCGAGGCGATCGGCCATGTCACGACCGGCGAATACGGCTCGCAGATGCTGTCGCTGGGCGGCGTACATCATCTGACCGGCGGCTCGAAGGGTGAAGGGCGCGCCACCTGCGACGCCATGCTCGCCCTGTGCAACCGCAAACCGGTTGAACTCGTCATCGACGGCGGCGCCACCGTCATCGTCGAAGCCGGCAAGCCGCCGGTCATCGACGGCAAGCTTGAGCAGCGCATGCGCGTCGGCTGCGGTTCGGCTACCATAGGCATGTTCGCGACCCAATGGCGCGGCCTTGTCGACGAGGTGGTGGTGGTCGATGACCACATCACCGGCGTCGTCTCCGAGCATCAGGCCGGCAAGGTGCTTGGCTGGCAGGATACCGGCATCAAGATCATCGGCCGCCGTTCGACGCCGGGCCGTTATTTCAAGGTGTCGGAGCCCGGGCTCGGCTGGGGCGGCACCAGCATTTCCGACCCGCTGTCGATCCTTGGTGAATGGAACGCCAAAAAGGGTGCGCGCCCCGGCATGTCGCTGCTGATGGTCTCGACCACCGGTGAGCAATTCGCCTATTACGAGCTCGACGACGAATTGAAGCCGGTCCAGAAACCGTTCCCGGAGCGGCTGCGGAAGTCGGTCGAACTGATCGAGGACAATTGCGAGCCGGCGCTCTGCACCGTGCTTTTCGTCGGCGGCGCCGGCGGCTCGCTGCGCGCCGGCGTCACCGAGAACCCGGTCAATCTGACCCGCTCGGTGCAGGGCTTGACGACCTACGTGACGGTCGGCGGCGCGCCGGTCTATGTCTGGCCGGGCGGCGGCATCACGCTGATGGTCGACGTCACCCGCGTCCCGGAAGGCGCCTTCGGCTATGTGCCGACGCCGGCGCTGGTGGCGCCGATCGAGTTCACCATGCGCCGCGACGATTATGTCAGACTTGGCGGCTACGAAGCCGAAATCCGCAGCGTCGACGATATCCTGGCCAAGGGCGGCGAATATCTCAATCCGCGCCGCGGCACGGCCGCACCCCGTGACAATCCCTGGCCGCCGCTGGCGCAGTTGCGTCGCGCGACCGCAAACGGGGCCGGGCGATGAACGGCCCGCAGGCGCATTGGCTCGAGGACGGCCGGAGGCTTCACCTCAATCATGGGCCGATCGACCTGATCGTCGAGGCATTCGGCGAGGCGAGTGAATGCAGCGCCGCACATCGCCAGGCAGTGGCGCGCTTCCAGACAATCCTGCCCGAACTGGTCGAAGAGTTGCCCGAACTGCGGCGCCCGGCCGCCTCGCGGCCACGTGCTTTCGCTGGCCCGACGGCGCGCCGCATGGAAGCGGCGGTCGTTCCGCTAGCGAAACAATTCATCACACCGATGGCGGCTGTCGCCGGCTCGGTAGCCGACGAAGTGCTTGGCGCGCTGCTTGCCGGCCGCCGGCTCGAGCGCGCCTATGTCAACAATGGCGGCGACAGCGCGATCTATCTCGGCCACGGCCAGCCGATGACGCTTGTCATTGCCGGGACAGGTCATGGGTTGGCAGATCGTCTCACGATCCGCCCCGAAGACGGGATCCGCGGTGTCGCGACAAGCGGCTGGCGCGGCCGCTCCTTTTCGCTGGGCATCGCCGACGCGGTCACGGTGCTGGCGCGAACGGGTGCTGAAGCCGATGCCGCCGCGACCTTGATCGCCAACGCCGTCGATCTGCCCGGTCATCCGGCCGTTAGGCGCGTGCGGGCGCGCGATCTCGCACCTGACAGCGACCTCGGCGACCGTTTGGTGACGCAGGGCGTGGGGCTGCTTTCCGCCGCTGAAATCGCTATTGCACTGGAAGGCGGATTTGCCGTTGCCGAGGAGTTTCGGCGGCGCGGCCTGATTGCCGCCGCGGCGCTTTTCCTCGGCGGTCAGGCGCGCATCGCAGGTCCGATGGCGCTCGCCAATAAAGTTTTAGAGAGGGAAATTGCTCATGCCTGAGTTTCCGATCCGCAAGATCGCCGTGCTGACCGAAGAGATTTTTCACGAAGGCGGGCCGGTGGCGAAGGTGCCGCGGCGCCGCGCGGCGGCCATGGCTGTGGTCAAGAACCCGTTCGCCGGCCGTTACGTCGAGGAACTGCAGAGCGCCATGGAGGATTTGAAGCCGCTCGGGCTGCTGCTCTCCGACAGGCTTATTGCCGCATTGGGCGGCGACGTCAAACAGATCGACGGTTACGGCAAGGGCGCCATCGTCGGCATGGCGGGCGAGCTGGAGCATGGCGCGCTGTGGCATGTGCCGGGCGGCTATGCCATGCGCGAACGGCTCGGCGACGCCAAGGCGATCGTGCCCTCGGCGAAGAAGGTCGGCGGCTTCGGGGCGCGGCTCGATGTGCCGCTCGGCCACATCAACGCCGCCTATGTGCGCAGCCATTTCGATGCCATGGAAATCGGCACCAGCGATGGCCCCCGTCCCGACGAGATCCTGTTTTGCCTCGCCATGACCTGCGGCCCGCGCGTGCACGACCGCATGGGTGGGCTGGCGGCCAAGGACATTAAGGCATGGGATGGGCTGCGGTGAGCGCCGAGGACAATCTGCTCAAGCTGGTCGAGGCCGAGGAGCCTGACGAAAACGACTATCGCTTGCAGGAGCAGGTCGGCTTCATCCTGCGCAAGGCGCATCAGCGCCATGTCTCGATCTTCGCCGCACACATCGCCGATCTGACGCCGCCGCAATTTGCCGCTTTGGCCAAATTGCGCGACGTCGGCGAGACCTCTCAGAACCAGCTTGGCAGCCTGATCGCCATGGATGCGGCGACCGTGAAGGGCGTCATCGACCGGCTGAAAGCGCGTGGCTTTGTCGAACTTAGCAAACACGAAGTCGACAAACGGCGCCTGCTGGTCAATCTGACCGCCGAGGGGCGCGACGCGATCGAGCGGCTGATTCCGCTTGCCCGTGAGATTACGCAGGAAACGCTGGCGCCGCTTTCCGCCAAGGAAGCGGCCATTTTCATGAAGCTGCTGGCCAGGCTGGCTTGAGCTGCTGCCTGCCGGCGTTTGGTTGTTGTTCCTGCCGGGCGCTGAACGCCCGGCAGGAAAGCCTCGTCTCAGAGGCCGTTGTCCTTCAGGATCTGGGCGGCATTTTCCTTGGTGATCTTCTGCGTCGGCAGGGTGATCGTCTTTTCCACCTTCTCGCCGTTCAGGAACTTGATCGCCTGCCGCAGCCCTTCGGCGCCCGGCGTCACATAAGTGAACGTCGCCGTCAGCTCGCCATTGGCGACCAGCTGCACGCCTTCATTGGGCAGGCCGTCGATGCCGATGAACTTGATGTCCTTCTCACGTCCGACGTCCTTGGCGGCAAGATAGGCGCCATAGGCCATCGGATCATTGTGGCCGTAGACAAGATCGATTTTCTCGTTGTTGCGCAACGCCGTCGCCATGATGTTGTAGGCCTGGTCCTGCTTCCAGTCGCCCGACTGCTGGTCGAGCAGGTATTTTATGCCCGGCTCCTTGTCGGTGAATTCATGGAAACCGTCATGGCGGTCGTGTGCCGGCTGGGTGCCCATGCCGCCCCAGATCTCGACAACGTTGCCGGCGGCCTTGCCCTTGCCGCCAAGCAGCTCGACGGCATATTCACCGGCAGCCCGGCCGATCAGCTTGTTGTCGCCGCCGACGAACTGCGTGTAGTCGTTGGTTTCGACGTTGCGGTCGAGCACGAAGACCGGGATCTTGGCATCGATCGCCTGCTGCACGACACCGGTCAGGCCGGCGGATTCTTTCGGTGATACCAAGAGCGCATCGACCTCCTGACGGATAAGGTTTTCGACATCGGCGACCTGCTTCTCGGTCTTGTCCTCGCCGTCGGTGATGATCAGCTCGACTTCCGGATGCTTGGCCGCTTCGGCCAGGATGTCCTTGTTGAACTGGGCGCGCCAGGGTTCGATGGTCGTCACCTGCGAGAAGCCGATCTTCCACTTCTTGTCCTGCGCATGGGCGCCGCCGCCAAGCATGGCGGTCGTGGTCAGGAGTGCCGCTGTCAGCCCGGCGAGCTTCAACAATTCACGTCGTTTCATTTCTTGTTTCCTCCAATATTCAGAGACGCGGTCTCTTGCGACGGCCGCTTTGCCGCGGCCGTTTCCTTGTGCGCTTGCCCGCCGGGCAGTCGCAGATAGAAGAGAAGATCACCGGCACTGCGCTCCTGTACGAGCACGGTACCGATGATGATCATCCCCTTCAGCACCAGCTGAAGGTTCGAATTGATGTTGTGCAGCTGCAGGATGTTGGAGAGCAGCCCGAAGATCAGCACGCCGCAGAACGTCCCGGTGAGGCTGCCGCGTCCGCCCATCAGGCTGGTGCCGCCGATGACCACGGCGGCAATCGCGTCGAGCTCCAGCCCGGCGCCGGCGTCCGGCTTGCCTTGCCGGTACTGCGCGACATAGAGCACCGCCGCGATGCCGGCCAGCAGCCCTGACACGGCATAGGTGGCGATCTTCACGCGGCCTGCGGCGATGCCCGACAGCCGCGCCGCCTCCTCATTGCCGCCGATCGCATAGACATAGCGGCCGAACGGGGTGAAGCGCAGCACAGCGCCGTAGATCAGGATGGCGCCGAGGAAGAACAGGCCCGGCATCGGGATCACACCGAATACCAGCGAGCGCAGCATTTCGAAATCGGCGGTGGCATTCGAGCCGGTGTAGACCGGCAGCACCGCATTGTTCTGGCCGGCTGTCAGCCGGGCGATGCCGAGCGCAGTGACCATCATCGCCAGCGTCACGATGAAAGGCTGCAGCCGCCCGGCGACGATGATGAAGCCGTTGAGCGCGCCGAACAGCAGGCCGACGCAAGGCGCCACCAGCAGCACGCCGAGCACGCCGAATTTTGAGCCCACCTGCGGCAGCAGGAACCACAGCACCAGACTGCACAGGATCACCCCGACAATGCCGGGTGTCACCAGCCCGCGAACGCTGTCCAACCTGATGTCGTGCGTGGCCTGCGCGCCGGCGCGGGATTTTTCGATGTTCAGCAGGATGAAACGAGTGACGAGAATGCCGAGGCAAAGGGCTGCCAGGGCAACTGTCGGCACCCCCAGCACCACCGCCGGCGTCACGCCGGGGACCGTCAGCAGCATGGCACAGACGACCGTGCAGATAGCCATCAGCGAGCCGACGGAAAGGTCGATACCGCCGGTGATGATCACCGCAGTCATGCCGGTGGCAATCAGCCCGGTGGTCGACACCTGGCGCAGCACATCGAGCAGGTTGCCGTAGGACAGGAAGATGTTGTTGCCCTTGGAGCTGATCGGCGAGCCGAGCACGCCGATCAGGAAGATGGCGATCAGGCCCCAATAGAGCTTCGTCCGGGACAGGATATGCAAAATGCTCATGCGGCAGGCCTCGTCATCGTCCGTCGCGGCGCCGCAAGCCACATGATGGCCTCCTCGCTGGCTTGCGCGCGGGACAGGGTTCCCGTCTGGCGGCCGTCGGCCATGACCAGAATACGGTCGGAGAGATGCAGCAGCTCCGGCAATTCCGAGCTGATGACGGCGATTGCCAGCCCGTCTCGCGCCAGCTTGAAGATGAGATCGTAGATTTCCCGCTTGGCACCGACATCGATGCCGCGTGTCGGCTCGTCAAGCAGCAGCACCCGCGGCCTCGTCGCTAGCCATTTGCCGATGACGACCTTCTGCTGGTTGCCGCCGGACAGCGTGCCGGCCGGCTGCTCGACGGTCTCGCAGCGAATGCCGAGCGCCTTGACGGCGTCCCGTGCCAGCCCTTGCTCACCGGCCAGCGAGCGCACGCCGAACCGCGCCAGCGCGCCGACCAGCGGCAGCGCGACATTGTCGGTGATCGAGGCCTCGAGATGCAGGCCTTGCGTCTTGCGGTCTTCCGTGACCAGGGCGATGCCGAGCCGGCGCGCATCGCGCGGCGAACGGATTTCTACTGCCTCGCCATCGAGCCTGATCTCACCGCCGGCACGTCCGCCGCTGGACCCGAAGATGGTTTCCAGGATTTCGGTACGGCCCGAGCCCAGCAGCCCGCCGATACCGAGGATTTCTCCTGCGGCAAGATCGAAGCTGACGCCGTCGAGCACGGTGCGCCAACCATGGCGATTGGGCTTCGACAACGACAGCTCGCTTACGGACAGGACCGTGTTGCCACCGGGGATGCGGTGCTCCTGGGAGGAAGCAAGCAGGTTTCGCCCGACCATCGCCGAAATTATGGCGTCTTCGTCGAGCTTGTCCATCACCCGCGTCAGGACGTGGCGTCCATCGCGAAACACGGTGACGCGGCTGGCCAGATGCATGACCTCGTCGATGCGGTGCGAAATGTAGACGATCGCCACGCCGCTGTCGGCGAGCTGGCGGATGATGCGGAACAGCCGCTGGCATTCGGCCGGCGAAAGCGCCGAGGTCGGCTCGTCCATGATCAGAATGCGCGCCGACATCGACAGCGCCTTGGCGATCTCGACCAGCTGCTGTTCGCCGACGCGCAAGGCACCGACGCGCGCATCCGGGTCGAGCTCGATGCCGAGCCTTTGCAAGAGCGCGCCGGCAGCGCGGCTGCTCGCCTTGCGGTCGACGATCAGCCCGGCGATCAGCTTCTCGCGGCCGAGAAAGATATTGTCGGCGACGCTAAGTTCGGGAACGAGGTTCAGCTCCTGGTGGATGATGGCGATGCCGGCGCGCTCGGCTTCGCGGACGCCGGCAAAGCGCACCGGATGGCCATCGATACTGACCGTTCCGTTATAGTCCGTATAGACGCCGGACAGGATCTTCATCAGCGTCGACTTGCCGGCGCCGTTCTCGCCCATCAGCGCATGGACCTCGCCGCGCCGCAGTTCGAAGCCGACATCGACAAGCGCGGCGATACCGCCGAAGGACTTGGAGATGTGCTCGGCGCTCAGCACGATCGCCGAGCCGTCCGCCACAACGCCTTGCGCAGGGATGGAATTGCCGTGCTGCATGATAAGGACGGCCTCCCTCCGTCGTCACCGAACACCTCAAACGCTAATCTAAACGTTTCGATCATGTCAAGGCAATATCTGGAGCCTGAGATTGTTCCATTTCAATTCTTGCGCAAAATCATAAGATTCCGTACGTATTGCTACCGTGGAGTGGTGAAACGTTTCGAAAATGACAGCGTCAGGACGAAAAAAGCAGCGCAAATTCACTGCCCCGACTATGCTTCATGTGGCCGAGGCCGCGCGTGTTTCCGTGGCCACCGTATCGGCGCTGATCAATGGCACCGCGACCGTCAGCCCCGAGCTCAGCCAGCGGATCGAACAGGCGATCCGCGACATCGGTTATAAGCGCAACGCCATTGCCCGCAGCCTGAAGATGGGCACCACACGCACCATCGGGCTCACCGTCCCACACATCACCAATCCGTTCTTTACCGACGTGGTTTCGGTCATCCAGCAGGCTTTCGACAGGGCCGGCTACGCCGTCATGCTGTGCTGCACCGACGAGCACCTGAACACGCAGGACGACCAGATCAGGCTGCTGCTCGACCGCATGGTCGACGGACTGATCGTCGCGCGTGTCGGTGACGGCGCGATCCTCAAACGGATTGTCGACGACGCCAATGTGCCGGTCGTGCTGCTCGACCGTGTTTGCCAGGGTGTCGACACCGATGCCGTCGTTCTCGACAATCAGCGCGCGGTGTTCGACGCCATCACTTATCTGATCGATCTCGGCCATCGGCGCATCGGCTACATCTCCGGCTCGTTCGATATCTCGCCGATGCATGACCGCATGGCGGGATACCGCGAGGCCCTCCAGGCCGCCGGCCTGCCGGCCGAACCCGAGCTCGTCCGCTTCGGCAATTTCCACGAAGTCGATGGCTACAACGCCACCATGCAGCTGCTTTCGCTGCACGACCGGCCGAGCGCCATCTTTTCGGCCAACAACCCGATGGTGATCGGCACCATGAAGGCCATTCGCGATATCGGCCTGTCCTGTCCGGAGGATATTTCCGTCGCTTGCTTCGACGATTTTCCGTGGTCGGATGTGTTCCGGCCGCAATTGACCACGGTCGCACAGCCCGTGCAGGCGATCGGCGAACAGGCGGCCAATCTGCTGCTCGACCGGCTCGCCGGAAACAGGGATGCGCCGCCGCGCAAGCTGACGCTCAAGGGACGCTTGATGATCCGCAATTCATGCCGTCCGCTAGGTGCGACTGCGCAGAGCGTCAGCGCGTAGCGCGTGGGCTCTGTTCAGAAACTTTGCAATGCCGGACGGACAGCGCTCCCTCTGTCCTGCCGACCCCGGGTCTGCGCAGCCACTACGGGGGGTCGTCGTTCAAAAACCGAGCAATTGAAGGACGCGGCGCCGATCGGGCCAAGTGGCCAACAATCAGCCAGCCGACCGTCAGGAAAATCTTGGCAATCGAAGCATGTCGGATTAGGAATATGACGAGATGCGACAGATCGTTCACACGGGCGCCGGCTTGAGTCATGCGCGTGAAATCGATCCTAATCGGGCTGGTACTTGCTGGGATGGCCGCATTCTCCGGCTGCACCACCGGCGGAGCGTTACAGACCTTTCCCCAGGCCTATGGCGGCCTCACCGACGCCGGTTTTCGCGTTCCGCCGGTTCCGATCTACAAGGTTGACCAAAAGTTCCATCGGCAGACAGTACCTTATGCGACTGACGAGGCGCCGGGCACCATCATTGTCGATACAGGAGCGAAGTTCCTCTACTACGTGTTGGGAGACGGTCAGGCGCTGCGCTACGGCATCGGCGTCGGCAAGGCGGGCTTCGAGTGGCATGGCACTGCTCACGTTGCGAGGAAGCGCGAATGGCCGGATTGGAGCGCGCCGTCTGCGATGATCGTGCGCGAGCAGAAGCGAGGCCGCATCATACCGGCCCATATGGAGGGCGGACTCATGAACCCGCTCGGGGCGCGGGCGCTCTATCTTTTTAACGAGAAAGGTGACACTGGATATCGCCTGCACGGTAGCCCTGAATGGTGGTCCATCGGCAAAGCTGTGTCGGCGGGCTGCATTCGCCTCATGAACCAGGACATCATCGATCTCTATGACCGCGCCACAATCGGCACCAAGGTGATCGTTATTTAGTGGACGCCGCGTTTCCCGCTAACGGACGAGCATGACGGATCGAAAACCTCCGCGCAAAACGCGCGAAATGTTCGCTATGTTTTCGCACACCTGTTCGCGATGTTCCCTGCCTAAGGCCGGCCTTGCCCGCAACAGTGGCAAGTGGCGAACCAACTCTCAGGCAGCTTCCGACAGCGATTTGTGGGCGTCGGCCAGGATCTCGAACGAGCGCACCCGCGCCGCATGGTCGAAAATCTGCGCTGTGACCATCAAGTCGTCGGCGCCTGTCCGGCGCACAAACGCCTCGATGCCTTGCCTGACTGTTTCGGGAGAGCCGACGACGGCGCAGGAAAGCGCTTGGCCGAGCATGGTCTTGGCCATTGGATCGAGGTCGCGCTCATATCCTTCGACCGGCGGCGGCAATCGGCCGGGCCGGCCGGTGCGCAGATTGACGAAGGCCTGCTGCAGCGAGGTGAACAGCAGCCGCGCCTCGGCATCGGAAGGAGCGGCGAAGACGTTGAGGCCGAGCATCACATAAGGCTTGTCGAGCTGCTCCGAAGGCTGGAAACGCGAGCGGTAGATCTCCAGAGCATGGTCGAGCTCGGCCGGCGCAAAATGCGAAGCGAAAGCGTAGGGCAGGCCGAGCATGGCGGCAAGCTGCGCGCCGTAGAGGCTGGAACCGAGAATCCAGATCGGCACCTTTTCGCCTTCGCCGGGCACCGCGCGGATGCGTTGGCCGTCTTCGGCCGGCTGCAAGTAACCCATCAGCTCGACGACGTCCTGCGGGAAATTGTCGGCGCCAGCGTCGAGGTTACGGCGCAGCGCCCGTGCCGTGGCCATGTCGGTGCCGGGCGCCCGGCCGAGGCCGAGATCGATGCGGCCAGGATGCAGAGCGTTGAGCGTACCGAACTGCTCGGCGATGACCAGCGGGGAATGATTGGGCAGCATGACGCCGCCGGCGCCGACGCGTATCGTATCGGTGCCGCCGGCCACATGGGCAATGACCACCGAGGTGGCAGCGCTGGCGATGCCCGGCATATTGTGGTGCTCTGCCAGCCAATAGCGCCGGTAACCCAGCCGCTCGGCATGACGGGCGAGATCGAGCGAATTGGCGAGTGACTGTGAAGCGTTGCTGCCTTCGACGATCGGCGACAGGTCGAGAACGGAAAGAACGGTCATCGGCGCGGGTTTCCTGTGGGCCGAAGGGATGTAGGAAGCCGTTGCCGAGGCGGCAAATTCAAAATGTTGATGGAGCGCTGAGGGCACAACGGACGTGCGACCGATGCAAGGTCGTGATCTGCACCATCGGGGGGACGCTTTTGACCCTTTAAGCCGCTACTTGTTCACCTCGGAAATCTCTTCGTCCTCGATCGCTGCCGTGTGTTGCGCCGCCAGGAAATTGCCGACATGGCTGAGACCGTCGAAATGATCGCAGAACACCTTGATGACGACCAGCAGCGGCACCGCCAGCAGCGCGCCGACAAAACCCCATAGCCACGACCAGAAGGCGATGGCGATGAGGATCGCCACTGCGTTGATTTCGAGACGGCGGCCGACCACCGTCGGCGTCACGAACTGGCCTTCGACGATGTAGCATAGAACGACGAAGGCCGGCGCCAGCAGCGCGTAGGAAATCGTGTCGAAGCTTATCAGCGCAATGATCGTGACCAGCGTGATGGTGATTAACGCTCCGATATAGGGCAGGAAATTGAGCAGAGCCGCTGCCGCGCCCCAGACCTGCGCGTTTGGCACGCCGAGTGCCCACAGGCCGAGCCCGATGACCACGCCGAGACATGTATTGATGATCGTGACGGTAAGCAGATAGTGCGAGATTTCACGTTCGACGTCGTAGACGACACGCAGTGCCCGCTTCTTTTCGCTGAGACTGGGGAAGGATTGGACGATCTTTTCATAGAACATCGTGCCGGAGGCGAGCAGGAACAGCGACAGGACGAAGACGATGGTGACGCTGGTGCCGGCCGACAGTACATTGCCGGCGGCCTGCGAGAGAATACCGGATGGCGCCATCGCCACCCTCTGAACGCCCGGCTCCTGGGATGTCTGCGTCAGTCCCTCTATCTGACGCGAAACCTCCACGATCCTTTCGAACGGACGGCGCAGTTGTGCCAGACGTTCGGTAAGCTGCTGGCCGATCGTCGAGGTGTTGTTGATGAGATCGATGACCGGGCCGCTGAGCAGATATCCCGCGACGGCGACGAGGCAGAACGAAAGCAGCACCAGCAGTGTCGCTGAAATGACATCGGGCATGCCATGCTTGCGCAGGAAGCGAACGATCGGCGTCAGCGTCAGCGCCAGCAGGAAAGCCAGAATGACTGGCATGAAGAAGGCGCGCGCGAAGTAAAGCGCGTAGATCGCCATGAGAATGAAGATGCCGACGAGCAGCGAACGCATCAGATGCGCATCCGCCCGCGCCTCGACGCGCGGATCCGGGCTTTCGGCAGCGCTTGCGCCCGAAGCGTCGGGTTCGGCTTTCATTCTGACCCTCGGCGGCACACCGCGATTGGTGCAGACCGTTGGCGAAAACGCCTCTGTCGCTTCAAGGTTCCGTTAGCTGGCGTCACCGGCAAGGCCGCCTCGCGGCCTTGGCAATGAATCGGGTGACTGGGAATCAGGCAACCGGCGCCGCCACGGCGGGAACGGCCTTCGCAGTTTCCCGGCGCACGATCGGCGCCACTTTGGTGCCGTAGAGTTCGATGGCCTTCATCACCTTGGCGTGCGGCATGGTGCCGATCGCCATTTGCAGCAGGAAGCGGTCGTTGCCGAATATCCTGTGGTGGGCAATGATCTTCTCGGCCACCTGTTCTGGATTGCCGACGAACAGCGCGCCGTTTGGGCCGCGCGATTGGTTGAAATGCGCCCGCGATGTCGGCCCCCAGCCGCGCTCGCGGCCGATGCGGTTCATCACCTCGGCCTGCGGCCCGTAAAAATCGTCGGCTGCCTGGTCCGTGGTGTCGGCAATGAAGCCGTGCACGTTGAGACTGGTGGCAAGGCTTGCCGGATCGTTGCCGGCGCGCCTGGCTGCATCCCTGTAGATGTCGAACAGCGGTGCGAACCGCGCCGGCTCGCCACCGATGATCGCCAGTGCCAGCGGCAACCCGAGCACGCCCGCGCGGGCGACGGATTGCGGTGTTCCACCGACGGCGATCCAGATCGGCAATTTGTCCTGCAAGGGCCGGGGATAGACGCCGCGGTCGTTGATCGGCGCGCGCAGACTGCCCGACCAGGTCACCTTGACATGATCGCGGATGGCGAGCAGCAGGTCGAGCTTCTCGGCGAAGAGTTCGTCATAATCTTCGAGATTGTAGCCGAACAGCGGAAAGGATTCGATGAACGAGCCGCGCCCGGCCATGATCTCGGCACGGCCGCCGGACAGAAGATCGAGGGTGGCAAACTGCTGGAAGACGCGCACCGGATCGTCGGAGGACAGCACGGTGACAGCGCTGGTCAGCCTTATGCGCTTGGTCCGTTCGGCCGCCGCCGCCAGCGCCACCGCCGGAGCCGAGGCAGCATAGTCGGGACGGTGGTGCTCGCCGAGACCAAAGACGTCCAGCCCGACCTGGTCGGCGAGCTCGATCTCCTCGATCAAATTGCGCAACCGCTCATGCGCACCGATCGCACCGGGACCCGGTTCCGGGCTGACGTCGGCGAAGGTGTAGAGACCGAGTTCCATAGTGTGTCATCTCAGCGTTTTGTCTTGGCGCTACACGTAGCGATCAGTCCACCGCCCCGCCAGATGCCTGGATGGTGAACAGTGCGGGTGCCTTTCAGCCGAATTCAATCGAAATGGCGTCTCCCGGCTGCAACAGATCAGAATTTCATGGCTGGCATACCGTTTTGGCGCTTGAACTCTCGGTTTTCACGCGTATGTAAGCCTCGCAAATTGACTTCAGGGAAGTGGACTTGGCTATCTATAGGGAAAAAGACGTTTTCGAGCGGCGCAATGCCGCAAACGAGGCAAAGAAGGCGCTTCTGGAGCGCTTCAAGGCAAAGCCGGCGCCAGATGATCCAGCGGTGCTGGCACGACAGGCCGAGCGCAAGGCAATCCTCGAGGCCCGCGCTATACGCGAGGCCGAAAAGGCCAGGCTGAAGCAGGAAAAGCTGGCGCGCGAAGCGGTCGAAAAGGCCGAGCGCGAGGCAGCTGCCGAAGCGGCACGCATTGCCGCGGAAGAAGCAGCACAGGCCGAAGCGAAGATCCGGGAAGCTGAAGAGAACGAGCGCATCGCCCGTTTTCTTGCCGACGAGGCCGAACGCAAGGCCAAGCGTGACGCACGCTATGCCGCGCGCAAGCAGCGCACCGGCAGGACGCCGCCCGGCTTCTCCGCGCGATAGCGCCTTCCGGCACTGATCAGCCGAATTCAAGAATCAGGGCCGCCTTGCAGCGGCCCCGAACGCGTTCGTCTGTCAGAATCGGCTAAGCCGCGAGCTTCAGTCCCATGATGCCGCAGACGATTAGCGCGATGCAGGCCAGCCTGATCGCCGTCGCTGGCTCGCCGAGCAGCCATATCCCCAACAGCGCCGTGCCGATGCCGGTCCACACCGCGTAAGCGGTGCCGACCGCCAACGCCTTCAGCGCCAGGCCGAGCAAGGTCAGGCTGACGATCATCGAGGCTACCGTCAGGACGGTCGGCAGCGGCTTCGAGAATCCGTCGGTGTATTTGAGGCCGATCGCCCAGCCGATCTCGAACAGGCCGGCGAGGAACAGGAAAACCGACGACATCGGAACGCTCCGTTTCGATGGCTTTGCCTTCGCCGCATCCAAGGGGATGCGCGTGAGCTTAGTGAACAATCATACCCGGCCGCGTTTGCGGCCGGTCGAAATAAGCCGAAACGGTAGCTGCGGCTCTACTTGTCCTTCAGCTTCATCGCCTTCACCGGCGGTGCCTTCAGGGCCGGCGCCGGAGCCGGTTTCTTCGCGTCCTTCTTCGGCTTGCGGGCCTCCTTGCCTGCCTTCATCGCACCCTTAGCCATGATTCGTTCCTCCAGTTGATATCTGGCGAAGTGAAACAAGAGAAAACGCTCGACTGCAAGAGGCCGCTGCCGTGCAGTCGCCTGGCCGATGGGCTGTCAACCGGTTTCTAATTCCCTCGTAAACCGCAGCGGTCCGTGCCATGGTCTTCTTCGCACTGCAGCATCAGCCCTCGCGTTTCGCCGGCTGATGATCAGGCAGGCCGGTCAGGACGACAATGCGGATCCACATCGGTTGCCAGATGAGCTTCGACTTCCCGCAGGAAACACCGCTGATCGCGATGCTAAATGTCCATTATTCGCGCGCATCCGATCTTGAGCGGCCGGATTTCCTGACGTCGAACCCGCCGGTGCCGATCGAGAGCTACCGCGACAGTTTCGGCAATTGGTGCAACCGTTTCGTTGCGCCGGCCGGGCGCTTTGCGTTCGGCACGGACGCGGTGATCCGCGCCCCCGGCTCCTTCGAGACGCGCGAGCTGACGGCGTGGCAGCACGAGGTCCGCGATCTGCCGTCGGAGACGCTGCTGTTCCTGCTGCCCAGCCGCTATTGCGAGAGCGACGTGCTGTCGAATGAAGCGTGGCGGCTGTTCGGCAGCACCCCGCTCGGCATTCCGCGCGTCCAGGCGGTCTGCGACTTCGTCCATAACCACATCGTCTTCAACTATTTCAATGCGCGGCCGACGCGCACCGCCGCCGAGGCCTATCGCGAGCAGAGTGGTGTATGCCGGGACTTTGCTCACCTCGCTGTTGCCTTCTGCCGCGCCCTGAACATTCCGACCCGCTACTGCACCGGCTATATCAGTGATATCGGCCTGCCAAAGCCGTGGTCGGACATGGATTTCGCCGCCTGGATGGAAGTCTATCTCGGCGGCCGCTGGCACGCGTTCGACCCGCGCAACAACGCGCCGCGCATCGGCCGCATCCTGATTGCCTCCGGACGCGATGCCGCCGATGTGCCGCTGACCCACATTTTCGGGCCGGGCGCGCTGGCTGGCTTCAAGGTCTGGACGGACGAGGTCGTCGAATAGCCCCGCGCCGCCCTTTTGAACAACTGACCTTGTGAACAACTGGGCGCTTCAGGCGTTGTGAGAGCTGTGGAGCGTGGGCGGACGCTCCGCCAATCTCGAGGCATCAACCAGGGCAGCACACCATGGCGGCGCATGGCGGGTCGAAAAAAGTGATCTATGCGGCGCTCGCCGGAAATCTTGCGATCGCACTGACCAAATTTGCCGCCGCCTTGTTCACGGGCAGCTCGGCTATGCTCTCGGAAGGCGTCCACTCGCTCGTCGATACCGGCAATGGCAGCCTGCTGCTTTACGGCATGCACCGTGCCGCCCGGCCGGCCGACCGCACGCATCCGCTCGGCCATGGCCGCGAGCTGTACTTCTGGAGCTTCATCGTTGCGCTCCTCGTCTTTGCACTGGGCGCCGGCATATCGTTCTACGAAGGCGTGACGCACATCATGGCGCCGGAGCCGATTGCCAACGCCAAGGTGAACTACGCTGTCCTTGGCCTTTCCTTTCTCTTCGAAGGCACCTCTTGGCTGGTGGCGCTGAAGGAGTTCCGCCACCAAAAAGGCAGCCACGGCTGGCTCGAGGCGGTGCAGCTCAGCAAGGATCCGAGTGTCTACACCGTACTCTTCGAGGACAGCGCGGCACTTCTCGGCCTCGTTGTCGCCTTCGCCGGGATATCGGCGGCGGAACTGCTGGACATGCCGAAGCTCGACGGCGCCGCGTCGATCGGCATCGCGCTGATCCTGGGCGGGACCGCGATCTTCCTGGCGCGCGAAAGCAAGAGCCTGCTGCTCGGCGAGCCGGCTTCGCCCGAGGTGCAAACAGAGGTGCTGGCCATCGTCCAGCAGGACCCGGCGGTGCAGCGGGCGAATGGCGCGCTGACGCTGCATATGGGTCCGCAGGAGATCGTCGCCGCTTTGAGCATCGAGTTCGAGGATCATTTGTCGGCGCCGGAGATAGAGACCTGTGTCGAGCGCCTGGAGACGCGGCTGAAGGCGGAGATGCCGGAGGTGACGCGGCTCTTCGTCAAACCGCAGACCACCGGCACCTGGGAACGCCGGAGCAAGGCCTTGGCGGCGTCCGGAGGGGAACCAGCCTGAGGAAAATGGCTGCGCCATCGGGCAGTCCCGGTTATGATTGCGGGCAAAAGCTCCAGGAGGAACGAAGATGAAAATCGACGGCGGGTGTCATTGCGGCGCCATTACTTACGAGGCCGAGATCGATCCGGAAAAGACCACCATTTGTCACTGCATCGATTGTCAGAAGCTAACCGGAACGGCCTTTCGCGTCACCGTGCCGGCGTCCGAGGACAATTACAGGATCACCAAGGGCACGCCGAAGATCTACATCAAGACCGGTTCGAGCGGCGCCAAGCGCGCCCAGGCATTTTGCGGTGAGTGCGGCTCGCATCTCTACGCCACTTCGGCGGGTGAGGGACCGAAGGTTTACGGTATCAGGGTCGGCACGGCACGGCAGCGCGAGCAACTGGTGCCGAGAAAGCAGATCTGGCACCGCTCGGCGCTGCATTGGCTGCCGGAATTCGAAGGCACAACCATCATCGAGGAGCAGTAGCGCCAGACCGGGGCGAAGCCTCCGGTTCCGGCGCAGCTCTCAATCGTCGCCTTCGACGACCCTTAGCCTCAACTGCCCGGTTTTCGAATCGGCGACGCGCGGGCTGCTTTCCGCTTTTGCTCCGCTGCCATTCGAACCGGGGGTGTCCTCCGCCGGCTGCACGCCAAACTCCAGCGCCTCGATCTTCTGTCCGCGCCTGGTCACCTTCGATGTCGAGACCAGGATGTCCTCGATGTCCTTGGCCGATTGGCCGAAATGCGTCTGCAATTTGCGCACCCGCTCGTCTAGCCGGGAGACGTCTTCCATCAGCCGGATAACCTCGCCCTGGATCAGGTGTGCCTGCTCGCGCATGCGGGCATCCTTGAGGATCGCCTGGATGACCTGGATCGACAGCATCAAAAGCGATGGCGAGACGATGACGATCCGTGAGCGATGCGCCTTCTGGACAACGGCCTCGAAATTCTCGTGGATTTCGGCGAACACCGATTCCGAAGGCACGAACATGAAGGCGGTGTCCTGCGTCTCGCCCTGGATCAGGTATTTTTCGGAAATATCGCGGACATGCACCTCGATGTCGCGGCGGAAAGCCTGTGCGGCGGTCTTCTGCAGTTCGGCGCCTTCGGCGGCCCGGATGGCATTCCAGGCCTCGAGCGGAAACTTTGCATCGATGGCAAGCGACGGTGCGCCGTTCGGCATCTTCACCAGGCAGTCGGGCCGGCTGCCATTCGACAAGGTCGCCTGGAATTCATAGGCGCCGTGCGGCAATCCGTCGGCGACGATAGCTTCCATACGCGACTGGCCGAAGGCGCCGCGCGTCTGCTTGTTGGAAAGGATCGCCTGCAATTGCACGACCTGGCCGGCCAGCGACTGGATGTTGCCTTGCGCGATATCGATGACCGCCAGCCGTTCCTGCAGCTTGGCGAGGCTCTCATGCGTCGATCTCGTCTGCTCGGTCATGGTCTGGCCCAGGCGGCCGGTCATGGCATCGAGACGCTGGCCGATCGACTGTGTCAGTTCCGCCTGGCGCGCCCCGAACACTTCGGCGATGGCGCCCATGCGGCCCTGCATTTCCGCCTGGCTTGCCAAGATGCCGGCCATCCGCACCTCGGCGTCGCGGGCGTGGTCGGCGGCTTCGGCGGCCGCCACTGCACGCGCCTTGGCCGATCGCCAGAGCGCAACGACGAGCGCCACGAACAGTCCAAGGAACAGCATTGCGCCGAAACCCAGGGCATGGCCGAGCGTGATCGTGGTGGCGCCTAGGCGGGCGACAGGTTCGGACAGGATGGTGGCCAGATCGTTCATGTCGACAGCATAGATGATTCGGTCTGCCAGCACAGATCAAAACGTGAACGACCCGAAGGCGCCCCGGTTGACGCTTTTCCTGCGAGGTCTTAGGTGAGACGCCATGTCGATCAAGCCGCTTATCATCCTCCCCGATCCCGTCCTGCGCCAGGTTTCAAAACCGGTCGAGCGTGTCGATGGCGATTTGCGCAAACTGGCCGGCGACATGCTGGACACCATGTATGACGCGCCCGGCATCGGCCTCGCAGCGATCCAGGTCGGCGAACCCTTGCGCATGCTGGTGATCGACCTCGCCAAGGAGGACGAGACGCCGGCGCCGCACGTCTTCATCAATCCCGAAATCCTTGAAAGCTCCGACCAGCGTTCGGTCTATGAGGAAGGCTGCCTGTCGATCCCCGATTACTATGCGGAAGTCGAGCGCCCCGCCGCGGTGCGGGTGAAATATCTCGATCGCGATGGCAAGCTGCAGGAGATCGAGGCCGAGGGGCTGATGGCGACCTGCCTGCAGCATGAAATCGACCACCTCAACGGCGTGCTGTTCATCGATTACATCTCCAAGCTGAAGCGCGACATGGTGGTCAAGAAATTCAAGAAGCTCGCCAGGGACAAGGCGCCGGGCAAGATGGTGGGGTAGGCGTCGACGAATGCCCCTGCGTGTCATCTTCATGGGTACGCCCGAATTCTCCGTGCCGACGCTGCGGGCGATTGCCGGGGCCGGGCACGAGTTGGCAGCCGTCTACACGCAGCCGCCGCGCGCCGGCGGCCGGCGCGGGCTCGAACTGACGCCGTCGCCGGTGCAGCGCGAGGCCGAGCGGCTTGGCATCGAGGTGCGGTCGCCGGTGTCGCTGAAGGGCGAGGCGGAGCAGGAGGCGTTCCGCGCGTTGCGTGCCGACGTCGCCGTGGTGGTCGCCTACGGGCTGCTTCTGCCCAAACCCATTCTCGAGGCGCCGCGGCTCGGTTGCCTCAACGGCCATGCATCGCTGCTGCCGCGCTGGCGCGGCGCTGCCCCTATCCAGCGCGCCATCATGGCCGGCGATACCGAAACGGGCATGATGGTGATGCGGATGGAGGAAGGCCTCGACACCGGCCCGGTGGCAATGGTTGAAAAATGCGCCATTGGACCCGACATGACGGCCGGCGATCTGCACGATCGGCTGATGGTCTTGGGTGCTTCGCTGATAGTGCAAGCGCTCGAACGGCTGGAGCGGAATACGCTGACATTTACCACACAGGCGGAGGTGGGGGTGACCTACGCCAAGAAAATCGATAAATCGGAGACTCGCATAGACTGGCTGCGACCTGCCGGCGACGTGCACAACCAGATTCGCGGCCTGTCGCCCTTTCCCGGTGCATGGTGCGAGGCCGAAATCGGCGGCCGCGTGGAACGGCTGAAACTGCTTCGCTCGACGCTCTCGCAAGGCGCCGGCGAACCGGGAGGAATTCTCGATGACCGGCTGACGGTCGCCTGCGGGTCAGGCGCGATCAGGCCGGTCGAAGTTCAACGTGCGGGCGCAAGGCCCATTGCCGCGCAGGAGTTTCTGCGCGGGGCCAGGCTCGAAAAAGGAATGAAATTGTCATGAGCATGATGTCCATACGCGCGGCGACGCCGCGGGACCGCGAGGCGATCCGCCTTGTCGAAGAACACGCATTCGGCCAGCAGACCGAGGCCGGACTGGTCGACGCGCTGGTCACCGGCGGTGATGCCGTCGTCGAACTGGTGGCGGACGAAGACGGGCAAGTGGTCGGCCATATCCTGTTTTCACGGCTTTTCGTGCGGAATGGCGGCAAGAGCTTCCCGGCGGTGGCTTTGGCTCCTTTGGCGGTCGAGCCGTCGTTCCACGGCACCGGCATCGGCGGTGCGCTGGTCCGCGAGGCGCATATCCGCCTGAAGGCTGCTGGCGAGACGCTCGCCGTGGTGCTCGGCGATCCCGCTTACTATGGCCGTTTCGGCTACAGCCGCGCCCGTGCAGCGAAATTCGAGAGCGACTACCAAAGCGAGGCTTTGCAGGCGCTTGCCTGGGGCGAGGCGCCCGAGACCGGCAGGCTGGTCTACGCCTCGGCCTTCGGCTCAGCCCTCGCCGCCTGATTTCGCCTCGATCCGGGAATGCCGCGTTTTCGCCTCGACATCGAATATGACGGCAGTCTCTTCGCCGGCTGGCAGCGCCAGGCCAACCAGCCTTCGGTGCAGCAGGCGATCGAGCGGGCGATCGAGAACTTCTGCGGTGAGCAGGTTTCGCTGCGCGCCGCCGGCCGCACCGATGCCGGCGTCCATGCGACCGCTCAGGTGGCGCATGTCGATCTGATCAAGGCATGGCCCGGCGACAAGGTGCGCGACGCCGTCAACGCGCATCTGCAGGCGGCCAAGGTGCGCATCGCCATCCTGAAGGCCGCCGTCGTGCCGGATGGCTTCGATGCGCGTTTCTCGGCGATCAGCCGCCATTACCTCTACCGCATCGTCAATCGCCGCGCGCCGGCGGCGCTCGACAAGGGCAAGATCTGGTGGGTACCGAAGCAGCTCGATGCCGGTGCCATGCACGAAGCGGCAAAGGTGCTGCTTGGCCGGCATGATTTCACCACCTTCCGCTCGACCCAGTGCCAAGCCACCAGCCCCGTCCGCACGCTCGACCGGCTGGATGTCAGCCGGGCGGGCGATTTCATTGAGGTCCGCGCTTCGGCGCGGTCATTCCTGCACAACCAGGTGCGCTCGATGGTCGGCTCGCTCAAACGTGTCGGCGAAGGCGGCTGGACTGTTGCCGACCTCAAGGCGGCGCTTGAGGCGCGCGACCGTGCGGCCTGCGGTCAGGTGGCGCCGCCCGACGGGCTGTTTCTCGTCGGCGTCGATTATCCGACGCCTGGCTGATCCGGAACGCTGATCCCGAGCAGCGCCTGCAGGCCGAACAGGACGATCAGCGACGCCACGAACATGCCGGCAAAAACGGCGCTGCCGGTGGCCGCACCCCTGCCGATCGCAACGTTGGTCATCCGCCAGGTCAATACCATCGACAGCGCGAATAACAGCAGCGACACGAGTCCGGAGACTTCGCTGGCCGACGTCAGGAAAAGCCGGATCAACGCCGATGGCAGCATCATCCAGGCGATGATCGCCGAGGCCCAATTGCTGGCCACGACATAATGGACGAAACGGCCGCCGACGCCGACCCGCGGCGCCACCAGGGCGAGGCCTATGAGCGGCAGCACCCAGGCGCCGATATCGACGGTGGCCAGGCGGATCAACATGCTGAAACGGCCGACGAATGCGTTGGGATCGCCGATCTCGTTGGCAATACCGACCCAGCCGACGATCAGTGCCGGCGCCGCGACGACGATGGCAAAAAAGGAGTTCCAGAAACCGTCCGCCGAAAGGTCGAGCAGGCGAAATCCGTCGGCCTTGCCGAGCATCAGCCGCCAGGCACCGGCAAGCGAAGCGTAGGTTTCATCCGCTGAAAGCATCACTAGGATATGTCCTGCGCAAACCAGTCTTCAACGAAGCGCAGATAAATCTGCGTCAGCGTCTCGAGGTCGGCAATCGCCACGCGTTCGTCGACCATGTGCATGGTCTTGCCGACCAGTCCGAATTCGACCACCGGACAATAATCCTTGATGAAGCGGGCATCGGAGGTGCCGCCGGAGGTGGAGAGCGCCGGCTTCCTGCCGGTCACCGCCTTGATCGAGCCGCCAAGCGTCTCGATCAACCTGTCGTCGCGTGTCAGGAAAACGTGGCTCGGTCCGTCGCGCCAGACGATCTCGTAGTCGACCGGCGTCTTCTTGCCGGCGCGGTATTTCTTGCGTTTCGCCGCCCGGTCGAGGCGGTTGTGGATCTCGGCCTGGATCGTCTCGGCGGTCCATATGTCGTTGAAGCGAATATTGAAGGTAGCCGCCGCCTTCGCCGGGATGACGTTGGTGGCAGGGTTGCCAACGTCGATGGAGGTGACCTCAAGATTGGTCGGCTGGAAATCCCTTGTTCCGTTGTCGAAGACGGGGTGAAGCAAGGCGTCGACCAGCGTCACCAGGCCGCGCACCGGGTTGTCGGCTAGCTGCGGATAGGCGGCGTGGCCCTGGCGGCCGTTGACGACGACCGTGCCGGAGAGCGAGCCGCGCCGGCCGATCTTGATCATATCGCCGAGCGCGTCGGGATTGGTCGGCTCGCCGACGATCGCAGCATGCCATTTCTCACCCTTGGCAGCCGCCCATTCGAGCAGCTTCGTCGTGCCGTTGATCGCCGGCCCTTCCTCGTCGCCGGTTATCAGCAGCGAGACCGACCCCTTCGGGCCGCCCTTCTGCGCGATATGTCGCGCTACCGCCGCGACGAAACAAGCAATGCCGCCCTTCATGTCGACGGCGCCGCGGCCCAACATCTCGCCATTGGCGATCTCGGCGCCAAAGGGTGGGTGCGTCCAGGCTGTTTCATCGCCCACCGGCACCACATCGGTATGGCCGGCAAACATCAGATGCGGGCCGTTGCCGGAACGCCGCGCGTAAAGGTTCTCTATGTCAGGTGTGCCGGATTCGGAAAACACCGGGCGCTCGACGGCAAAGCCGAGCGGCTTCAACATTTCTTCCAGCGCGCTCAGCGCACCGCCTTCGGCGGGCGTCACGGAAGCGCAGCGGATGAGAGCAGCCAGATTTCTGGTCGGATCGGTAGGCAGCGTCATGGGCAAAAGCGATAGTCGAAAGCGCAAGGCCTGTCACGGCCAGACATAAGGGCCAGCCATGCCGCCGACATTATGGTTTTCATGCCGTATAAGTTGCGGCAAGGCCTCTCAACCAGGACAGGGCCATCGCATGATCACGCATGGCAGGACGATCGTAATCGCCGGTGCCGGCAGTATCGGGTGCTACGCCGGCGGCTGCCTGATACTTGCCGGGCGAAAGGTGGTTCTGCTGGCGCGGCCTCGCATCGAGAAGGCGCTGCAAAAAGGTGGATTGCGCATCACCGACCGTGATGGCCGCGACCGATCCGTCAAGCCGGAGGCATTGTCGGTCACCGCCGATCCGGCCGCGGCATTCCCCGGTGCCGATGTCATCCTGCTAACGGTCAAGAGCGGCGCGACGCAAGACATGGCCGGGCTTATTGCGGCCCATGCCCGACCGGATGCGGTGGTACTCAGTCTGCAGAACGGCGTCGACAATGCCGATAAGTTGCGAGCCCATCTCACCGCCCGGCGGGTGCTCGCGGGCATGGTGCCGTTCAACGTGGTCCAATCACCGGAGGGCGAATTGCCGCTTCGCCTGCACCGCGCCAGCGGCGGCAAGGTGATGATCGAACAGGGCGCGACAGGCCTTGACGAACTGCTCGACGTCGAGGGCTTTGCCGTCGCCACACATGGTGACATCGAAGCGGTGCTATGGGGCAAGCTGCTGCTCAACCTCAACAACGCGCTGGTGGCGCTTTCCGGCCTGCCGCTGGCGGCAGAGCTTGCCGATCGCCGCTGGCGGCTGATCCTGGCCGGCCAGATCGACGAAGCATTGGCGGCAATGATGGCGACAGGCATCGAACCCGCTCGCATCGCCGGCCTGCGTCCCGCGCTGCTGCCGAAAGTGCTTCGCCTGCCCGACTGGCTGTTCAAGTTCTTGGCGCGTCGGATGCTTGCCATCGATCCGGCCGCGCGTTCGTCGATGTGGGATGACCTTCAGCGCCGCCGGCCCTCGGAGATCGGCGAACTGCAAGGCGCGGCCTTGCGTTTGGCCGAAAAGGCCGGCACGCCGGCGCCGTTGCTGAAGCGCGTGACGGCATTGGTGCGCGCGGTCGAGCAGGAAAGAGGCGGATCGCCCTGCCTGTCGCCGGAAGCCGTTGTCGCGTCCGTCAGATCGTAGCCCGCACAGGCGCCCAGTAACGGCCCTTGCCGGTGCGCTTGGCTTCGTACAGCGCATGGTCGGAACAGGTGAGCAGGATTTCCGGATCGCCGCCGTCGGCGGGTGCGAAGGCGCTGCCGACGCTCAAGCCGACATGGATGGCAGAACCGACCCCGAGGTCGAAAGGCACCGAGACCTTTTCGATGGCCCGCTTTGCCAGGTAGGTGGCCTCGATCTCCGAGGTTGCGGGCAAAAGGATGACAAATTCATCGCCGCCAATGCGGAAGACCACGTCCCCCGGACGGAAGCCGCGCTTCAATCGTTCGGCCACCTTGCGCAGCAGCACGTCGCCGACGGCGTGGCCAAAACGGTCGTTGACCTGTTTGAAACCGTCGAGGTCCATGCTGAGCACTGCAAACGGCTTGCCGCCATTGGCGGCCGGCGCCGCAAGGTCGCGGCACATGTCGCGCAATTTCTCCTGCAGGAAGATGCGGTTTGGCAGGCCGGTCAGCGCGTCCTTGATGGCCAGGTCGCGATTGTCCAGTTCGGCGCGGATCATGCGGGCATTGATTGCGTGGTTCTGAAGCAGCACGATGATGACGCCGGCCACATAGAACGGCGTTTGAATTCCGACGATCGGCATTCCGGGCGCCGCAGAAAACAATGCACCGACCACGTAAGGCAGGCTTACGGCCAACATGACGAATATGGCGAAGCGCGGGGTCGCCGCATTGCGTGACGACACCACGCCGACGACGCCTGCGACATTCAAGGCGGCAAGTACGGAAAGCGCCATATTCCCGCTGGCAACACAGCCATAGCAGCCGAGGCCGAAAACGACCGACCAGACGCCGCTGGCTGCCATCAGGCCCGCCAGCGGCCCTTTCGAGCCGCGCCTGCTGGCCTGCTCGCATTCCCGCATCAGCAGAACGCGGACGGTGAAAAGCATCAGGTCGGCGGCAATCCAGGCGTAGGGCCACCAATCCCCGGTGGCAAGAGCGGCGCTGACTGCAACCAACAGAACGCTGATGGTGCCGAACAGGACTGCGAATTTGCGGTCGAAGGTGGTGTCGAGAAGCCGAGCGCGGACAGCTTCCGGTTCCAATTTCATCGGCGAAGAGAACCAGGCAAAGAGGCGAGCGGCGGCGCTCCACGTTTTGCGCGGCTCCTTGGTGATCAGGGATAGGTCGCTTGCCAGTCGAGCGCTCCGTGCCGGTCGACACAGTCTTCGCCGGCATGCTGGGCCAGGGTGATTAACATTCGCTTAGAGCATCCGGCGCAAACCGGGCTTTCGGAACTCCCCGCTCCGCCGCTCTGGAGCAATTCCAGGAAAAGTGTGAAGCGGTTTTCCGTCCGGAATTGCGTCAAAACAAAAAAGATAGAGCGGTTCGGCGTTTCTGCGAAACGATGAACCGCTCTAGCGGATCTGCCGCCGGGTTGCCGGTTTTAGCTTGCCGGCCCCGGTCGTCTGCGGACTGCAGGCCGGCGCGGCGGGCCCGGCTCGGGATCGGTCTTCGCCGCACGTGCCGGCTGCCCATGAGGGGTTTCGATCAGCGTGATCTTCTGCCAGATCTTTCGCGAGAGGTTCGAAGCCAGGTTCTCGATGTCATTGACGCCGTCGATGACCACGGCGTCATTCACCGATTGCGCGAACAGCGCGGCGATCTTGCCGGTGATCGACAGCATTTCGGAGCAGTAGTCGAGATAGCGGGCAAGGTCGGCGGCGTTGGTGATGCGGGCTGGCGAATGCGCAGTCGGCTTGAAACTGGCTGAAAGCGTTGCCGGATCCTTGGTCAGCTGGTGCATGTCGATGACGTGGATCAGCGACCGCAGCCCGTGGAGCTGGCGAAACACCCGCTTGCGCTTGATCCGCTCCTCGGAGCGAATCAGGGCCAGGAAGCCCAGCACCGCGAGGATGATCATGTTGAGGGAGGCTTCGATGCCTTGCACCGACTGGAAGGCATCGTGGTTTCCCGAGATGCGGCCGAGCGGCAGGATTGTGCCGACGAACAGGAACATCAGCGCTCCGACGACGAAGGCGGCGATGATGAGGCCGCGCAGCCACCAGATCGGCGCCTCCAGCGCCTTGGCTGCCTTTGCCAGATCGCGCGACAGCGACACGAGCTCGGCGGCGACGCCGCGCAAGCCTGCATCGGGAAAGCGCTCGGCGACGCGCCCTTCCAGCCGTTCGGCGGTTTCGAGGATCAGTTTCGGATCAAGCGAGCGGTAGCGCATGACGAAATGTCCGATCGGTGCTCAGGGTTCGGCCGGGGCGTTGGTGCGCTTGCCGTAGCGGTTGGGGCCGGGTTGCCCTGGAAACAGGCAAAGCACGAGGAAAGCGATGATCGAGACAACCGGCACGAACAGCACCAGCGCTGCAACGCCCGGCTTGTCGAGGTCGTGCAACCGCTTGACCGCCAGCACCACGTTCGACCAAAGCGAGGCAATGAAGGCGATGAAGAAAATGAACGACCACATGTTGCTCTCGGTGGTGCCCTCCGGCACCAGCGTGAAACGGTAGAGCGGGAAGGCCTGTATGATGGCCACCAGCAGTCCTCCAAGAAAATAGGCCGCGCGGCTGACGCGGCCCGAAGCTTTGAAGAAAAGCCAGATGAGGTCTGATCTATCAGGCAAGCGAATTCCGTCCGTATTCGTTGAGAAAGATCAATCGCGCAGCAATTCGTTGATCGATGTCTTGGAACGGGTTCTGGCATCGACCCGCTTGACGATGACGGCGCAGTAGAGGCTGGGGCCGGGCTCGTTGTTTGGAAAAGGCTTGCCCGGCAGCGAGCCGGCGACGACGACGGAATTAGGCGGCACCTCGCCGTAGAAGATCTCGCCGGTGGCACGGTCGACGATCTTGGTCGACTGGCCGATGAAGACGCCCATGCCGAGCACCGAGCCTTCGCGAACGATGCAGCCTTCGACCACTTCGGAACGGGCGCCGATGAAGCAATTGTCCTCGATGATGGTTGGGCCGGCCTGCATCGGCTCCAGCACACCGCCGATGCCGACGCCACCCGACAGATGCACATTCTTGCCGATCTGGGCACAGGAGCCGACCGAAGCCCAGGTGTCGACCATGGTGCCGCTGTCGACATAGGCGCCGACATTGACGAAGGACGGCATCAGCACGGCGCCGGGCGCGACATAGGCGGAGCGGCGCACGATCGACGACGGCACGGCGCGGAAGCCCGCCTTCTCAAAATCGACGGCGCTCCAGCCGTCGAATTTTGAGGGCACCTTGTCCCACCATACCGCCTGACCGGGACCACCCTTTATGATCTCCATCGGGGTGAGCCGGAACGACAGCAGCACCGCTTTTTTCAGCCACTGGTTGACGTGCCATTTGCCGTCGGCCTGCCGCTCGGCGACGCGGGCGACGCCCCGGTCGAGCAGGTCGAGCGCCGATTGGATGGCCTCGCGCGTCTCGCCGCGGGTTGCGGTCGAAATCGTGTCGCGTTCCTCGAAGGCGTTCTCGATGATCTCCTCGAGGCTCGCGAGATCGGGCTTCGACATGAATTCGCTCCATTACCAAGCTGTTAAGGGCCGGCGCCTTAACCTGTTTGAAAGTCGCGCGGACCCTATGTGAAGGCTTGGGGAGGGTCAATCGCGGCAGCGTCACGGGACGGCGCAGGTGAATGATTGGACGGGTAAAGCAAATATGACTCCCATGGAAAAGGCGGGATGGACGCCGCTGCCGCATTCGGACGAGGATCTGGAGCGATCGAAAAGCGTGCCGGACACGCCGCAAACGCGCGCGGAGACATATCGGCTGGCCTGGAACGACCCCGATTTCATGACGCGGCGCGAGTTGCGCGCGGTCAGGCTGCAACTCGAACTGCTGAAGCCGGAGATGATCCTGGCCGAGCGCGGCATCCAATCGACCGTCATCCTGTTCGGCGGCGCGCGCATTCCCGAGCCCGGCGGCGAAGCCTGGGCGGCCAAGAACGAGACGCAGAAGAAGAACCTCGAGCAAAACAGCAAATATTACGAGGAGGCGCGCAAATTCGCCCGCCTCTGCTCACAGCAGTCGGCCACCTCGTACTATCGCGAATTCGTCGTGGTGACCGGTGGCGGGCCGGGCGTCATGGAGGCCGGCAATCGTGGCGCCGACGATGTCGGCGCGCCATCGATCGGTCTCAACATCGTGCTGCCGCACGAGCAGGCGCCAAACGCCTACGTGACGCCGGAACTCTGCTTCAACTTCCACTATTTCGCGGTCCGCAAGATGCATTTCGTCATGCGTGCCAAGGCCGTTGCGGTGTTTCCAGGCGGCTTCGGCACGATGGACGAGTTCTTCGAGACGCTGACCCTGATCCAGACCGGCCGCATGGAACGCGTGCCGGTCATTCTGTTCGGCAAGGCTTTCTGGGCAAAGGCGATCGACCTCGATTTCCTCGCCGAGCAAGGCACGATCACACCCGGCGATCAGGATATCATCGATTTCGTCGACACCGCCGACGAGGCCTGGGGGATCGTCAGCCGCTTCTATAAACTTTGACATGCAAGCAAGGACTTGAAGCGCGCCGGCTGCCTCAAGCAGGGACTTCCACGATCGCCGTGAGAAAGCTGGCGAGGTCGTCGGTGACGAAGTCCACATCGTCCTCGTTGGCCGGGTCGCGTTCCCAGATTTCCGAGAAGGTCGGCTCGAAATTGCGCGGCACCACCAACACCGTGGTCATGCCCAGCGATTTCGGCACCGACAGGTTGCGGGCAAGATCTTCGAACATCACCGCATTTTGCCCGGTAACGGCGTGGAGTTCGGCAAATTTTTCATAGGATTGCCGCGCCGGCTTGGGGTTCAGTCCGGCTGCGACAATATCGAAAATATCGTCGAAATGCTCGAGAATGCCCAGCTGCCGCGCGGTGCGTTCGGCATGCCGGCGATCGCCATTGGTGAAGATGAATTTACGGCCGGGAAGCTGGCGAATGGCGGTGCCGAGGACGGGATCGGGCACCAGCCAGGAATAATCGATGTCGTGCACTTTCTCGAGAAAATCGTCGGGGTCGATGCCGTGGCGCGTCATCAATCCGTTCAGCGTCGTGCCATATTCGCGATAGAGCTCCTTTTGCAGCTTGCGTGCTTCCTCGCGCGGCAGCGTCAGCAATTCTCCGACGTAGGCGGTCATCTTCACATCGATCTGCGAGAACAGATTCGAATGATGCGGATAAAGCGTGTTGTCGAGATCGAACACCCAGTCGGTGACATGGGCAAAGCGGGCGGGGTCGGGAAGTGTCGTCATACGTCCTTATGGCACGAAACGATCTTTCTAACAGGAGGTTTATCCACAACCTATGCGCGCCCTGGGTGGTAAAAATGGCGCCATGATTAAAATCTTAAGCATCGCCGAAAGGTGACATTCAGCGCTTTGCTGGAACCAAGACGGACCAGTGGGAGCAAGCGATGAATCGCATATTTCTAAAGTCTGCCGCCATCGCTTTCGCCTCCGTCGCGGTCTCGCTTTTGCTGACGCTGATCGTTGTGCCGGCAATGGGATTTTCGATCAATCGCACCATCTGGCTGACATCCACCGTGTGCCCGCTCGCGCTGGCCTGGAGCGTCGGCGCCTATACGTTCTGGCAGGGCGAAAGGTTGCAGACCGCGCATCGCGAGCTCGCCCGCGCCCATGCCCAACTCGCCGCCGCGCACAGGCGCTTGGCGGAAAAGGCGAGCCGCGACGACATGACCGGCATGCTCAACCGCGAAAGTTTCTTTGCCGCTCTCGACGGCTCCCGGCGCAAATCCGATCGCGGGGCATTGCTGATCGTCGATGCCGACCATTTCAAGACCATCAACGACAGCTACGGCCATCTGATCGGCGACGATGCGCTGCTCCTGATTGCAAACGCGATAGAGCGTGGCGTGCGCAGCGGCGACGTGCTTGGCCGCATCGGCGGCGAGGAATTCTGCGCCCTTCTGATTGGTGCCACCGAACACGAGGCCAGGCGCATCGCCGAGCGCATCCGCCGTGAAGTCGAGCGTATCCGTTTCCGGCCCGTCGACGAACGAACGGTTCCGCTGACAGTCAGTATTGGCGGCATCACCTGCGGCAGAGACGCCGCAGTGTCGGAGCTAATGCGCGCCGCCGACCAGCGGCTCTACGAGGCCAAGCATCGCGGCCGTAATCTGTCGATCATCGACCGCGATATTTCCGAAGCCGCCTGAGCTCGGCCCTAAGCCTTCTGCTGCATTCAACCGCGCCGCTGCCAGACCGTCAAAATCCGAAGATGGCGATGCGGAACAGCAGGGCGGCCGCCGCCACCGCCACCAGAGCGATGCCAAGGCCAATGGGAGAGCCCCAGCCATACCACTCCATCGCCAGCTTGGCATATTTGAACTCCTCGGCCGGTGTGAGTGGGCCGCGCGTCGGGGTCTGATTCATGTTTCACTCCTTGCAGGCTGCGACAGGCCTTGCCTTGCGCCTGATGCAGCATATTACTATAATAGCCATAATGTTAGGCAGTTTGATAGTTAGATGATCGAAATAAATTCGTCAAGCATGAATCGGGCCGACATGAAGACCGCCATCAGCCTTGCCATTATGGGCTGGCAGGACGCGACGCAGGCTTATGACGAGGCAGTGGGCGATAGGCTTGGGCTGAGTATGGCGGAACGCCATTGCCTGGCGCTGCTCTATGGCGGCCCGCGATCGGCTGGCGAGGTCGCGGCCGCAACAGGGTTGACGCCGGCCGCGGTCACCGCGCTGATCGACCGGCTGGAGGCGCGCGGCCTGCTGACACGAACGCGCAGCCTTGAGGACAGGCGCAAGGTGGTCATAGAGGCGACGGAACTCACGCGAGAACTATCGACGCGCTATTATGGCGCGATCGCGCAGGAGGGGGAAAAGGTGATCGCCACATTTAGCGACACTGAGCTCGCCACGATCCTGCGCTTCGTTACGGCGTCGCTCGACCTTCAGCGCGACCAGCTGGCCCGGCTGAAGGCCGAGGCTTTGGAAACAGCCGACAGCCTATAGGCTCGCCGGGTCGAGCGCTGGCTCGCCTTTGCGGCGCGCCACGATCGCCGCAAGATCGGCGGTCTCGAAAGCATCACGCAGGGCGGCGAACGACGGCAGCACGAAATAGGCACGCTGGAACTTGTCGATCTCGTAGCCGGTGCGCATCACGGTTTCCAGGTCGAAGGGGACATGGTGCGCCTCACCGCCTTCGACCGCGAACTGAAGCTCCGTGAAGGATGACATAAGCCCGGCGCCGAAAGCCTTCAGCGGCTGGCCCGGCTCGCGTATCAGCCCGTATTCGACGGTGTACCAGTAAAGCCTGGTGATCATCTCGTCGCCGCCGAGCGCAATCACGCTGTCGGCCCTTTTGCCATACATCTGCATGAAGTCGGCAAAGACCGGCTGCGTCAGGATCGGCACGTGACCGAAGAAATCGTGGAACATGTCGGGCTCGACGATGTAGTCGAGCTCCTTTTGGGTTCGCAGCCAGTTGGTGACCGGGAACCGGCGGTTGGCGAGGTGGTCGAAGAACGGTTGGGCGGGAATGAGCCCCGGCACGGCGACGATCTCCCAGCCGGTGAACTTGCGCAGCTTCTCGCTGACCGCACCGAAATCCGGGATCTTATCGAGAAGACCGAGTGCCGCGACGCCGTCGAGGTAGGAATGGTGGGCGAGCTTCCTGGTCAGCTTCGTCTGGCGGTCGCACAGCGTGCGCCACACCGCCTGTTCTTCGTCGCTATAATTGTAGCCCTGCGCCACGGTGAAATCGGTACGGCAGACCGAATAATCGCCGCGAAGGCCTCGCGCAGCGCATTCGCGGGCATAGTCGGCAACGTTCATTGTCATGGCTTGCTCTCCCTGGAAATCATGATCAGCGGATTGCCGGAAATTCTAGCGGGATGGCGCGAGGCAAATCAGCTTTGATGGTGGCTCAAATGCGGGGTTGGAGGTAAAAGACTCCACGATCGAGCTTTGGGAGAGTGAAAATGCCTCAGTTTGATGAATTCGAGATCAAGATGCTCGACATCCTGCAGCGCGACGGGCGCAAGCCGGTCTCCGAATTGGCGCAGGAGATTGGGCTGTCGACGACACCTTGCGCGCGGCGCTTCGAGGCCCTTCAGCAGGCGGGCATCATAAAGGGCTTTGCTGCGGTGCTCAGCCGCCGCGCCGTCGGGCTGATGGTCGAAGTGTTCATCCAGGTGCGCCTCGTAACCCACAGCGACGGCTCGCCCGAAACCTTTATCGCCGCCGTGCAGCGCATGGACGAGGTGTCGTCGTGCTGGACGATGACTGGAGACTACGATTTCCTGCTGCATGTCATGGTGCCGTCGGTCGACGAGCTCAATGCCTTCGTCATGCACCGGCTGATGCGGCTCGAAGGCGTGCGCGACGTACACACGCAGCTTGTGCTGCAGAACATCAAGGGGCCTGGCCATGTGCCGCTTGCACATCTCAGACGATAGGCATTTCTGCGGAAAAGCTGCACACAAACTGCTGAAGCAAGCCAATCTCCGGAACTAGATCGCCGACTACGACATGCGGACCGCCATTGCATAAGGCCCGCCATGAAAATCGTCTTGATCAACCCGCCGCATACCGCCATCGGCAGCCGTGTGCCGGACGACCATCTGCCGCCGCTCGGTTTGCTGGCACTGGGCGGTCCGCTGATCGACGCGGGACATCAAGTGCGGCTTGTGGACGCCGAATTCGGGCCGATGGCGCTTGCCACGCTGGTCCGGGACGCCTTGAGCGACCATCCCCACTGCATTCTGATCGGCCATTCCGGCTCGACGTCTGCGCATCCGACAGCCCTGCTGATCGCCGGCATGGTCAAGCACATCGATCCGGCGGCAATCCTGATTTATGGCGGCGTGTTTCCGACCTATCACTGGCGCGACATACTGG
The DNA here is from genome assembly GCF_040318885.1 of Mesorhizobium sp. M0998. Taxonomy (NCBI): domain Bacteria; kingdom Pseudomonadati; phylum Pseudomonadota; class Alphaproteobacteria; order Hyphomicrobiales; family Phyllobacteriaceae; genus Mesorhizobium; species Mesorhizobium sp. M0998. Next base: position 64,581 of record NZ_JAMYND010000013.1, read on the forward strand.
CCGAAACGGATGCCTTCGATGTCATCGTTCGTGGCGAGGGCGAGGCGACCATAGTGGCGCTTGCCGAAGCGCTGGAGAAACGCAAGCCGCTGTCGGATGTGGCGGGCATCGCCTTTCCTGACGATTTGCGCCAGCCCTTTGCCACCAAGCCGGCAAGAACGATCGCCAACCTGGACGACTACCGCATCGGCTGGGAACTGATCGATTTCAGTCGCTACAGCTATTGGGGAGGCAAGCGCGCGGTGGTCATGCAGTTCTCGCGAGGCTGTCCGCATCTGTGCAACTATTGCGGCCAGCGCGGCTTCTGGACGCGCTGGCGGCACCGCGACCCCGTGAAGTTCGCGCGGGAGATTGCCTGGCTATACCGCGAGCATGGCGTCGAACTGATCAACCTTGCCGACGAGAACCCGACGTCGTCCAAAAAAGCCTGGCGCGCCTTTCTCGATGCGATGATCGCCGAGAATGTGCCGGTGCTGATCGTCGGCTCCACCCGCGCCGACGACATCGTCCGCGACGCCGAGAGTCTGCATCTTTATCGCCAGGCCGGCGTCATCCGCTGGCTGCTTGGCATGGAAAACACCGACGAGCAGACGCTTGCATTGATCCGCAAGGGCGGCAGCACCTCATCCGACCGCGAGGCGATACGGCTGCTGCGCCTCAACGGCATCTTGTCGATGGCGACCTGGGTGGCCGGTTTCGAGGACGAAGGCTTGCGCGACCTCTGGCGCGGCTTCCGCCAGCTGATCGCTTATGACCCCGACCAGATCCAGGCGCTCTATGTGACGCCGCATCGCTGGACGCCGTTCTTCAGGATTGCCAGGGACCGCAAGGTGATCCAGCTGGACGCCCGCCTGTGGGACTACAAGCATCAGGTCCTGCGGATGACCCGCCTCAAGCCGTGGATGCTGTTCTTCGCCGTCAAGCTGATCGAACTGGCGGTGCAGTCGCGGCCCAAGGCCTTGGCGCGCATCCTGTTCCACAAGGATCCGGAGCAAAGGCATTCGATGCGCTGGTACACCAGAATGGGCCGCCGCGTCTGGTTTCGCGAAGTCTGGGGCTTTCTGGTCCGCCACCGCCGCCTCAAAAATGGCCCGACGCTCGCCGAATTCTGGGGCGCGCCGCAAGACGAGGAAGAGGAATCGATGGTTGTCGAACGCCTGCCGCGTAAGTCCGTGACCGCTATTTCGCCAAACGCTTGAGCCCCTCAGACACCCGGCCTCACGGCACGATCAGCGTGCCGGCGCCGTGTTCGGTGAACAGCTCGAGCAGCACCGCATGCGGCGTCTTGCCGTTGAGGATGACGACGCCTGCGACGCCGCGCTCGATTGCCTCGATGCAGGTCTCGACTTTGGGGATCATGCCGCCCGAGACCGTGCCATCCTTGATCAGGGCCTTGGCCTCGGCCACGGTCAGCTCGTCGATCAGCTTCTTGTCCTTGTCGAGCACGCCGGGCACGTCGGTAAGGAACAGCAGGCGCGTCGCCTGGCAGGCGCCGGCGATGGCGCCGGCAAAAGTGTCGGCGTTGATGTTGTAGGTATGGCCGTCGCGGCCGGGCGCCACCGGCGCCAGCACCGGGATCATTTCGGACCGCGCCAGGAGGTCGAGCAATGTGCGGTCGACCTCGACAGGCTCACCAACGAAGCCCAGGTCGAGCACCCGTTCGATGTTGGAATCCGGATCGATCATGGTCTTTCGTGCCTTTTCGGCAAACACCATGTTGCCGTCCTTGCCGCACAGGCCGATCGCCCACTCGCCCTCGGCATTGATCAGCGCGACGATCTCCTTGTTGATCGACCCGGCCAGCACCATCTCGACAATCTCGACGGTTTTCTGGTCGGTGACGCGCAAGCCGCCCTCGAATTTGGATTCGATGCCCATCTTGGCGAGCATGGCGCCGATCTGCGGCCCGCCGCCATGCACGACGATCGGGTTGACGCCGGATTGTTTCAAAAGTGCGATGTCGCGGGCGAAAGCCTTGCCGAGCGCGATGTCGCCCATCGCGTGGCCGCCATATTTCACCACGACCGTCTTGTTCTCGTAGCGCTGCATGTAGGGCAGCGCCCTTGAAAGCAGCGCGGCCTGCATTTCGGCGGTGGCGGCGACATCCGTCATCGGCGTGGTTCCCAGCTTGGCATGAACGGCGGCGTCTTAGCGGGAATTAGACGACGGGGCAAACGGCTTTGCTGTCACGATCGATCAAATCACCGCCTATGCCGGCCGCTGCAGCGGCGCCCGTCGGCCCAGCCAGCCCGAGATCCTTTCCATCTGCGCGGCGAACGACAAAAGCGTTTCCTCGTCGCCGGGGCGGCCGGCGGCCTGGACGCCGAGCGGCAGGCCGGCATCGGTGACGTAAACCGGAAGCGTGATCGACGGTTGCCCGCTGACGTTCTGGATCGCCGGCCAGTGGGTGAACCACAGGCTCTTGTCCATCAGCTGGCCGAATAGCGGCTTGAACTTCAGCAGGCCGGCGAGGCGCAGTCTGTCCAGGACATTCTCGATGAATTCGTCGGCGCCTTTCGGGTCCATGGTGCCGCAGGCGAGCGGCGGGTGCGCGATGACAGGCATCAGCACTGCATCATAATGCGCGGTTTCGGTGATAAGCCGGCGCGAGGTTGCGTGCAGCCGCTGCAGGCCGGCATAGATTTCGCCGGCCGAGAGAATTTCACCGAACCGGCTCATCACGCGCGTGGCGCGTTCGATGTCGCCTGAGATGGAGCGGCCGACGCGCAAGGCCTCGCCACGCATCGTGCCGGCCACCGCCGCAGCGACGGTTCTGGCGAAATCGGCGATGAAATCGCGATCGATATAGGGCAGGTCGATCTCCTCGACGCTGTGTCCGCCTTCGCGCCCCAGCCCGATCGCCGCATCCAGAGCTTTCAACGTCTCTTCCGATATCGGCAGGCCGAGCGGCGATTTTCGATAGAAGGCGAGCTTGAGCTTGCCCGGATCGCGCCCGGCGGCCGCAGTGAAACTGCCGTTCGGCGAGGGTGCCGCGTAGGGCGACAGCGGGTCGGGCCCGTGGGTCAGGTCGAGCAGCAGGGCCGTGTCGCGCACCGAGCGAGCCAGCGCATGGTCGACGACGAAGCCGTACCAGCTTTCGGTGACGAGTGGCGTCAAGGGCACCCGGCCGCGCGACGTCTTCAGCCCGACCAGCCCGGTACAGGCCGCAGGCACCCTGATTGAGCCGCCGCCATCCGAGGCATGCGCCACCGGCACGACGCCGGCCGCGACCAGCGCAGCCGCACCGCCTGAGGAACCCCCGGTCGTATGCGCGGTGTCCCATGGGTTGCGGGTGATGCCGAAAGCCGCCGATTCGGTCACCAGCCTCAGCCCGTGTTCGGGTGCGGTGCTGGTGGCGATCGGAATCAGGCCGGCGGCCAGATAGCGTTCCGTCATCACCGAGCTGAAATCGGGGGTGAAGGCCGGGATGCGGCTGCCGCCATGCGTCGGCACGCCTTTCATGGCGATGCCGAGGTCCTTCAGCGCAAAGGGCACTCCGGCAAGCGGCAGCTTGTGGTCGACGGTTTTCGCTCGCGCCCGCGCCGCCTCAAAAAGCGGTTCGGCGATGGCGTTGATCTCCGGCAGGGTGGCCTCGGCCCGGGCGATCGCCGCATCGACGAGATCTTGCGGTGTGATCTCTCCCTTGTGCACGAGTGCGGCCTGGCCGGTTGCGTCATGCTCCCACAGAACCCGCTCGATCGACATGGTCGCCCTCCCGCTCATTGCAAGCTAGCGGGCGGCGATTTCATTGGCAATCGAGGCTGGCGCTGCCGGTGCGCAAGACCATTTCAGTCGTTGCAAATGCATTGCAATCGCCTAATTTGGCGGCGGATGACGCCGCAGGACATCAGCAACCTGATTGTCCGGACTTCGATGAAGGACCGGGCTGCGTTCGATCTGCTCTACCGGCAGACCAGCGCGAAACTTTTCGGCGTCTGCCTTCGTGTATTGAAGGATCGGGGAGATGCTGAAGAAGCGCTTCAAGAGGTCTTCGTCAAGATATGGACGAAGGCGGACCGTTTCGCCGTTTCGGATCTGAGCCCGATCTCCTGGCTGGTGGCCATTGCGCGCAATCATGCGATCGATCGGATCAGGGCGCGGCGAGAGCCTGCCGCCTATATCGATGCCGCGCTCGACGTGGCCGATCCGGCGCCGGGGCCGGAGGCCATGGCCGTGGCGGGCGGTGAGTCCGAACGCATCTACCATTGTCTCGAGGAATTGGAGAAGGATCGGGCGGCGGCCGTTCGGGGCGCCTATCTGGATGGCAAAAGCTATGCCGAACTGGCGGAGCGCTATGGCGTACCGCTGAACACGATGCGGACCTGGCTGCGGCGCAGTCTGTTGAAACTGAGAGAATGCCTGGAAAGATGACGCTGGCTGACGACAATGGACCGGAACGTGGGGGCGACGACCTGTTCGCCGCCGAATACGTTCTTGGCGTTCTGGCCGCCGATGAACGCGAGATCGCGTCGCGCCGCATCGATGCGGACGCCGCCTTCGCGCGCCTTGTCGATGCCTGGGAGGCGCATCTTTCGCCGATGGCCGCCGCCTATCCGGAGACAGAGCCTCCGATCAGGGTCAAGGAAGCATTGGACCGCCGGCTTTTCGCTGCAGAGCCGCGCGCCGGCCTGTGGTCGAGCCTTGGCTTCTGGCGCGGTCTTGCCGCCGCCGCCATTGCGGCGCTGGCGATCTACATCGCCGTGCCTTACTTCCGCCCGTCCACCGAACCGCCGCAGGCGCGGCTTGTCGCCTCGCTGGCGGCCGAAGGCAGCGACGTCAAATATCTCGTCGTCTACGATGCCGCCCGTCACGAGGTCGGTCTTTCTCACGTTTCCGGTGAGCGGGCCGCCGGCAAGGACTTCGAACTGTGGATGATCGAAGGCAAGAAGGCGCCGGTGTCGATGGGCGTCATCCCGGCCGGTGCGACCGCGCATTTGGCCATCCCGCCCGCCGTCCAGGAGAAATTGGCGCAAGGCGCCGTGCTTGCGGTCAGCGTTGAGCCGGCCGGCGGTTCACCGACCGGCCAGCCGACTGGACCGGTGGTCGCAGCGGGCGATCTGAAGAGCATCTGACCGCTTCTCATCGCGGGAAGCAGACCTGAAATCTATCTCCCGTGATTTAGACGCCTGCAAAGCTTGTTGGCGGCTGTCGATCCGCGCTAGGCAAATTGCAGCGACAAAATATTTTTTTGCGGAGAGGGCGAAACTCCAGCATTTCTATCGCGTATCTCCTTGCGTTCCCAAATGAGGGGAACGATAACCCGAGGAGATTGAAATCATGCGTAAATTCGCCACTCTTTTGCTTGCCGGCACGGTCGCCATTTCCGCGCTCGCCACCATTGCCTATGCTCAAAATCCGATGGTCGGCGGCGCCGCTATGTATGCCCAGAAAAACATCGTCGAAAATGCTGTCAACTCGAAGGACCACACGACGCTGGTCGCTGCCGTCAAGGCAGGCGGCCTGGTCGATACGCTGCAAAGCGCTGGCCCCTTCACTGTGTTCGCGCCGACCAACGAGGCCTTTGCGGCACTTCCAGCCGGCACGGTGGAGACGCTGCTCAGGCCTGAAAACAAGGACAAGCTCGTCAAGATCCTGACTTGCCATGTCATCGGCGCCAAAGCGATGGCCGCCGACGTCGCCAAGATGGTCAAGAACGACGGCGGCACCCACAAGGTCAAGACGGTCGGTGGTTGCGAACTGTCGCTCAAGGCCGACGGCGGCAAGGTCACCGTGACCGACGAGAACGGCAACGTCGCCAATGTGACGATCGCCGATGTCGAGCAGTCCAACGGCGTCATCCACGTCGTCGACAAGGTTCTCCTGCCGAAGATGTAACAAACGCACGCTGCCGGCGAAGATATCGCTAAGGGCCTCCCTGCGCACGCTCCGCGCCGTTCACGCAAGATGTGGATAGGCGCGGAGTCCCGCTTTGAGGACAGCGATCGTCACCGGCTTTTGATTTCCGTGTGGCGGTCGAATTTGGCACAAGCAATGACAGGAGGAATGGCCATGAACCGTCGCGAGCTTCTTTTGAGTGGTGCGGCAGCCATTGGCGTTGTCGCAGGCGCCACCGCGCTGCGCATGGGCGGAGCCCAGGATGCACGCGCGGCTGAGACTTTCGAGGTTACCAAGACCGAAGCCGAGTGGCGCGCCATCCTGTCCGACGCGGCCTTCAATGTGCTGCGCAAGGAGGGCACGGAATACCCGGGCACCAGTCCGCTGCTCAACGAGCACCGCAAAGGCATCTTCGCTTGCGCCGGCTGCGGCCTGCCGGTCTATTCGTCAGAGACCAAGTTCGATTCCGGTACAGGCTGGCCGAGCTTCTGGCAGGAAATCCCGAATTCCGTCGGCAAGACCGTGGACAGGTCTTTGGGCATGACCCGCACGGAGGTCCATTGTCGCCGCTGCGGCGGCCATCTCGGCCACGTATTCGACGACGGTCCGCCGCCGACCGGGTTGCGACACTGCATCAATGGCGTTGCCTTGACCTTCAAGCCGGCGACGGCGTGAGGACGGCTGCGACCCTGACTTTGTCGGAGCGCGAGAGGACTTCGTAATGGTTGATTTTGCGCATGACCCCGAAAATCGCTTTTCGGGGTCATGCGCGAGGGCGCCAGGCGGGGGATCCAGCGCGCCTCAATGGCCTCCGCCACCGCCGCCCTGAGCGGCTGGCTTGCGGATCACCAGGGTGAATAGCCCAAGCGTCGCGAACAAAACCGTCAGCATGAAGAATACGTCCATGAACGACAGCAGCGACGCCTGCTGCTGGACCATGCCTGACAGTTTGGAGATGGCCGCCTTGGAGGCGTCGAGCCCGGCGGTCTGCTCGAAGTTGAGCGTCATGTTCTGCAGCTTCTGCTGCGCAGCGGCACTTCCCCATTGCACGTGCTCGGAGAGCCTGGCGTAGTGGAAGGCATTGCGGTCGATCAGCACGGTGTTGATGACTGCCAGGCCGACGGCGCCGCCGAGATTGCGGGTCAGGTTGAACAGGCCAGACGCATTCTTCAGCCGCTCAGGCGGCAAGGTTCCGAGCGCAATGTTGTTGATCGGCACCATGCAAAGCATCATCGAGCAGCCGCGCAGGATCTGCGGGATAAGCAGTTCATAGAAATCCCAGTCGGCGGTAAGATGGGTCATCCACCAGGTCCCCGTGGCGAAGCCGAAGAAGCCGATCATCATCATGATGCGCGGGTCCATCTTGTTCGACAGGATGCCGGAGATGGGCGCAGTGAAGAACATGGCCAGGCCGCTGACGAACAGCGCCTCGCCGATCATCATCGAATCGTAGCCGCGGATCCGCCCCAGGAACACCGGATAAAGATAGGTCAGACCGTAGAGGCCGATGCCGACGACGAAGGAGAACAACGAGCCGAAGGCAAAATTGATATTGCTGAAAGCCCTCAGATCGACAATCGGCTCCTCGGCGGTGAACACGCGCCAGAAGAACAGCACCGCGCCGAAGGTCATGATGACGGCGCAGATGAACACCGCCTGATCCTGCAGCCAGTCGTTGTTGGGACCTTCCTCCAGCACATATTCCATGCAGCCCAGGAAGGCGGCCATGCCGGCAAGCCCCCACCAGTCGAACTTGCTGAACAGCTTGAGATTGGGTTTGTCGAAGTCGATCAGCGACCAGGCAGCCGTCGTCACCAGAATGCCGGGCACGACGTTGACCAGGAACAGCCAGTGCCAGGACATGGCATGGCTGATATAGCCGCCGACGGTCGGGCCGATGGTTGGCGCCAGCGTCGCCACCAGGCCGATCATCGGCGAGACGATGGCGCGACGCGACGGCGGGAAGATGGTGAAGGCGGCTGCAAAGACGCTCGGGATCATGCCGCCGCCGATGAAGCCCTGCACGGCGCGGTAGACGATCATCTGGTCGATATTGGTTGCGGTCGCCGCCAGCGCGCTGGCCGCGGTGAAACCTGCCGCCGAGATTGTGAACAGCACCCGCGTCGACAGCATCCGGCTGAGGAAGCCCGACAGCGGGATCATCACCACCTCGGCAATCAGATACGCCGTCTGCACCCACGGAATCTCGTCCGAACTGGCGCTGAGGCCCGCCTGGATCTCGGCCAGCGAGGCCGAGACGATCTGGATGTCCAGGATGGCCATGAACATGCCGAACACCATTGCCAGGAAGGCGATGACGCGGCGCGTCGAGATGTGGTCGACCGGCACCGGTATGGCTGGCGCCGGCGCCGATCCTGCAGTTAGGGTTGCGGTCGCCATGACCCTTGCTCCCGGTTCCGCTTTACTTCGATGCGGAAGGCGCGGTGCGGCTGTCGACGGCGACGACGACGCTCAGGCCGGCGCGCAGCTTGCCCGTCTTCAGCACATCCGCGGGCACGTCTATGCGAACTGGAACGCGTTGCACCACCTTGGTGAAATTGCCGGTGGCGTTTTCCGGCGGCAGCAGCGAGAACACTGCTCCCGAAGCCGGGGCCAGCGACGACACGGTACCCTCGATGTCCTGACCGTCGATCGCGTCGACCGACACTCTGACCTTTTCACCAGGCACCAGCCGGGCAAGCTGGGTCTCCTTGAAGTTGGCAACGATGTAGAGCTTGTCCATTGGCACGACGACGGCGAGCTTCTGTCCGGGGCTGATCAGGTCGCCCTGCTCGACCGAGCGGTTGCCGACCACGCCGTCATAGGGTGCGCGCAGCACGGTGAAGGACAGATCCCGCACCGCCTTGTCGTGGGCAAGCTGCAGCGAGCCCAGCGTGCTTGCCGATTCCGCCCGCTGCGCCTGGAGCACGCCGATATTCGCCTGAGCCGCCGCGATCTGCGCGTCGGCGCCGGCTAGTGCGGCATTGGCTTGCTCGACCGCCGTCTGGGCATCGTCCAACTGGGCCTGGGTACCGACGCGGGTCTTGAGCAACTGGGCGGCACGAACCTGAGCTCGCTTCGCATTATCGGCCGCGGCCTGGTCGGCCGTCTTCTGCGCCTGCGCCTGCTTGAGCGAGGCGCGCGCCGCCTCGGTCTGGGCATCGATGCGGTCGAGCGTCTTGCTCAACGTGGCGATCTGCGCCTCCGCCTGAGCAACGGCTATCTTGTAGTCACCGTCATCGACGATCAGCAGCGGGTCGCCGGCCTTCACCTGCTGGTTCTCGGTCACTTTGACCTGATCGACATAACCCGAGATTTTTGGCGAGATGAACGCCGTGTCGGCCTGGACATAGGCATCGTCAGTCGTGATCATGAAGCGCCCGTCAGTCCAGTAATCATAGCCATACCAGGCGCCGGCGCCTAGCAGGGCCAGGCCGATGATGGGCAACAACATCGAGCCCATCGACCGCTTCTTCTTGGCGGGAGCCAGCGGGGTGACGTCGGCGGGCTTGAGAGGGGTTTCCGGCGCTTCGATCGCAGGCTGGACCTTGGCATTGGGGAAGGGGCGGACTTCGGCACTGGTGGGCGCGTTCGAGGACATGATATCTCTCTAAATTAACTGGCGCTGAATTTTGTCAGACTGAACCGTTCGGTTCGATCTCGACGTTGACTTAGCGCTTAAAGAGGACCATATCAAGAGCAATCGAACCGGATGGTTCGAATTATTTTACGAGGTGTGACATTATGGCCGAAGCCCCCAAGGCCGCTCCTTTGCCTGATTCAGGCCCATTGCCCAGCGCTGGCAAGGACCAGTGCGATCTGCTGGACAGCCTGCCGCGCGGCCGCCCGGCCGCGGGTCAAGACCCGGTCAAGCGCAGCCAGATCATCGACGGTGCGCGCCGTGTCTTCATCGAAAAGGGCTTCGAAGCCGCGTCGATGAACGACATTACGCGCGAGGCCGGCGTGTCCAAGGGCACCATCTATGTCTACTTCGCCAACAAGGAAGAGCTCTTCGAAGCGCTGATCGAGGAAGAGCGCGGCACGATTTTCAAGAACATGTACGAGGTGCTCGATCAGATCGGCGACCTTCGCCAGACGTTGGTGAAGTTCGGCATCGTGCTGTCCATGAAGATCACTTCGGCGAGGGTCATCCTGGCGCAGCGGACGGTGATCGGCGCCTCGGAACGCATCCCGGAGCTTGGTGCCCGGTTCTACGAACGCGGCCCGAAGCGTGGCCATGACAGGGTCGTCGTTTTCCTCAACATGGCTATCGAACGCGGCCTGCTGAAGATCGACGACGTCGAGCTTGCCGCCTATCAGTTCACCGAGCTGTGTCTGGCCGGTCTTTTCCGCCAGTGCATTTTCGCCTATCGCACCAAGGCGCCAAGTGTGGCCGAGATCGAACACATCGTCAGGTCGGGCGTCGATGTGTTCCTGAAGGCCTACGGCACCGAACAGCTTGCAGAGCAGGAACGGGCCTCCAGCCCCGCCTGACAGGCTGCCAGGGTCGGTGGCCTATCCGCCATTGGCGGCGAGCACGATGGCCGCACGCAATTCCTCGAGGCCCTCGCTCTTTTCCGACGACGTGGCGAGCACGAAGGGGAAGGCCGCCGGGCGTTTCTTGATCTTCTGGAGCGTTTCCTCGACCAGTCGCGGTACCCCCGCCGCCTTGATCTTGTCGGTCTTGGTCAGCACGATCTGATACGACACCGCCGCCTTGTCGAGCAGCGACAGCACCTCGTCGTCCTTGGCCTTGATGCCATGGCGGGCATCGATCAGCACGTAGACGCGCTTCAGCGTCACCCGGCCCTTCAGATAGTCGAACACGAGCTTCGTCCACTCGTCGACCTTTTCCTTCGGTGCCGTGGCGTAGCCATAGCCTGGCATGTCGACCAGCGCCATCGGCGGCAGATCGGCGCCTTCTCCCGAAAATCCGCCAGGCACGAAATAGTTGAGCTCTTGCGTCCTGCCCGGCGTGTTGGAGGTGCGCGCCAGCCCCTTCTGGTTGACCAGCGCGTTGATCAGCGACGATTTGCCGACATTGGAGCGGCCCGCAAAGGCGATCTCGGGCGGACCCTCCGGCGGCAGGAATTTCATTGCCGGCACGCCGCGGATGAATATCCAGGCTCGCGTGAACAATTCGATGCCGATCGTGGTCTTGTTCAACGCGTTCAAACCGCTGCCTCCAGAAGAAAAATGTTGCTGCCACGAATGGCATTGAGATTGCGGCTGATCTTTTCTACCGGCCAGTGCCACCACGCCAGCGCCAGCAGCCGCCGGATGGTCCTGTCATCGAAGCGCATCTTCACCACCTTCGACGGATTGCCGGCGACGATCGCATAGGCCGGCACATCGTGCGTCACCACCGACTTTGCCGCGACGATGGCACCGTCGCCGATCTTCACGCCGGGCAGCATAACCGCTTCCATGCCGATCCAGACGTCGTTGCCGACGATTGTGTCGCCACGCACCTCCTTCGACCATGTCGCCGGGTCGAAACCTTCCTCCCAGCCGTGACCAAAGATGTTGAACGGATAGGTCGAAAAGCCGGACATGGCGTGATTGGCGCCGTTCATGATGAAGCGCGCGCCTTCGGCAATGGCGCAGAACTTGCCGATGATCAGCCTGTCGCCGATGAACGAATAATGATGCAGCACGCATTTTTCGGCGAATTTGTCGGGTCCGTCAGGGTCGTCATAATAGGTGAAGTCGCCGATCTCGATATTCGGCGCCGTCACCAGCGGCTTCAGAAAGCCGACGCGCGTGTGCAACGGGATCGGATGCTTGATCGATGGATTGGGTCCGGTCATATCGAGCTCCGTCGAGCAACTGCCAGGCAGGTCAAAATAGCGCGATCCGTCCGGCAGTACCAATCGCTTAATCCAGGCGGGCAGCTTGTGCAAAAAGCCCCGGACGAACCGGGGCTTTTTGGTCTCGCATCGTCGGAGTGCCGGCTATTCCGCCGGCGACGGTTTCTTACGGAACAGCGCGACCAGATTGTCCCACAATTCGATCTTGGCGCCTTGCCGCTTCATGATCACGCCCTGCTGCAGGATCGACAGCGTGTTGTTCCAGGCCCAGTAGATGACGAGGCCGGCCGGAAAACCCGCCATCATGAAGGTGAAGATCACGGGCATCCACGTGAAGATCGCCGCCTGCGTCGGGTCCGGCGGCGTCGGGTTCATGCGCATCTGCAGGAACATCGTCACGCCCATGATCAGCGGCCAGACGCCGATCATCAGCATGTGCGGCAAGGTAACGGGGATCAGCCCGAACAGGTTGAAAATCGATGTCGGGTCCGGCGCCGCCAGATCCTGGATCCAGCCGAAGAACGGCGCGTGCCGCATCTCGATGGTGATGTAGAGCACCTTGTAGAGCGAGAAGAACACCGGGATCTGCAATGCCACCGGCCAGCAGCCGGCGAGCGGATTGATCTTCTCGGTCTTGTAGAGCTCCATCATCGCCTGCTGCTGCTTCATCTTGTCGTCCGCGTATTTCTCGCGGATCTCGAGCATCTTGGGCTGCACCTTCTTCATGTTCGCCATCGACGCATAGGACTTGTTGGCGAGCGGGAAGAACAGCGCCTTGACGATGACGGTGGTGGCAAGGATCGCCAGGCCGAAATTGCCGAAGAATTTGTAGAGCGTGTCGATCAGCCAGAACATCGGCTTGGTGATGAAATAGAACCAGCCCCAGTCGATCAGCAGGTCGAACTGGCGGATATGACGGTCCTTTTCATAGGCGTTGATCGTCGAAACTTCCTTGGCGCCGGCGAATATCTCCGATTCCACGGTCGTCGATTGCCCGGGAGCGATCGTGACCGGATCGGACAGGAAATCGGACTGGTAGCTGTGCGGATGGGGCCCGCTCTTGAACTCGAAATAAGAGAATTTGGGCTGAAATTCGCGGCCGCTCGGCGGCACCAGGGTCACCGCCCAGTATTTATCGGTGATGCCGAGCCAGCCGTCGGTCGACTTGCCTGGCTTGAATTCTCTCTCCGATTCGACCTTGGAGTATTTGTATTCTTGTAGGCCTTCGCTGCCGGTAACACCGATCAGGCCCTCGTGCAGCACATAAGTGCTGGCGATAGCCGGCTTGTCGAAACGGGTGACGCGGCCATAGTTCGACAACGTCGCGGGTGCCGAGCCCCCATTCTGGACCGTGTCGGACACGGTGAACATATATTGGCTGTCGACAGAGAAGGTGCGCTTGAAGGTCAGGCCCTTGTCATTGGTGAAGGTCAGCGTGACCGGCGTCGCTGGCGTCAGAGTCGCATTGCCGTCGGTCTGCCAGACCGTGTCAGGGCCGGGCAGCCTGCCCACATCCGGCGTGCCGGAAAAGCCGATCTCGGCGAAATAGCCGTTCGGCAGGGACGCCGGGTTGAGCAACGCGATCTCGGGCGAAGTCTTGTCGACCGTCTCCGTGTAGTGCTTGAGCCGGAGGTCGTCGAGGCGCGCACCGGTGAGGTTGATCGAGCCTTCGAGGCTCGGCGTGTCGATCTTGACGCGGCTGGTCGAGGCAATCGCCTGGTCGCGGCCGGCCGCGGTGACGGCTTCGCCGCCAGGCGCGTTCGGAATGGCGCCCGGCTGCACCGGTGTTTCGCTGGCGCCCGGGCTGGTGCCTTGGGCGGCCTTCTTCTGCTCCGCCACGCGCTGCTCTTCGATGCGGGCGGCTTCGCGCTGCATCTCGCTGCGCGGCATCACATAGAAATATTGCCAAAGCGCCAGGATCAGCACCGACAGTGCGATGGTGATGAAGAAGTTGCGGTTGTTTTCCATCGAAGCCCTTGGCCTATCGTGTTCCACGCAATCTGCGGGAGAGTTCGGCCTTCAACTGGCCGAACGGAGTGGTAAGCACGTCTTCGCGCCCGACGATGACATAATCATTGCCCGGCGCCATGTCATCCGCGGCATGCGTGCGCACGGCTTCTCTCAGCCGCCGCCGGACGCGGTTGCGAACGACGGCGTTGCCGACCTTCCTGGTGACGGTGTAGCCGACGCGCGGCGCCTCGCTGTCGCCGCGGCCCAGGACCTCGACGAGGAAAAGCCGCCCGCGGCGCTTTTCGCCGCGGCGGACAGCCAGGAATTCCGCGCGCTTCAGAAGCCGCTTGGGATGGGCACCCGTTGGCTTGCCGGTTGCGGGCAACGATCTTGTCTCTCGCTTGGTGCTCAGGCGCTGAGACGCTTGCGGCCGCGGTTGCGGCGGGCTGCGACGACGCCGCGGCCACCTTTGGTGGCCATGCGGGCGCGGAAACCGTGCCTGCGTTTGCGGACGAGTTTGGACGGCTGGTAAGTACGCTTCATTTGTTTAAATACCGCGGGGTGCGGCCCTTCTTGATTCTGTCACTTTGTAACAGGAGCTTTGCCGGGCCGGTTTTGGCGCGATCGAAACCGCGCCGGGACGAATGGCCCGAGCGTGAGCGGGCTTATAGAAAGAAGGGTTTTGGAAGTCAATCCAGCGTGTCGGGCCGGCATTGTCGGACCGGCATCGAAGTCTTGCGGCCCTTTGTCCGGCTTCGACCAAGGATGAATTTGGCAAAAAAGCCGCAATCGCCTAATCTCACCCGATCAAGCGATCGTGAAGACGAGCAGTCCCTAAGACAAGCAGCCGTGATGACAGGCAGCCGTGACGACGAGCATGAGTGAAGTCCCAGCAACCGACGAAAGCATCGCCCAGGCGAAGGCCGCCACCCGCAGGGTGCCGCTGGCGCGCGGCCTGTCGACCAAGTTGCTGCTGCTCACCATCGTCTTCGTGCTCTTGGCCGAAATCCTCATCTTCGTGCCCTGGATCGCCAGCTACAGGCTGAGTTGGCTGAAGGAGAGGCTGAGCACCGCCGCCGCGGTTTCCATCGTCCTGGTGCAGGGCGAACCTGCCTCGCTGTCGCGTGCCGCCCAGAACGACGTACTGATGGCGATCGGCGCCAAGGCGATCGCCGTGCGCGACGGCGGCGTCTCGCGGCTTCTGGTCGTGGCCGAAATGCCGCCGCAGGTCGACGAGCATATCGATATCGCCAATGTCGGCATGATCAAGGGTATGACCGGCGCGCTGGACACGCTGTTTTTCGGCGGCAAGCGGATGCTGCGCGTTTTCGGGCCGGTCGGCGACAGCGACAAGGAATTCGAGCTGATCATGCCCGACCACCGCCTGCGCAATGCCATGCTGATCTATTCGCGCAACGTCGCCTTCGTCTCGCTGCTGATCTCGCTGTTCACCGCCATGCTGGTCTACGCCGCGATAGACCTGATCATGATCGGCCCGATCAGGACGATGACACGCTCGATGCTGTCCTTTTCCGAGGCGCCCGACGATCCCGGTCGGATCATTCACCCCGCCGCCCGGGCCGACGAGATCGGCGTCGCCGAACGCGAGCTGTCGCAGATGCAGGAGCGGCTGCAGAAGATGCTGACCGAGCAGAAGCATCTGGCCGATCTCGGCCTGGCCGTGTCGAAGATCAACCACGACATGCGCAACATCCTCGCCTCGGCGCAACTGATGTCGGACCGCCTGCGCCAGGTCAAGGACCCGACCGTGCAGGCCTTCGCACCAAAACTGCTGCGCGCGCTCGACCGTGCGGTGTCCTACTCGGAGGGCGTGCTGGCCTATGGCCGCACCCAGGAGCCGCCGCCGTCGCGCCGCAGGCTGCGGCTGCGCCAGCTGGTCGAGGACGTCCAGGGCCTGCTCGACATCGAATGCGGCATCGAATTCGTCAACGCCGTCGATCCGGTGCTTGAGGTCGACGCCGATTCCGACCAGCTGTTCCGCGTGCTCACCAATCTTAGCCGCAACGCCGTGCAGGCGATGGCGGCCGACACGGAGAGCGCCGTGGTGCGCCGCTTGACCATATCGGCCGAGCGCATCGGCAGCGTCAGCCGCATCGTCGTCACCGACACCGGCCCCGGCCTGCCGCCAAAGGCGCGAGAAAACCTGTTCGCGGCATTTCGCGGCTCGGCCCGCAGCGGCGGCACCGGCCTTGGCCTGGCGATCGCCCATGAATTGATCCGCGCCCATGGCGGCACGGTGGAGCTGGTCGAATCGATCGGCGGCCGCACCACATTCGCCGTCACCATTCCCGACCAGCCGGTCCGGCTCGACCAGGCCCGCAACGGTCTGCGCCGCCCGGCGTAACGAACCGTTTCGTTACGGACCGTTTCAATTCGCAAATGGTTGGTCCGAGACTACGAGCCATCGGCTCGGCCGCCGTGCAACGGCGTGTTCCGTTACGGGCCGTTCCGATTGGCAAATGACTGATCCAAGACGATGACCTATTGGCTCGGCCGCCGCGTGACGCGATCTTGCGTTCGCCGGCCGGCGCATGACGGCAAAACATGACGGCAAAACTTTTGGCCAGGATCGGCTTGCTTTTCGTAAATTCAGTCGCTAGGGAACACGTCACATCGCGGCCGGTCGCCAGGATCGGATCGCGGGGCTATGCAAAGCATGGCCTGTTGCGCGCCCGTAGCTCAGCTGGATAGAGCACCAGACTACGAATCTGGGGGTCAGGAGTTCGAATCTCTTCGGGCGCGCCATTAAACTCAATGTACGGCCCGGGGACATAGGTAACAGAATCTGCCGCCACTGGCCGGAAGGTTGCCTTGAGTGAGCGCCGTCCTTGCAAAGAGCGGATGGTCCGCTGATGCTACTCAGTCGGCCTGCTTAATCTCCGGGCCCGGTTCAGTCGGCGGGCCTAGCGTGCAATCCTGGCCGGTGCATTCCTGCACCGGATCCTTCGCCGGCGGCAGACAATTTTGGCCTTCACAATGAACGGGCGGCTGCGCTGTTGCGGCTTTATTGTTCTGCGGCACAGGCCGATCCTCAGCGCGAACGGCCGGTATTCCAAGGTCGATCACGGCCGTGCACAAGAGCGCAATCCGAAGCAAGTTCATTTTCGCCTCCGCAACTGACAGCGAGACGCAGATTATATCTTCGAACTGCGGCCAACATCCTGTCACCCGCGAACGGCGTTAACAGTGCGTTTCATTGCCGGTCGGAAGGGTGTACCGATTGAGATCGAGCGTCATCCTCTTCCTGGCGAAATAGCGCCAGAAACGGAGCTTTCGGCCAGAGGTGACTGAAGCCAACCTTCCGATTTTTCTGTACACCTGTTCGAAGGGTTCGAGGTGCGTTAGGGCCTCGCATATTCGAGGTTTTCAGTTCTTTCACGGGGGAACGTAGATGACGGCATTCAACAGCGTCCGTTTCCGGGTCAAGCCGGGTAGTGAAGACGAATTCGTCGAACTGTTCAGCAGCGCTCCGCGCAATTTCGAGGGATTGCGAAAAATGGCTCTCATCAAATCGGGAGATGGCGCCTTCTTCTCGATTGGAGAGTGGGACACGTTTCAGCATATGGTCGATGCCAGGCCCAAAATGCTGGGCAATCTTGATCGGTTCCGGCATACGTTGCAGCAGCTTGAGGGCGGATATACGGATGCTGTTTCCGGCGAGGCTGTCTTCGAAACGGACGGCAGGAGCAGCGGCAGGTCGGTATAGTTTCGCACTTCGAAAAGCTTATGCCGTGCGCCACTTCCCGGCTCTATTACCTAAACCGCACATTCCCCCTGGAAAGCTCTGCCACTGACCTGCATCCCATCAGCCGCATGTCGCGTTCGATCTCGGTTCGCATCAGGCCGAGCGCCCGTTCGACGCCGGCCTGCCCGGCGGCTGCCAGCGGGAAGAGATAGTAGCGCCCGACGCCGACGGCCTTGGCGCCCAACGACAGGGCCTTCAGCACATGCGTGCCGCGCTGGACGCCGCTGTCGATGATCACGTCGATCTTGTCGCCCACCGCGTCGACAATCTCCGCCAGTTGGTCGAAGGGGCTGCGCGAGCCGTCCAGCTGTCTGCCGCCATGATTTGACAGAACGATGCCGGTGCAGCCGATGTCTACCGCCTTTCTGGCATCGGCGACGCTCATGATCCCCTTCAGGCAAAACTGGCCGTTCCAGAAGCGGACCATGTCTTCGACGTCCTTCCAATCCAGCGATGGATCGAGGATCTCGGTGAAATAGCGGCTGATGGAAAGCGCTCCGCCACCGAGATCGATATGGCCGTCCAACTGCGGCAGGCTGAATTTTTCGTGCGTCAAATAGTCGATAGCCCATCTCGGCTTGATCGCGAACTGCATCATGCCGCCGAGCGTAAGCCGAAAGGGGATGGAAAAGCCGGTCCGCAGGTCACGCTCGCGGTTTCCGCCGGTGACGCTGTCGACCGTCAGCATCATCACCTCGACGCCGGACGTCTTGGCGCGCTCCATCATGGCGCGGTTCAGGCCGCGATCCCTGTGAAAATAGAACTGATAGACCTGCGGCGTCCTGTGCTTGCGGACCTCCTCCAGGCTGATCGTGCCGAGCGACGAGACGCCGAACATCGTGCCGAACTTCTCCGCCGCCGCGGCGACGGCGCGCTCGCCGCTATGGTGAAACAGCCGCTGGAGAGCCGTCGGCGAACAATAGACCGGCATCGCCAGCTTCTGGCCCATGACGGTGACCGACATGTCGATCTGTCCAACGCCGGCAAGGACGTTGGGGACGAGATCGCAGTCCTCGAACGCCGCCGTGTTGCGCCGCAGCGTCGTCTCGTCGTCCGCGCCGCCATCGATATAATTGAAGATCGGACCTGGCAGGCGCTGTTTTGCCAGCCGGCGGAAGTCCTGAAAATTGTAGCAGCTTTGCAATCTCATGAAATCAATCGGGTATATGCCGGGCCCGATGTCAAGCCTGTGCCATTGTCGATCGCCGGCGCTCTCGCCTCAGCCCGCCAGAGCGCCAACCGACTCCCGCTCCACCAGCGGGCATTCGAGCTTGGTGATGGGATAGCGGCCACGACCGGGAGCAGCGGGGACTTCGAGCTGCTCGATCGCCCATTGTCCCATCGCCATATGCGGCAGGATCGACGTCGTCAGCGGCGGGAACAGATGCCGCGCGATCTCCTCGTCGTCATAACCGATCACCGAAATATCCCGGGGGATGTGCAGGCCGGCCTCCTTCAGCGCCTCGTAGCAGCCGATCGCGGTGCGGTCGTTCTGGCAGAAGATGGCGGTCGGCCGGTCCTTCAGCGCCAAGAGCTCGACGGTCGCGGCATAGCCGGCGCTCGCCGACCAGTCGCCTTCGACGACCAGCGCCGGGTCGAACGGGATGTCGGCCGTCGCCAGCGCCCGGCGGTAGCCCTTCAGCCTGTCCTGCGCCGCCTGCATCCAGGGCTCGCCGGTAATGGTGGCGATACGCCGGTGGCCATGGCCGATCAAGTGGCGGGTGGAGCTCTGGCCGCCGGCGATCTCGCTCGGCACCACGGCGGGGAAGGCATAGTCGGCGGTGTAGCAGTTGAGCAGGATGACCGGAATGTCGAGGCCGTAGAGATAGTCCGGCGCGACGATCTCGCGGGTGAAAATGGTCATGTAGATCAGCGCCGAAATGCCCCGCTTGGTCAGAGCCGCGATGGCACGGGGCTCCATCACCTCGTCGCCCATGGTCTGCGCCACCAAAAGCACATTGCCGGCGTTCCACGAGGCTTGCCGCGCCCCTTCAATGGCGACGACCGCCTCCGGGCTGGTCGCCAACTGGTCGACGGCGAAGCCGATCACGCCATCCAGCCCGTCGAATGCGGCAACCGGGGCTCGCAAGGCAGAAAACACGGGCGGCGAATAGCCCAGCGTTCGCGCCGTCTCGATCACCCGCTCGCGGGTTTGCTGCGACAGCCTGATGCCCGGCGTGTTGTTGAGCACGAACGAAACCGTCGCCTGCGAACAGCCTGCCGCCCTGGCGATGTCGGTCATGGTAACGCGGCCCTTGGAGTTTTTCCCGGACAGCTTGCGCCGCCTGGTACCCTCAAGGACGGGATCACGCAGTGGTTCGTTCATGTCATTGGTCCCGCGAATCTCGCATTTATAGGGCGAAGCGATACTAATAGATATAATCGACCCTCTTACGCGATTTAGTCGCCAATCCCAAGCGGCAGCGACTCGGAAGATCTCTCTTTTGTGGCGAGAAATCCGGATCAACTAATACTCTTTACTAATATCTGGCATCCCTATAACGTCAATCCGTCATGCCCGGACGACATCGGACCGTGCGTGTTCGGAATGCAAGCCAGCCTGGTATCGGACGGTTCCCGTCAGCCGAAGTTCGCCTGCCGTTTCGGAAATGTCAGACAAATCGGACTATTTACGAACGGCGAATGAGTCTCTAAAGTCGATGATCGCGGCTGGAATGGCGTCGTTCCTCGCTGCCGGAACCCTGAGGAGGAGGGCGTCCAAGCCGCGTCGGCACGTTCATCATCAGCGAAAATTACTAAGTCAAATGGGAGGTTGAATATGAAATCTGTAATACGAAATGCGTCCGTCGCCGCTGCGGCCCTGCTGCTCGGCCTGTCCGCCAGCGCAATTGCGCGGGCCGACGACAAGCCGACACTGGCCTTCGTCGTCAACGGCGCTTCCGATTTCTGGAAGGCGGCCGAAGCCGGCGTCAAGAAGGCTCAAGGCGAACTGCCCAATTACAATCTGGAGCTCAAATATCCGGAGCAGTCCTCGGTCGCCATCCAGCAGCGCCTGATGGACGATCTGGTGACGGCCGGCGTGAAGGCGATCATGGTCTCGGCCGTCGATCCCAAGACGTCGACCGACGGGCTGAACAAGATCGCCTCGGAAACGGCGTTGTTCACCACCGACAGCGACGCACCGCAGACCAAGCGTGTCGCCTATATTGGCTCGTCCAATGTCGATGCCGGCAAGCAGGCGGCAGAGATCGCCAAGAAGGCCATGCCTGACGGCGGCAAGTGCCTCGGCTTCGTTGGCCTGCTCGGCGCCGACAACGCCAAGGAGCGCATCCAGGGCATGAAGGAAGGTCTCGCCGGCACCAAGATCGAATTGGTCGACGTGCGCGGCGACGACATCGATCAGGCTCGCGCCAAGAAGAACGTCGAGGACGCGCTGGTCGCCAGCCCTGACGTCACCTGCATGGTCGGCTTCTATTCCTACAACACGCCGCGCATCTATGAAGCGCTGCGCGATGCCGGCAAGCTCGGCCAGATCACCGTCGTCGGCTTCGACGACGATCCGATCACGCTGGGCGGCGTCAAGGAAGGCACCGTCGCCGCCACCGTCGTGCAGCAGCCCTTCGAATGGGCCTATCAGGGCATGAAGCTGATGGCTGCCTATCTCGAGGGCGATAAGTCGGGCATTCCCGCCGATGGCCTGATCATCATCCCGACCAAGATCATCGGCAAGGACGATGTCGACGCCTACGCCGCCAGCCTCAAGGCGATGTCTGGAAACTGAGCAAATTAGGTTGCGCCGGCTCAAGGTTCGTCTTGAGCCGGCGTTCTATTGACGGGCCTCGCGAGGCCCGTCAGTCTGAGACCAAACGGCTCACCGGCTGCTGTCAGGCGTGATGAATTATTCCGACCCATCCATCGTTGCATCCACGGCCGCTCCGTTCCTGAGCCTCGACGGTGTGCGCAAGACCTATCCCGGTGTCGTCGCGCTGGACGGATTCTCGATGGACGTAAGGCCCGGCGAGGTCATCGGCCTGGTCGGCGAAAACGGCGCCGGCAAATCGACGCTGATGAAGATCCTCGGGGGCGTGACCAGGCCGGACACCGGCACCATCACCGTCGATGGCGTCGCCCATGACGGGCTGACTGTCGAGGCAAGCATCGGCTCGGGCATCGCTTTCGTCCACCAGGAACTCAACCTGTTCGAAAACCTCGACGTGGCCGCCAATATCTTCTTTGGCCGCGAACCGCTGCGCGCCGGGCCGCTCAAGCTCGTCGACCGCGCCAGGCTGCGAGCGCAGGCGGCGCCGCTGCTCAAACGCGTCGGCGCCAATTTCTCGGCCGATACGCCGGTGTCGGCGCTGTCGCTGGCGCAGCAGCAAATGGTCGAGATCGCCAAGGCGCTGTCGATCAAGGCGCGGCTGGTCATCCTCGACGAACCGACATCGAGCCTGCCGATCGCCGAAACCGACAAGCTGCTCGGCGTCATCAAGGCGCTGAAGGCAGACGGCATCAGCGTCATTTTCATCTCGCACCGCCTGCACGAGGTCGAGCGCGTCGCCGACCGCGTCGTCGTGCTCAGGGACGGCATGCTCGCCGGAACCTTGCCGAAGAGCGCCATCAATCACGACCAGATGGTCAAGCTGATGATCGGCCGCATGCTGAAGGAGCGCGAGAAGGCCGCGGAATCGGCGCGCCCACCGGGCTCTGTCGCGCTGTCGGTCAAGGCCATTCGCACCGCTGCCTATCCCGACCGGCCCGTCGACCTCGATGTCAGGCATGGCGAGATCCTCGGCCTCGCCGGTCTCGTCGGCTCCGGCCGGACGGAGCTGGCGCGCGTCCTGTTCGGCATCGACAGAAGCTTTGGCGGCTCGTTCCAGCTTGACGGAAAAGATCTGGTTCTTGGTTCGGCCGCGGACGCAGTGGCCAACGGTATTTTCCTCGTCCCCGAGGATCGCAAGCTGACCGGCATCCTGCTCGACCTGTCGATTGCCCAGAACATTTCGCTGCCCAATCTGCCGGCGCATTCGCGGCGCTCGCTGGTCTCGGCCGGCGCGGAATCCGCCACCGCCGAGAAGCAGAAGACCGATCTCGGCATCAGGGCGCCCTCCGTCCAGACGCGCACCGGTACGCTGTCGGGCGGCAACCAGCAAAAGGTCGTGCTGGCCAAATGGCTGGCGATGAAGCCGAAGGTGATGATTCTTGACGAACCGACCCGCGGTATCGACATCGGCGCCAAGGCCGAGATCTACGGGCTGATGCGGGCGCTGGCCGATGCCGGCGTCGCCGTGCTGATGATCTCCAGCGACATGGAGGAGGTGATCGGCGTTTCCGACCGCATTGCCGTCATGCATGAAGGCCAGATCTCGGGCATTCTCGACAAGGACCGGTTCAGCCAGGAGAACGTGCTGCTGCTGGCGGTCGGCAAGCAGCCGAAGTAGTTCGCAGGCACTGGGAGAAGACGATGAGCAAGAAAGATCTCGGCCTGCTGATCCTGATCCTGGTGGTCGGCGCGGTGGTGGCAATCATCAACCCACGCTTCCTGCTGCCGATCAATCTCGCCAACACCTCGAACCTGATCGGGTTGTTCGGCATCCTGTCGATTGGCCAAGCCTTCGTCATCATCACCGGTGGCATCGAATTGTCGGTCGGCTCGGTGATTGCGCTGCTCGGCGTGCTGTTCATCGACTTCATCGCCACGCGCGGCATGGCCTGGCCGGTCGCCCTGCCGCTGATCCTGGTGCTCGGCGGCATCATCGGGCTGGCGCATGGCTGGCTGATCACCCGGCTCAAATTGCAGCCTTTCGTGGTGACTTTGTGCGGCCTGTTGATCTATCGCGGCGTGGCGCGCTTCTACACCGCTGACGGCACCGCCGGCTTTGCCTTCGGACAGAACTTCCCGGAACTCGAGTTCCTGACGGCGGGGCGGTCCTGGGGCGTGCCGAACAGCTTCATCGCGCTGATCGTCATCGCCGTCGTCATGTGGGTGGTGCTGCACCGGTCGGTGTTCGGGCGCTATCTCTATGCCATCGGCAAGAACGAGGAAGCGGCAAAATATTCCGGCATCCGCACCGGCCGCATCGTCATGGCCGCCTATGTCATCTGCGGCGTGCTGACGGCGCTGTCAGCTATCTATTTCGCCATGTACACACGCTCGATCTCGCCGGCGAGCCACGGCCAGTTCTACGAGCTCTATGCCATCGCGGCCGCGGTGCTCGGCGGCTTCTCGCTGCGTGGCGGCGAAGGCTCGCTGATCGGCGTCCTGCTCGGCACCGTGCTGCTGCAGGAGCTGCAGAACCTCGTCAACCTGCTCGGCATCCCGTCCTCGCTCAACTTCGCCGTCATGGGCGGGGTGATCCTCATCGGCGTGCTGGTCGACCAGCAATGGGGCGTGTTCAGGGCGCGGCGGCGGATGCTGGAAGCCACACGCAAGGGCGTGGCGGGTGCTGCCGCCGAGTGACGCAAAAATAGCTGGATGAAATACGCCGACTGCCATGGCAGGTGGCGTGAGAGAGTCAGCCGGAGCTTCGCGACAGCAGTTCAGGTCGGTCTCTATTTGGAACGAAACCCGTATCTGAGCGTTTATTTAAGCTTTGCTGCGCGGAGGCGTCCCATGCCCACGAATCCAGTTAGTACCGCCAAAGTAGGAACTCACCCCCTCCACCCGATGCTGATACCTTTTCCTGTCGCGTTTCTTGTCGGTGCGTTTGTCACCGACCTGGTTTTCTGGGGGACTGCCGATGCCTTCTGGGCACGGGCATCGATGTGGCTGATCGGGGCAGCCATCGTAATGGCCCTTCTCGCTGCGACAGCCGGTTTTATCGACTTCCTCAACGAGCCGCGCATTCGCGCCTTGTCCGACGCCTGGTACCACATGCTGGGCAACTTGACCGCGGTCGTTGTGGCACTGATCAATTTCTACCTTCGCTATGCGCAAGGCGCCGAAGCCGCGGTCCGCCCATGGGGTGCGCTCTTGTCGTTCATAGTGGTCTGCATACTGCTGTTCACCGGCTGGAAGGGCTGGGAGATGGTGTATCGGCACCACGTTGCAGTTCTGGATACACCAGCGGATGCGCCAGCGAAGCCTTCGACAACCACTGCCACGGATACTCGTCACGCTGGTCGGGACCGGCACGCCGCATGAGGCCATAATCCCGAAAACTGGATACCGATTTCCAAAAAGATATCGGTTAGACAAGTAGCGCCCATACCGAATGCATCGGATGGGCTCTACTTCAGATAAGGCCCGACATGTCGGAGAAGGCCATGGCCTTGCGCAGCACCTCGGCGAAGCGCTCGCCGGCGACTTCACGAGGGCCGCTATTGTCGATCGAGGTGACACCCGGTCCGGACAGCGCCACATTGGCACTGCGCGCCAGCCGTGCCAGCACTTCGCCGCTCGATTCGCGACCCCGCAATGCCAGCCGCTCGGCCAGGATATCCGGTGTAGCCGTGATCTCGACGACCGCCAGATTGGCGTAGCGCTCCCGCAGCGCCGGGATGATCGCGCGCGAGACGTTGGCGATCGCGACACGGCCGTTTGAGACCGACCAGTCGACTTCGGCCGGGATGCCATAGCGCAGGCCATGCGCCTCCCAGGAAATGGCGAAGGCACCATCCGCTTCGGCCTCGACGAAGGCAGCATCGGCGAGCGTATCGTGATCCTCGGTGGCCGCATCGCTCGGCCGGGTGATCACCCGGCGCACGAACTCCAGCCGGCTCTCGTCGGCAAACACGGCGCGCGCATAGCCGATCACCGTGTCCTTGCCGGCACCGCTCGGCCCGACGACGGCGACGAAGACACCGTCGCGGATCGGAAATCTCGCGGCGGACAATTCACGCTCGACCGATGCCGACACCATCATGCGACCCGGCGTCCCTGCCGCCAGACCGTGCGGACGACCGGGACATGGTCGTCGACGCGCACGCGAACCAGATCGGCGCGCCGGCCGGGCTCGATGACACCGCGATCGGTGAGGCCGACCGCCTCGGCCGGGTTCTTCGAGACCATCGCCACCGCCTGTGGCAAGGAAATGCCCTCGACCACGTCGCCGAGGAAGAAGGCTGACTGGATCAGACTGAAGGGAATGTAGTCCGACGACAGGATATCGAGCAGGCCATCGCCGGCCAGCGTGCGGGCCGAGACATTGCCCGAATGCGACGCGCCGCGCATGACGTTCGGCGCGCCCATCAATACGCCGAGCCCTGCCTCTTTTGAAGCCCGCGCCGCCTCCTCGGTGGTCGGGAACTCGGCGACGCGCACACCTTGCTCGATCGCTTCGTCGACATGGCCGACGGTCGCGTCGTCATGGCTGGCGAGCACGATGCTGCGCTCATGACAAGCCGCGGCGATGAAGCTGCGGTTCGGGCTCGAATTCCTCGCCGATTCCGCCATCCGCTTTTCGCAGAATTTCTGGAAATCGCGATCGGTCAGCTTCAGCTTGCGCTGGTAGTAATAGGCGTAGGTTTCCAAATTGACGAACTGGCGCTGTCCGGGCGCATGGTCCATCAGCGACGCCAGCCTGACCCGCTCGTCGCCGTCGAAATTGGCGAAGGCCGTGAGGCAGTCCGGCGCCGAAACCTCGCAACGCAGATGGAGGAAATGGTCGGCCCTGAGCCGGTCCTGCTGTACGCTGTCCTCGATCGCGTCGGCCAGCTTGCGTATGTCGGCGGCCGTCAGGTCGGCATCCTCGTCCATGCCGACACGCAAGGCGTCGAGCACGGTGGTAATGCCGGCGGTCGCCACCTGGGCGTCATGCGCGAGCACGGCTGCGATCGGGTTCCAGCGCACTTTCGGCCGCGGCGCGTAATGGCCTTCGAGATGGTCGGTATGGAGCTCGACCAGGCCAGGGATGATGAAGTCGCCGCCCATGTCCTCGCCGCTGCGGCCAGCGCCGGGATCGATGGCGGCGATCACCCCGTCGCGCAGCACGATCGACCCTTCGACGATCTGGTCGGCCAGCACGATACGGGCATTGTCAAGAACGGTCTCGGCAGTCATTTCAGGCAGTCCTTGCAGCATTTTGCAGCCAATTGAAAATGAATTGGCGTCGCACTATCCGGTTAAAGCAAATAGCCATTTAGGCAGTTCTTCTGGCCGGGTGGCGCCCGAGCGCGTGATGCGACAGCACCATGAACGGCGCACCCGGTTCAGTTTCCACAAACAGCGTCAGCGCGTCCACCGCCACCGGCCGTTGCAGCACGTCCGTAAACAGGCTGTCGATTGCTAGGCGAAGACGAGGGCTTTCCTGTGACGACACCCGGCCGGACAGCGTCATATGGAAGCGAAACGTCTCGAAGACATAGGGATAGCCCCACTGGCAGAGATTGCGGAACTCGTCGGGCTTCAGCGAATCGGGGCTGCGCCGTTCGATCTCGGCTTCCGTCAACGGCGCGCGGAAGCGGTCGAAGTCGCGCACAACGTCGTCGGCGAAGCGGTTGAGCGCCGGCAGCGGTGCTTCCGGCACCAGCGCGAAGAAGCCGTCGATCTGGCTGACGACGAGGCGCGGGATCGTAACCAGCGGCGTCGCCTCGGCAAAATCGTCGAGTGCTGCACGAAGCGACGTTTCCGTCTCGTTGGAGGCCAGTCTGAAGGGCGCCTTCAGTGTCGCATGAAAGCCATAGCGGCGCGCCGAGGCGGTATGGAAGGCAACTTCTGCCGCCGACAACTCGCCCGCAGCCTCGACCGGCTTTGTGGCGGCACCGAATGGGTCGCGGGCGAGCCAGTCGGCAGCGATCCGTGCCAGCGGTTCGTCCTGTCGGGGGGTGAAATAGATCGCGTAGCGCATCGAAAGTCCTCGTCAGCCCCGCTGCCATAGGTGATTTCCATGACGAATTGACGAAGCTTTGCGGCGTTTTCGGTAACAAAACCACACAGCCGGGTCGTTAGCCGACGATTTTTCGCTTGGACCAGCGGTTGGGGCGAAGGGGAAGTGGTTAGGCCTTCATCAGCCATTCGTGCTCGGGCGCGTTGTGGAATTTCCACGTCCGCTTCGGTCCGGCCATGACGTTGAGATAATAGAGATCATAGCCGTGGCAGGCGGCGCAGGGGTGATAACCCTTGGGGACCAGCACGACGTCGCCGTCCTCGATCGCCATCGCCTCGTCGAGCGAACGAGCACCGTTCTGGTCGGCATCGGTGTAGACGCGCTGGAAAGCAAAGCCCTGTGGCGGGTTGAGACGGTGGTAATAGGTCTCCTCGAGATAGGATTCGGCCGGCAGATTGTCCTGGTCGTGCTTGTGCGGCGGATAGCTCGATGTGTGGCCGCCGGGTGTGATGACTTCAACCACCAGCAAGGAATCGGCCGGCTTGCCCTCCGGCAGGATGTTGGTGACATAGCGCGTGTTGGTGCCTTTGCCGCGAACCTCCTGGCCGAGATCGTCGGGCCCGATGACACGGACCGGCAGACCGCCGCCCAGTCCTGGCGCCGAACAGACGGCAAGTTCGAGATCGGTATCGGCGCTCACCGACCACTCCGACCCCTGCGGCACATAGACCGACCAAGGCTTGCCTTCGAACGGCGACATGCGTTCGCCCAGCAAGCCGAGATCCTTGCCGCCGGCCTTGGCCTTGCCCTTGCCGGTGACGAACACCAGGCAGACCTCACGATCCGCGGTTTGCCCGGAAGCGCTCTCGCCGGGCCTGAGCCGATGCACATCGAAGCCGACATAGGTCCAGCCGGCGTTTTGCGGCGTCACATGAGCGACGCGGCCGTGGCCCTTATTGGCTTTGACGAGCAGCTTCGACATGGTCATTCCTTCGGTTCGGCGTCCGCCGATGACTTGTCCTCGTCAGCCGGCTTGTAGAGATAGAAGAATTGCCAGACGGCATAGCCGGCGAAGCCGAGCGCGATCACGCCCCAGAACGGCGTGCCGGTGGCGAATTCGATCACCGACCAGACCAGGCAGACCGCGACAACGGCAACGCGCCGCCACAGCGGCCGGAAAAACGGGTGCTCGGAGTCTTTCATCGGATCACCCCCGGCATCGGATCAGCCCTTCCTCGCGAGCCTCAAGCATTGGGAAAGCCTTGTGTCTCCACCGTATAGCCGGCCGCTGTCATCACCCGCATCAATTCCTTGTAGCCGACCTGCGCCATCTTGAGCGGCGGGTTCTTCTTCGGATCCTGCTCGGCCTCGACCACGAACCAGCCTTCATAGCCATGGTCGGCGAGCCTCTGGACGATGGCGCCAAAATCCAGCGAGCCATCTCCCGGCACGGTGAAGGCGCCAAGTGCCACCGCGTCGAGGAACGATTGCTTCTCGCGATCCAGTCCCGCGATCACCTCCATGCGCACATCTTTCACATGCACATGGTTGATGCGCGGGTGGTGGTTATCAATAGCGCGCAGCACATCGCCGCCGGCAAAGGCCAGGTGACCCGCGTCGAGCAGCAATGGAATGGCTTCTCCCGAATAGCGCATGAAGGCATCTAGCTCAGGCTCGGTCTCAACTACTGCCGCCATATGATGATGGTAGGAGAGCGGCATGCCTTGCTCTGCACACCATTCGCCGAACTGCGTGAGCCGCCGGGCGTAGGCTTTCATTTCCTCGTCCGAAAGCCTGGGCTTGCTGGCGAGCGGCTTCGAGCGGTCGCCCTGGATGGAGCGGCCGACTTCACCATAGACGATGCATGGCGCGTTCACCGCCTTGAACAGGTCGATCATCGGCTGGATACGATCCTTGTTCTTCGCCATGTCTTCGTCGACCAGCGTCCCCGAGAACCAGCCGCCGCAAAGCGTCACGTCGGCCTCTTTCAGGATCGGCAGCATGATTTGCGGATCGTTGGGAAAGCGGCGGCCCATTTCCATTCCGGTAAAGCCAGCCGAGCGCGACTGGCGCAGGCACTCCTCCAGCGACACATCATCGCTGAGTTCGGCAAGATCGTCGTTCCACCATGCAATGGGGGACATGCCCAGTTTGGCTTTCAAGTCGTCACTCCAGTTTCAGACATTCGAGGCGCGTTCGCGGATGGCTAAAGAACCCGCCCGCCCAGCGCTTCCTCGTATTTCTTGCGCGCGGCATTCACTTGCGGCCGTGCCGAGACTTCCGGCACTGCGACATCCCACCAGCTTCCACCGGCCTCGGTCGAAACCAGCGGGTCGGTGTCGATGACCAGCACCGTCGTTCGCGTGTTCTTCTTCGCTTGCGCCAACGCCGTTTCCAGCCCGGCGATCGATGGCACTTTTTCGGCAATCGCACCCATGCTCGCAGCATGCGCGGCGAAGTCGATCTCGGGCAAGGCTTCGTGACGGGCGTCCTTCAGCAGATTGTTGAAGTTGGCGCCGCCGGTCGCCATCTGCAACCGGTTGATACAGCCATAGCCGCGGTTGTCGAGCAGCACGATGGTCAGCTTGAGGCCGAGCATCACCGAGGTCGCGATCTCGGAATTGAGCATCAGGTAAGAGCCGTCGCCGATCATGACCACGACCTCTTCGTCCGGCTTGGCCATCTTGACGCCAAGCCCGCCGGCGATTTCATAGCCCATTGTCGAGAAGCCGTATTCTGCGTGGTAGGAGCCGGGCGCGCCCGCCTGCCATAGCTTGTGCAATTCGCCGGGCAAGCCGCCGGCCGCATGAAGCAGTACCACGCCGGAGCCCATGGCGCGCTGTACTGCGCCGATCACTTGCGCGTCGGACGGATAGGCGGCATTGGTCGACGCCGTCACCTTGTCGGCATCCGCTTGCCAGCTCTTCTTGCCCGTGATCGCATTGTCGGTCCAGCCTGAAGGGGCTTTCCAGCCTTTCAGCGCCGCAGCGAGTTCGGCGAGCCCTTCCGCCGCATCGGCGACCAGCGGCAGCGCCTGGTGCTTTCCGGCGTCAAAAGGCTGCACGTTGAGCCCGATGATGGTCCTGCCGGCATGCTTGAACAAT
Organism: Mesorhizobium sp. M0998; assembly: GCF_040318885.1. Taxonomy (NCBI): domain Bacteria; kingdom Pseudomonadati; phylum Pseudomonadota; class Alphaproteobacteria; order Hyphomicrobiales; family Phyllobacteriaceae; genus Mesorhizobium; species Mesorhizobium sp. M0998. The sequence goes on from NZ_JAMYND010000013.1 coordinate 94,771, forward strand.
GCCCAGGAGCCGGTGGTGAAATCCTGCAGTCTGGTGCCGACGGCAAGCACGACGTCGGCCTCTTCGGCCAGCCTGTTGGCCGCCGAAGTGCCGGTAACGCCGACCGCGCCCATGTTCAACGGATGATCGTCCGGGAGCGAGGATTTGCCGCCTTGCGTCTCACAACCTGGAATGCCGGCGCCTTGCACCAGTTTTGCCAGCTCCTCGGATGCCTGCGAATAGAGTACGCCGCCGCCGGCGATGATCAGCGGCTTTTTCGCTGCTTTGAGTACCGCGACTGCGGCCGCCAGTTCGTTGCGGTCCGGGCGCTGCCGTCGCGGCGTCCAGAGTCGCTCGGCAAAGAAACTCTCGGGGTAGTCATAGGCCTCGGCCTGCACGTCCTGGCACAGCGCCAGCGTCACCGGGCCGCATTCGGCGGGATCGGTCAGCACCTGCATGGCGCGGTTGAGCGCCGGCATGATCTGCTCCGGCCGCGTGATGCGGTCGAAATAGCGCGACACCGGGCGGAGGCAGTCATTGACCGTCGCCGTGCCATCGGAAAAATCCTCGGCCTGCTGCAGGACGGGATCGGGAATGCGATTGGCGAAGACGTCGCCAGGCAGAAACAGGACAGGCAACCTGTTTACATGCGCAAGTGCCGCAGCGGTCACCATGTTGAGCGCGCCGGGGCCGATCGAACTGGTCGCGGCCATGAAGCGGCGGCGGAAATTGGCCTTGGCGTAGGCGATCGCCGCATGCGCCATTGCCTGCTCGTTATGGGCACGGAAGGTCGGCAGTTCGTCGCGAACCTGGTAGAGCGCCTCGCCGACGCCGGCGACATTGCCGTGGCCGAAGATCGCCCAGACTCCGCCGAAGATCGGCACTTTCTTGCCGTGCATCTCGGTCATCTGTCGGGCAAGAAAGCGGGTCAGCGCCTGCGCCATCGTCAGGCGGATTGTCTTGGTCATGTCGGTTCCTCCGCAGTGCTTATGTCGCGCCTTCTTATGCTGCTTTGCGACCGCGCGCGGCAAGCCATGCCTCGGTCAGTTTTTCGAAACGCGATGCCATGTCGGCCACCGCCTCCTCGTCCGACATCTTGCCGGCAAGCCATTGTTCGGCCGCGTTAATGAAGATGGTGCGGCCGACAGCGAAGCCTTTGACGATAGGCGCCTTGGCGGTGGCGGCGAAGGCCGCTTCCAACTCGTCCTGCGGCGCTTCCAGGCCAAGCAGCACAATCCCGCGGCACCACGGATCGTGCTTCAGGATCACCGCTTCGATCTTTGCCCATGCGCCGGCCGAAGCCTGCGGCTCGAGCTTCCACCAGTCGGGCTTGATGCCGAGCGCATAGAGTTCCTCCAGCGCCCGCGGGATCGTCATGTCGTCGAGCTTGCCGTGCTTGCCGGCGATGATCTCGATGAGAAGTTCTCTACCCACTTTCCGCGCGGCCTCGAACAAAGCGCGCAGTTTCTGCTGCTGTTCGCTCTTCAGCGCCGCGGGATCGTCGGGATGATAGAAGCACAGGCACTTGATGCAGTGGTCGACCGGCCATTCGGTCAGTTGCGAACCTATGTCTTGCGAGAACTCGAAGCGAAGCGGCCGCGAACCCGGCAACTCGACCGGCCGGCCGAGCCAGGCGAAGGAATGGTGGGCGAATTCGAACATCGCCTCGCGTCCGTATTTTTCGTCGAGCAGCATGCCGTAGCCGGCGCGGCCAGCCGCAACCTTGGCCGCAGCCTTGACCGTCAGCACCTTGAAAGCCGGGATTCGCGACGGATCGGCGCCGGCTTTTGCCGCGACATCCTCCAGCTGGACGCGGTGGTCGCAGGCGAACGCCATCAGCGAGGGGATGTCGCGCCGGCGCGTGGTCGCCCAATGGATGTGATTGATCGCCTCGTCCTTGCGCAGCGCCAGATGCTTGCTGCCGTTTTTCAGGAAGAACTGCAATTCCTCGAAAGTCGGGTATTCCGGTGCGCAGAGGAGCCGCGACACGGCAAAGGCGCCGCAGGCATTGGCCCAGGTCGCCGCCGTCGCCAAGCCTTCCTCGCCGAGCCAGCCGCGCAGGAAGCCCGACATGAAGGCGTCGCCGGCGCCGAGCACATTGTAGACCTCGATTGGAAATCCCTTGCCGACGATACCGTCCTCGAGGTCGTCGCTGATCGGCCCGTCATAGACGATGCAGCCCATGGCGCCGCGTTTTAGCACGATGGTTGCCGCCGACAGCGAGCGGATGGTTTTCAGCGCGCTCAGGCAATCGTCTGCGCCCGACGCGATCATGATTTCCTCTTCGGTGCCGACGATGAGATCGCAATCGGGCAGCACCGTCTTCAACTGCGCCGAGACGCGGTCGGATTTCACATAGCGCTCGAAGCCTTCGGCGTGGCCGGCGAGACCCCAGAGGTTGGGGCGGTAGTCGATGTCGAACACCACCTTGCCGCCCTTGGCCTTCATGACACGGATCGCCTTGCGTTGGGCGGCGTCGCTGTTGGGCCGCGAAAAATGCGTGCCGGTGACGACGATCGCGCGTGCCGAAGCGATGAACGCCTCGTCGATATCGTCTTTCGAAAGCGCCATGTCGGCGCAATCGCTGCGATAGAAGATCATCGGCGAGACCCCGTCATCCTCGACCGACAGCAGCACCAGGGCGGTCAGCCGCTCCGGATCGGTCTTGAGGCCTTGGACCGAAACGCCCTCGCGGGTCAGCTGCTCGCGGATGAAGCGGCCCATCTGCTCATTGCCGACGCGGGTGAGCAGCGCCGAGCGCAGGCCGAGCCTGGCAGTACCGACCGCGATATTGGCCGGACAGCCGCCGACCGACTTGGCAAAGGAAGTAATGTCCTCGAGGCGCGAGCCGATCTGCTGGCCGTAGAGATCGACGGAAGCGCGGCCGATGGTGATGATGTCGAGCGGCGCATGTCTCGCTTCCACGGCTTCGCCCATTCGAACCTCCCATCGGCTTTGTTGTCTTGGGTAACACGCGCGAGCGGCAGCGTGGCGCCGGCAATATGAAATAATAATTCCAATCCATAGTCAATATGGAACGAGCATTCCCAAGGCTGAAAAGTGCTGTGCAAGGCTCGCGCGTTCAGAAACTTTGAAGTCAGACGAACGTCAAGTGTCTACCACTGAAACCAGCTGATTTACCAAGGAAGCGGGCCATCATCGTTGAAGTACCCGGCGGTCGGGCCATCGGCGTCCAAGGTCGCCAGGTGAATGGCGATCTCGGCCGCCTGCTGCACCGTGCGGTGACCTTTATACCCGTTGAGATCGGTGGCTGTGTAGCCGGGCGCCGCGGCGTTGACCTTGATGCCTTGCGGCGCGAGCTCCCTGGCGAACGCCACCGTGATGGCATTCAACGCTGTCTTGGAGCTGCCGTAGCCCATCATGTTAACGGCGTGGTTCGCAGTGGCGGGATCGAGCGCCCGGCCGATGGACCCGGTGGAGCTGCTCACCATCACGATCCGGGCAGCAGGTGCTGCCAGCAGCAGCGACAGGAATGCCTGGGTCACGCGGATCGGGCCGAAGACATTGACGTCGTAGGTGGCCTGGATGTCGGCGATCCGCTGCTGGCTCGGCGGCAGGTCGTAATTGATGGCGACGCCGGCGTTGTTCACCAGCACGTCGAGGCAGGGGCTGGCCTGCCTGAATGCCTCGGCTGCCGCCTTCACACTGTCATCCCGCGTGACGTCCAGCTCAAGCCACTCCACGTCGAGGCCTTCGGCGCGCAATGCCTGCGCCGCCGCCATGCCGCGTTCGGCGCTCCTGGCGCCGAGCCAGACCTTGAAGCCCTTGGTCGCCAGTTGCCGGGCGATTTCACGGCCTATACCCTTGTTGGCGCCGGTCACCAGCGCGCTTTTCGATGTCGTCATATCGGTGTCTCCATGTTTGCTGTGGAAGACCCACAAATGGCGCGAGACAGCGGGCGCCGCGCGCCGGAAATTCTCCGGTTCTTGCCTAATCCTCTCACGCTGTTGCGCAGCTGGTGCGAATGCGCGATGCTGGCGCAATGAGCGAAGCGCTGCAGGAGTTGATCGAGATCGCCGGCCGCCATGCGCGCGGGCGAAGAACAAGAACGGCGATTCCCCGCGTTTCGATCGGCCGCAGCGAAGTCGCCACGGCGCCAATACCAGGGGTGTGGGGGTCGGGGATCTTATTCGTACTGCAGGGCGCGAAGACGGTTCTGATCGGCGACCGGGCTCTTCGTTACAATCCGGCCAGCTATTTCATCTATACTGTCGAGACGCCCACCATCAGCCAGATAATCGAAGCGAGCGCGGCGCGTCCTTACCTGGCCATTGGCTTGACCCTTGACCTGCAGGCCGTCGCCGCGCTCCTCGTCGAGCACGCGCCGGCCCTCAGTGGCGACAGTTTCTCCACCTCTCCCGCTGATGACGACCTGCTCGACGCGTTGCGTCGAATGATGCGGCTGCTTGACCGGCCAGCGGAGATTCCCGTGCTCGCGACCATGATCGAGCGAGAGATGCTGTTTCGGCTCCTGCAAGGCTCCCAAGGCGGAAAGCTTCGTGAACTTGCGCGCGCCGATGGCCATCTGTCCCGGATTGGCCGGGCGATCGCCTGGATCCGTTCGCATCCCCATCAGCCGGTCCGGGTCGGCGACCTGGCCGAGATTGCCCGTATGAGCAGTGCTGCGTTTTATCGTCACTTCAAGGCGGCGACGGCCATGAGCCCAATCCAGTATCAAAAGCAAATCCGCTTGCTGGAAGCCCGCCATCTGCTGATTGCCCAGCCGGGCAACGTCGCACGTGTCGCCTTCGCCGTCGGCTATGAGAGTGCTTCCCAGTTCAGCCGGGAGTATGCCCGCCAGTTCGGGTCGCCGCCCGCCCGCGACGCAGCGCGGCTTTCGGCAGAAGGCGAAACGGCAATAGAGGTGATCTAAGGCTTGCGCTTGCGGCCGCTGTCGCGCCGCTTCTCGCCGACCGCGACGGTCAGCGCCATAGCCAAAGCCATCGTCGCCGACAGCGAGCGGAAGCCGGCGAAATCGGCCTCGGCGACCTCGAACCAGACCCTGGCGAATTGGGCGAGTGGCGAAAAGGAGCTGTCGGTAATCGCCACGATCGGCACGCCTTGCTCCGAAATGACGCGCGCCTCCTCGATGGTGGCCGGGGCATAGGGCGAAAAGCTGATGGCGATCACGGCGTCCCTTGGGGAGGCAAAGCCGATCATCTCTGCATTGAGGCCGGCGGCCGATTCGATCAGCTGGTTGCGGATCTTGAGCTTGCCCAATGCATAGGCGATATAGGAGGCGACCGGGTAGGAGCGCCGCTTGGCCAGCACGTAAATGGTTTCGGCCTTGGCCAGCACGGTGATCGCATCTTCGAAATGGTCTTCATTCAGCGTGCGCGAAATGTCGTTGAGCGAGGTACTGGCTGCGGCAACAAAACCGTCGAAAATCGCGCGGTGGCCGGCGCCTTCCTCGGCCTTGGCGCGCAATGCCGCCAGCCTTTCATCATAGGATGAGTTGCGCTCGCGCAGGCGCTCGCGAAACACCAACTGCAGGCTGGTGAAACCATCAAAACCAAGCTGCTGGGCAAAGCGGATCAGGGTCGAAGGCTGGACACCGGCGGAAGCGGCGATGCTGGCAGCGGTGCCGAAGGCGATATCGTCTGGGTTGTCGAGCGCATAGGCGGCGATCTGGGCGATACGTTTCGGCAGGCTCTGACGCCGCTCCAGTATCGTCGCCCGCAGCGTCTCGAAATCGCGCGGCACCCGTTCGTCCATCGTCGCTCCGCCCAGGCTCATCGTCTGGTTCCCTCTGTGGCCCATCATAGCGGGCCTGTGCAAGAACACCATAAAAAATGAGACAAGCGTTCCATCTGCAGACAAAATGGACTAATTCATCCACACAAATTTTGCGCACAGGGAGGCAAGCGGATGGTCGGGGTAGGTCTTATCGGCACGGGTTTCATGGGCAAGTGCCACGCCATTGCCTGGAACGCGGTCGGCACCGTCTTTCCCGATGTGGCCAAGCCAAGGCTGGTCCATCTGGGCGAGGTCAACGAGGATCTTGCCAAACGCCGTGCCAGCGAATTCGGCTTCGCCAAGGCGTCCGGTGACTGGCGCGCCGTCGTCGACGACCCGGATGTCGATGTCATCTCGCTGACCACGCCGAACCAGTTCCACCCGGAAATGGCCATCGCCATCCTCGAAGCCGGCAAGCATCTGTGGTGTGAAAAACCGATGGCGCCGAATTTTGCGGAGGCGCAAGCAATGGCTGCGGCGGCCCAAAAGTCCGGCAAGGTCGCCGCGCTGGGCTATAACTACATCCAGAACCCAGCGATCCGCCATATCGGGGCGCTGCTCGACGAGAAGATCATCGGCGAGGTCAACCATCTGCGTATCGAGATGGACGAGGACTTCATGGCCGATCCGGAGGCGCTGTTCTTCTGGAAGCACGAGGCGGCGTCCGGCTACGGCGCGCTCGACGATTTCGCCGTGCACCCGCTGTCGCTCATCGCCATACTGTTCGGCCGCGTTGCCCGCGTCATGTGCGACATGGCCAAACCCTATGCCGACCGCCGCGTCGCCTCGGGCGGGCGCCGCGCGGTCGAGACCTACGACATCGCGAGCATCCTGATGCATCTCGAAAACGGCATCGCCGGCACGCTGCTGGTCAACCGTTCGGCCTGGGGCCGCAAAGGCCGGATCGCCATCCAGATTTTTGGCTCGAAGGGCTCGATACTGTATGACCAGGAGCGGATGAATGAGTTCCAACTCTATTTGACGGCCGACCGGCCGACCGAGCAAGGCTATCGCACCATCCTCGTGGCGCCGCATCATAAGCCTTATGATGCCTTCCTGCCGGCGCCCGGCCACGGCCTTGGCTTTAATGACCTCAAGATTATCGAATGCCGGGAACTGTTGACGCGACTTGCCGGCAAGCCGGCGCGGATCATCGATTTCGACGAAGGCCTGGAGATCGAGCGCACGGTGCACGCGATGGCGCGCTCGTTCGCGGAACAGCGCTGGATGGAGGTGCGGTAGTAAGCCCGCGCTGGTCTCCCCTTCCCCCCTTGTGGGAGAAGGTGGCCGAGCGAAGCTCGGTCGGATGAGGGGTGTTGGACGGATCGCTACAGCGAAGAAATAAACGCTTAAAATCCCTCAATATTTTTGCGCCGAGTTTCTTCCAGCACCCCTCATCCGGCTCGGCGCTGCGCGCCGATCCACCTTCTCCCACAAGGGGAGAAGGGCCAGGGCCGGCATTGGCTGCCTCAGGCGGCTCCTGGCCGGCCGGCGATTATGGCGCGGCGCACCGACCGGCGCTGCTCGACGGCGTCGGCAAGGCCGTGCAGCACGGTCTCGGTGGTCGCCCAGTCGATGCAGCCATCGGTGATGCTCTGGCCATAGAGGAGCGGCTTGCCGGGCACGACATCCTGCCGGCCGGCGACAAGGTTGCTCTCGATCATGACGCCGATGATGCGCTCGTCGCCTGCCGCGATCTGGCCCGCCACGTCAGCCGCCACCAGCGGCTGGTTTTCCGGCTTCTTGTTGCTGTTGGCATGACTGACATCGATCATCAGCCGAGGTGCCACGCCGATCCGGCCGAGCTCAGCGGAGGCAGCAGCTATGCTTGCCGCGTCGTAGTTGGGCACAATGCCGCCGCGCAGGATGACGTGGCAGTCCTCGTTGCCGGTGGTCGTCGCGATGGCGCTGCGCCCACCTTTCGTCACCGCCATGAAATGGTGCGGCTGGGCGGCGGATTTCACCGCCTCGGCCGCGATCCGCAAATTGCCGTCGGTGCCGTTCTTGAAGCCGACCGGGCAGGACAGGCCTGATGCGAGTTCGCGGTGGATCTGGCTCTCGGTCGTGCGCGCGCCGATCGCGCCCCAGGCGACGAGGTCGGCAATGTATTGCGGAGTTGTCATGTCGAGGAACTCGGTCGCTGAGGGAAGGCCGAGATTGTTGACCGCCGAGAGCACGTTGCGGGCCATCCGCAGACCCTTGTCGATGTTGAAGCTGCCGTCGAGGTCGGGATCGTTGATCAGGCCCTTCCAGCCGATCGTCGTGCGCGGCTTCTCGAAATAAACCCGCATCACGATCTCCAGCCGGTCCGACAGGTTTTCACGCAGCGATGCCAAACGGCTGGCATAGTCTACGGCGGCGGCCGGGTCGTGGATTGAACAGGGGCCGACGACGACCACCAGCCGATCGTCGGTGCCGGTCAGCACCGCGTGGATCGCATTGCGTGACGCGGCAACGGTGCGCGTCGCCGTCAGCGTGCGCGGTATCTCCCGCATCACCTCGTCCGGCGTGCTCAATTCCCTTATTTCTTTGACCCGAAGATCGTCTGTGGTCGTCAACACGGCTTATGCTCCTGATTGGGAGACCTGCCGGCTGAAACAAAAAAGCCGCCAGGTCTGGCGGCTGTTCGGATATTGTTGCTGCAATCTTCAGATCGAGCGCAATCCTCCCGCCGCCAGCGAGCTCATAAAGTACCAATATGTGGCGGTCAGGTTGATCATGAGGGCTGATATAGTCGATGCGGATGCGCTTGTCACGTGCCTGGTGAGGAGGAGGTTTACTCCAGCCCATTCGCGATTGGCTGAAGCCCCCCGAACTTCGTCATCCTCGGGTCTGCGCCGCGTCGCTGCGCTCCTTGCTCCGCCCGTGGATGACGAAGCGTTCCGCTAGACTTGCCGGCGTTATTCCGGCGACGACCCGGCGACGCTCTGGTCGTAATCGACCAGCGACCCGGTCATGACGCCGGACTGCGGGCTGATCATATAGCTGATCAACCGGGCAAGCTGTGCCGGCTTCACCAATTGACCCATCGGCTGCGCGGCCTCGGCCCTTTCCAGCCAGTCGTCCGGGGCGTCGTGCCATTTCTTCTGCACGATCGCCTCGCCTTCGGTGTCCATCCAGCCGGGCAGCACCGCATTGCAGCGGATGCGATTGCCGCGATAGGCATTGGCGACATTCTTGGTGAGTGTCGCCAGCGCTCCCTTGCTTGACGAATAAGGCGCCAGGAACGACTGGCCGCAATGCGCCGACATCGACAGCACATTGACGATCGAGCCCGGTACCTGGCGCGCCAGCAAATGCGCCACCACGCCCTGCATCAGGAAAAACGGGCCGCGCACATTGGTCTGGAATATCTGGTCGAACAGATCCTCGGAGGTCTCGACCAGCGAGCCGCGAGCCGAGGTGGCAGCGGCGTTGACCAGCGCGTTGACGGAACCAAAATGGCCAATCGCCGTTTCGACCGCACGCTTGCAGTCGGCCACTTTTGAGACGTCGGCGCTGATGAAGATGGCATCGACGCCTGCCCCCTTGAGGATGGCGACAGCCTTGTCGCCCTTCTCCTGCGAGCGGCCGATCAGCGCCAGCGCCCGGCAACCCTCATCGGCCAGCGCTTCGGCGACGGCAAAGCCGATGCCTTGTGCGCCGCCGGTGACGATGGCGCGTGTTTCGGAATTGCGACCGGCTGAACCGTTCATCGCCTTGCTCCTGTGCTTGATAGTCAGATTGTTTTGTCGAGGCGGACGGTCTTGCCTTCCTTGGCCGATTTCAGCGCCGCATCCGCCAGCCTGAGCGCCACCAGCCCGTCCTTGCCGCTCGGCGCCGCCTTCTTGCCTGACGTCGCTGCCGCGATGAAGGCAGCGATCTCGTTGGCATAAGCGTCGAGATAACGGGTCATGAAGAAATCGTGCAGCGGCGGCCGCGTATAGCCTTTCTCATTGGCCAGTTCGATCGACACCGGCCGCTGGTTCTCGGCCGCAATCATGCCTTTCGAGCCATGCACCTCGATGCGCTGGTCGTAGCCGTAGGTGGCGCGGCGCGAGTTGGAGATAACGCATTGCTTGCCGGAGGCAGTTTCGAGGATGACGCTGACGCTGTCGAAGTCGCCGGCCTCGCCGATCTTCTTGTCGACCAGCACCGAAGCATGCGCGCTGACCGCCACCGGCTCCTCGCCGAGCAGGAAGCGCGCCATGTCGAAATCATGAATGGTCATGTCGCGGAAGATGCCGCCCGAGCGGCCGATATAGTCGAGCGGCGGCGGGCCGGGATCGCGCGAGGTGATTGTCACCATTTCGACAGTGCCGATGGCGCCGTCGTCGATCGCCTTGCGCACGGCGGCAAAATGCGGATCGAAGCGGCGGTTGAAGCCGACCATCAGGGTGGCGCCGGCCTTGTCGACGACGGCCAGGCATTCTTCCACTCTGCCGGCGTCGAGATCGATCGGCTTTTCGCAGAAAATCGCCTTGCCCGCTTTGGCGAAGCGTTCGATCAGATCGGCATGGGTATCGGTCGGCGTGCAGATGACGACCGCATCGATATCGCCGGCCTTCTCGATGGCATCGATGCTGCGCACTTCGGCGCCGTAGGCAGAGGCCAGATCGGTCGCCGCCTTCTCGAAGGCGTCGGCAACTGCGACCAGCCTGGCCTCAGGATTGGAACCGACGGCGCGAGCATGGACCTTGCCGATACGGCCGGCACCGAGAAGAGCAAAGCGAAGAGGCATGAAGAGTTTTCCTTTGAGGATGGTTCGGAAGGGAGGGCGTGTCAGCGCCTGTGGCTCGGCGTTGGCCGTTACGCCGCAAGTTCCGCCTGCCCGGTCTTGGCGCCGGTGATGTAGGAGACGATATCGTTGCCGTCGGTGTCCTGCTTGCGCAAATTGGCGACGATGCGGCCGCGCCGGAAAACGACGATGCGGTCGACCAGGTCGAACACCTGGCGCATGTTGTGAGAGATCAGGATCAGCGGTTCGCCATTCTCCTTCAGCGTGCGGATGATGTTTTCGACCTGCATCGTCTCCTGCACGCCGAGTGCCGCCGTCGGCTCATCCATGATGATGAGCTTGGAAGCAAAGGTCGCGGTTCTGGCAATTGCTACGCACTGGCGCTGGCCGCCCGACATGTGGCGGATAGTATTGGAAAGATTGGGGATCTTGACCGCTGTCCGGACCAAGGCTGCCTCGGTCGCCTTGCGCATGAACTTGCGATCGAGGATCGAGAAGGGCCCGAGATTGAACAGCACCCGCTCGCGGCCGAGGAACAGGTTCGACGGCACGTCGAGGTCGTCGGCGAGCGCCAGGTTCTGGAACACCGTCTCGATGCCTGCCTCGCGGGCTTCGATGGGGCCGGCAAAATTCACTTCCTTGCCGTCGAACCACATCCTGCCACTGGTGCGCTGCTCGACGCCGGTGATCTGGCGTACGAAGGTCGATTTCCCCGCGCCGTTGTCGCCCATGATAGCGACATGCTCGCCCTTGCGCAGCTCGAAGTCGGCACCCTCCAGCGCATGGACGCCGCCATAATACTTGGTCAGGTTTTCGGTCTTCAGGACGATGTCCGACATGATCAAGCCCTCATTGCCCGCAGGCGTTGGCGCCACTGGTCGAGAACGACTGCGCCGACGATGATCACGCCTTTGACCATCTCCTGATAATAGGCGTCGAGGCGCAGAAAGGTGAAGCCGGAGATGATCACGCCGAAGATCAGCGAGCCGATCACCGTTCCGATGATCGAGCCGCGGCCGCCCGACAGCGAGACACCGCCGATAACCGCCATGGCGATCGCATCGAGCTCGTACATTACACCCATGCCGGCCTGGGCGGTGAGATTCTTGGAGCTCAGCACCACGGCGGCGAGCGCGGCGAGGACGCCGGCAATGACGTAGACGAGGATCTTGTGGTTGGCGATGTTGATGCCGGACATGCGCGCGGCGTCCTCATTGGAGCCGATCGCATAGCAGTGCTTGCCATATTTGGTGTAACTCAGGATCAGCTGGAACAGCACTGCGAGCGATATGAAAATGATGACCGGCATCAGCCCCTTGCCGATGGCGGCGAAACTCTCGGTCGGAAACGAGATCGGCTGCCCCTTTGACCACCATTTGGCGATGCCGCGCGCGGTGACCATCATGCCGAGCGTGGCGATGAACGGCGGGATGCGCGTGTAGGCGATCAAAGCGCCGTTGACCAGGCCGGCCAGCAGGCCGCAGCCGATCGCGACCAGCACGGGCACGATCACCGGCAGGTCGGTCCAGCCCTGGGCGATGAACATCGCCTTGGGGTTCGGGTTGCCGTTGACCGTCGCCACCTGGGCGAAGCTCATGGCTATCATCGCCGTGGCGCCGACGATCGAACCTGAGGACAGGTCGATGCCGCCGGTAATGATCACCTGCGTCACGCCGATGGCAATAATGCCGACGATCGACACCTGCAGGATGATGATCTGCAGGCGCGCTTCGTTGAAGATCGCATCGATATTGTCGCGGGTATTGAACAGGAAGCTGTCGCCCAGGAAAACCCGGCCGATCAGCTCGAAAGCGCCGACCAGGATGACGAGCGCCAGGAAGACGTTGAATTCGGCCGGCCATGCGCGCCGTTTCGCATCATAGCTGAGCCCGCCGACGCCGTGAGATGTCTGTGCCAATCGTGCTTCCTCCGTCAGCCACGGTCTCCACTCGGCGCTGTTCAGGCCGAGAGGGAAAAAGCGGAGCGGCGCTGTCTTACTTTGGCGCGCCGCTCCGTATCGGACAGGTCCGCCTCAGTTCTTCTTCAGGAACTTGTCGATATTTGCCGGCGTGACCAGCTGGAACGGGATGTAGACCTTGTGCTCGACCTTCTCGCCCTTCGCCAGCTTGAGCGCCGCGTCAAGCGCGCCGGCACCCTGGCCGGCCGCGTCCTGGAACACCGTCGCATCGAGGTCGCCCGCCTGCATCGCGGCAAGCGCATCCTGGGTAGCGTCGACCCCGCCGACGACAACCGACTTCATGTCGATGTTGGCGGCCTTCATCGCCTGGATGGCGCCGATGGCGCTTTCGTCATTATTGGCGATGACGCCGTCGAACGGCTTGCCGGTCGACAGCCAGTTGGTCATCAGGTTCTGCGCTTCTTCGCGCTTCCAGTTCGACGTCTGCTTGTCGATGATCTTGATGAAGCTGCACTCCGGTGTGGCGATCACGTCATCAATGTCCTTGGTGCGCTGCACCGCTGCCTGGTTCGACAGCTCGCCCATGATCACATAGACATTGGCTTCAGTCTTGCCGGCCTCCTTGAACAGGCGGCAGACCTCCTTGGTCTCGAGCGTGCCGGAATCGGCTTCGTTCGAGGCGACGAAGGCCTGGTTTTCGGGCAGCTTGTCGACGTTGACCGGCTCGCGATTGACATAGACCAGTGGAATCTTGGCAGCGGCGGCTGCGTCCGACATCGCCTGGGTCGCCGAGGTGTCGACCGGGTTGACGATGATGGCGTCGACGCCTGAGGCGGCGAAGTTCTTGATCTGGTCGAGTTGCTTGGCGACGTCGTTCTGCGCATCCTCCACCTGCAGCTCGACGCCGTCCATGCCCTTGGCCTGTTCAATCATGCCGTTGCGCAGCACGGTGAGAAAATTGTCGTCGAACAACGCCATCGACACGCCGATCTTGGCGGCAAAGGCGGACGAACTCATCAGCGCCGCGAACGCGACGCCCAAAAGCAGTTTTTTCATTTTATTTCTCCTCCACATTGGTGTCCGGCTGCACCGATCTACCCGGAATCCCCGATCTCGCAGGGAATTCTCTCCCGATTGCCATTTTTGGTTCCGGAGGCATTTGCCTGAAACAGATCTTCCGGAACGAAAGAACCAAAATGCTCAGATGGTGAAATATTTATTCCATTTCGCGTGGGCGTCAAGCGAGATTTCGCCATGAGGAATGGATTTTCGGCATTTCGAGCGCTTTTGGACGGACGCTCAGGCAAGCGAGGCCTGAAAGCATTCTGATAGATTACATCATGTCTGCCGCCGATGACCGCGACGTCAGATGTTTTCTGGCAGATAAATGTCGAAGGGCAGAAAGGTCTGGCCCGGCGCATTCGCAGCGCCGGTCTCGATGGCATGCGCCATCAGCCCGACAAGCTCGCGGCAAAGCGCCGCCAGTGGCGTCGAGATCACCATGGTCAGGAAATTATCTGCCAGCGCCGCGCGGGAGTCGGGCGTGATCTCGTTGCAGACGACCGCCGGCATCTCAGCCGGCTTTGCCTCCCTCAGCGCCGAGATCGCGCCTTCCATGCCGCCACCGGCGACATAGCAACCGGCGAGATCAGGGTGGCGGGCCAGAAGCTCGATCATTGCATCATGCGTGATCTGGTTCGCTTCCAGATTGACCAACGTCTCGAGGAGAGTGAATTCCGGCGCCTGCTCGCGAAAGAAGGAGCGAAAACCGATCTCGCGGAGCTCATGGCCATGGAAGCGATGGCTGCCGACGAAGAGGGCAACCTTGCCAGGTCTCTTCGCGGCCTTCGAGATCATCCAGGCAGCGGTGCGGCCGACCTTGCGATTGTCCAGGCCAACATAGCCCTCGCGAATACCGGATGCAAAGTCGGAAAGCAGGGAGAACACCGGTACGCCATTGGCTTTCAGAGCCTCGACGGCGACCGTCAGCGTCGGGTGATCAGGCCCGACCAGGGCGACGGCCCTGGATTTGGCGGCCAGCTTGCGCATCCGCTCGACGATCTCGTCCGGCGCCAGCGAAGCGGCGAAGTCGATGGTCGCCACGCCGCGAAAGCGCGGCGACTGCGATACCGCCAGTTCAAGCTCGCGGGCAAATTCGCTGTAGAAGACGTCCTCCCGCCTCAACAGCAGGAACCCGAGCCGGTATTCGGGCAATTCATGGCGCATCCGCTGCTTGATCAATCCGGCTGCGTGATAGCCGATGCTGGTCGCGGCCTCATAGACGCGGCGCGCGGTTTCCTCGCGCACCGGCAAGCGGTTGTTCAGCACTCGATCGACGGTGGCAACGCTGACCCCCGAAATGCGCGCCAGGTCGGTGATCGTCGGCCGTTTCGCCATCGCTGCCTCATTCCACTGTTTGGCCCTTTTACACCATTCTGAGGGAAAATGATAGAAACTATCTTTGTGATATTGAGCCTATCAGGGGTCGGCGTTATTTTGAACGCTGACCGAATATGATCGAGGCCTCCGCTATGGTGGATATTGGACTCCGAACCGGGAATACGAGCTCCGCAGCAGCGTCCCGACGCGACTACAGCCTGATCGGCCGCGACGCGAAGCTTGCCGTCGAGAGCGGGCTGGCGGCGGCCGAGTGGTATCACACCGACGTGCCGCGCAAGCAGATGAAGGAGCTGATGCAGCGCTCCGACGGCCCGGCGATCCGCGACACCATCATCTGGCTCGGCACCATGATCCTCAGCGGCGCCGGCGCCGCCTGGTTCTGGGGCAGCTGGTGGTGCGTGCCGTTCTTCTTCGTCTACGGCGTCCTCTACGGTTCCTCCACCGACTCACGCTGGCACGAATGCGGCCACGGCACCGCTTTCAGGACGCAGTGGATGAACCACGTGGTCTATCAGGTCGCCTGCTTCATGATCATGCGCAACCCGGTGACCTGGCGCTGGAGCCACACGCGACATCATACCGATACCATCATAGTCGGCCGCGATCCGGAGATCTCGGTGATGCGTCCGCCCGATCTGCTGCGCGTGGTGCTCAACTTCGTCGGCATTCTTGACGCCTGGCATGCGATGAGCGACATGCTGCGCAATGCAGCCGGTATCGTCAGTCCGGCCGAAAGAACCTTCATTCCCGACCAGGAGCAGCCGAAGGCAATTCGCATTGCCCGCATCTGGACGACAATCTATGCCGCGACCATTGCGCTGGCGCTCTACACGGGCTCGTTCCTGCCGCTGATGCTGGTCGGGCTGCCCAGGCTTTACGGCGCGTGGCACCATGTCATGGTCGGCCTGCTGCAGCATGGCGGCCTGGCTGAAAACGTCACCGATCACCGGCTCAACAGCCGCACCGTCTACATGAACCCGATAAGCCGCTTCATCTACTGGAACATGAACTACCACGTCGAGCATCACATGTTTCCCATGGTGCCCTATCACGCGCTGCCCAGGCTGCACGAACTGATCAAGCACGATCTGCCGGCGCCGACACCATCCATCCTGGCCGGCTACCGCGAGATGATACCGGCTTTCCTGCGCCAGCTGCGCAATGAGGATTATTTCATCAAGCGCGAACTGCCGCCGACGGCGAGGCCCTATCGCGAGGATTTCCACAGCGATAACGCTGCTGTTGCGGTGGCTGCTGAATGACAAGCCCATGCCAACGCACCAAACATCGAGGGACCCGTAAATGAGCGACTGGGTCGAGGCCTGTGACGCCGAGGACATCGACGAAGAGGACGTGATGCGCTTCGACCATGGCGGCCGCACCTTTGCCATCTATCGCAGCCCCGACGACGGGTATTTCGCCACCGACGGGCTTTGCACGCATGAGAAGGTGCATCTGGCCGACGGGCTGGTGATGGACGATATCATCGAATGCCCGAAGCATAATGGCCGCTTCAACTACAAGACAGGGGCTGCCAGGGGCGCGCCGGTCTGCGTCGATCTCAGGACTTATCCGGTCAAAGTCGACGCCGGCAAAGTCCTTGTCCGGATCGGTTGATGATGACGAAGGGAATGGTCATCATCGGCGCCGGCGAATGCGGCGGGCGCGCCGCCCTTGCGCTGCGCGAGCTCGGGTATGATGGCCCGGTGACGCTGGTCGGCGACGAGCCGCATCTTCCCTATGAGCGCCCGCCGCTGTCGAAAGACGCGATGGTTGCCGACGCGCCCCTGATCAAGGCGATCGCCAGCGACGCGATCCTGGCCGAGCGCTCTATCCGGCATATCCATTCGGTTTTGGCTGTGGCGATCGACCGCACGGCGCATGTCGTGCGCCTGTCCGACGGTTCCGCCCTGGCCTACGACAAGCTCCTGCTGGCGACCGGTTCGGTGCCGCGCAAGCTGCCGATGCCGGGCCTTGGCGGGCGCTGCGTCTACCTCCGGACCTTCAACGACGCGCTGGCCATTCGCGCCCATCTCAGCGCCGGAAATCGCATCGCCATAGTCGGCGGCGGCTTCATCGGGCTTGAGCTTGCCGCGGCGGCGCGCAGGCTGGGTGCGGCGGTCACCATCATTGAGGCGCAGCCGCGCATCTTGATGCGCGGCGTGCCAGCCGAGATCGCTGGGGTTATCCATCAGGCGCATGAAGCGGAAGGCGTGAAAATCCTGTGCGGCGAGGGCATCGCCGCCATTGCCGATGATGGCGCCGAAGTGCGCATCGCGCTCGCCGGTGGACACGACATTGTCGCCGATCTTGCCGTGATCGGCATCGGCGCCGTGCCGGTGACCGGACTTGCCGCGGAGGCGGGGCTGACCGTCGACAATGGTGTCGCCGTCGACGCCGAGCTTCGCACCAGCGACCCGGATATCTTTGCCGCCGGCGACTGCTGTTCGTTTCCGCTCGCCCTCTATGGCGGCCGGCGCGTGCGGCTCGAAGCCTGGCGCAACGCACAGGAGCAGGGCGCGCTCGCCGCAAGGAATATGCTTGGCGCCGGCGAGGCCCACGCCGCAGTGCCGTGGTTCTGGTCGGATCAGTACGGCCTGACCTTGCAGATCGCCGGCCTGTCGGACGAAGGCCGCAGCATCGTGCGCCGCGACCTCGGCGACGGCGCCTTCATCCTGTTCCACCTCGCCGAGGACGGCAGGCTGGTTGCGGCAAGCGGCATCGGCGCCGGCAACGCGGTCGCCCGCGACATAAGGCTGGCCGAGATGCTGATTGCGAAGCAGGCAAGGCCGGCGCCGGAAGCGCTGGGCTCGCAGGCGATCAAGCTGAAGTCGCTGCTGGCGGCATGAACGCCGCGCCAAATGTCGAGGTTGGCGCCGCCCCTCATTTGCCTGCCGGCATCTTCTCCCCGTATAGTGACGGGGAGAAGGGGCTGTCACGAGCGTTGGCGCCCTTTCTGCCGCATTCGAGATTGGCGAAACCATCGGCGCAGGCTTCTTTCTCCCCGTCACTAAATGGGGAGAAATGCCCGGCAGGGCAATGAGGGGCGGCGCCAACGCCCAAAAGTGGGTGAAACCTGAATCTCGACGCTCGCCTTAAAACAGCGCCTTCAGCTCCGGCAGCTTGTCGTTGACCAGCCAGCCATAGTAATTTTCCTCGGGCAGTTTTTCCGGCTCGCCCGCAGCGCGGCGCTTGTCGTTCTCGGCCTTCAGCGCATAGGCGCGCTGTTCGGGGTTGCCGACATTGTAGAGCGTCGACGTGATGCCGGGATTGCCTGAGATGTCAAAGCCGGCAATGCTTCTATAGGCGTCGATCGATTTCCGGATTGTTGCTGCGACATAAGGCAGTGTCAGGTCAGGATCCATGATGGTCTTGTAGACCGCGTTGGGATCGCCGACGTCGAGTTCCGGCAGGCCGGAAACCTTGTGCACGAGGTCGCTCATTTGCAGTGCCGTCAGCGGATTGAGCTGGCCAAGGCCAAAAGTCTGGCCGGCATAATAAGGCTGGAAGAAAGTGGCGCCTAAGCGGTCGTTGGGAAAGCTCTCGCCGTCGACGGTCTTGCCGCGGAACGACCGGTTCCACACCTGTTCGCGGCACTCCCACAGATCGTAGCTGTCGGACTTCCCTGCGCATTTCGCAAATTGCGGCCGCTGCACGAAATCGGAGATATCCTCGCCATCATAGGCAAAGGAGAGCTTGCTCGACAGATACGAAATCGCCTTGACGTAGTAGGTCTGCAGCCGGTCGTAGGCATCGACATTGTAGGTGTGCTCGCCGACGATGGCGCCGACGATATGCATTGGGTCGATGCCATAGGCCGCGGCTGCCTGCTTGATCTTGCCGCGCAACTCGGCATCGTTCTGGAGCAGCGCAAAGACTTTGCGGTATTTCGCCTGGAAGGTGGTGTTGGTCGCCTGGGTGCGCCGGCTCGAAGCGCCCGGTATGTCCGGCTGCTCGGTGTTGCGGTTGCCCGGCGGCACCATCGTTGCCGCTTGCGCGGCGAACATGGCTGCCGCCAGCGTCAGCCCCAAAATGACGAGGATCAGTTTTTTCATGCGCCGCCGCCCAAATAGTCGCCGGCAAACTAGGTAATGCTCCACCGGGAGTCGAGAGACGCCTGCACCCGACGGGACAAAAGCTTGCCGGATGCTTCCATTTGGCCACACATCGGGAATGCTGGGCCAAATTGGGGAGGCCGGGAGCAATTCCCCGACCCTCTTCGAGAATGAAGCGTCTCCTACAAGATGAAACGCGACAAGTCCGTGTTTCTGGAGAGGTCGCCGACATGCTTCTCGACATAGGCGGCATCGATGGTCACCGAGGTGCCGTTGCGGTCCGGCGCGTCATAGGAGATATCGTCCAGCACCCGTTCCATCACCGTCTGCAGCCGCCTGGCGCCGATATTCTCGACGCTGGCGTTAAGGTCCACGGCGATGCCGGCCAACGAATCGATCGCATCATCGGTGAAGACCAGGTCGACGCCTTCGGTCTTCATCAGCGCGATATACTGCTTGATCAGGCTGGCTTCGGTCTCGGTGAGGATGCGGACGAAATCGTCCTTCTCCAGCGCCCGCAGCTCGACGCGGATCGGCAGGCGACCCTGCAATTCCGGCAGCAGGTCGGAGGGCTTGGCGACGTGGAACGCACCCGAGGCGATGAACAGGATGTGGTCGGTCTTCACCGGTCCATATTTGGTCGCAACCGTGGTGCCTTCGACCAGCGGCAGCAGGTCGCGCTGCACACCTTCACGCGAAACACCGGCACCGATGCCGCCTTCGCGCGAGGCGATCTTGTCAATCTCGTCAAGGAAGACGATGCCGTCATTCTCGGTCGATTCGAGTGCCCTGCGCACCACTTCGTCCTGATCGAGCAGCTTGTCGGACTCGTCGCTGATCAACAGCCCGTAGGATTCCTTGACGGTCGTCTTGCGCAACTTGGTCTTCTTGCCGCCCATCGCCTTCGACAGCATGTCGTTGATGTTGAGCACGCCGATATTGGCGCCCGGCATGCCGGGAATCTCGAAGCCAGGCATGCCGCCATTGCCGGTATCGGCCACTTCGATCTCGATCTCCTTGTCGTCGAGTTCGCCGTCGCGCAGCTTCTTGCGGAAACTGTCGCGGGTGGCCGGGCTCGCCGTCTTGCCGACGAGCGCTTCGAGCACCCGTTCCTCGGCGTTGATGTGGGCACGCGCCTTAACGTCCTCGCGCATCTTCTCGCGCACCAGCCCGATGGCGATCTCGACCAGATCGCGGATGATCTGCTCGACATCGCGGCCGACATAACCGACCTCGGTGAACTTGGTGGCTTCGACCTTGACGAAAGGCGCACCGGCAAGGCGTGCCAGGCGGCGTGAAATCTCGGTCTTGCCGACACCGGTCGGGCCGATCATCAGGATGTTCTTCGGCATCACCTCTTCGCGCATCTGGCCCTCGAGCTGCTGGCGGCGCCAACGGTTGCGCAAGGCAATCGCCACGGCACGCTTGGCGTCTTTCTGGCCGATGATGAAGCGGTCGAGTTCCGAAACGATTTCGCGGGGAGAGAAGGTGCTCATGTCACTAAATTCCACTTTGCCACTGCCGAATGGACTCGAACGGATGCAGCAGCATGATCACGTTGAGTGTCAGATTGTCCCGGATGAGATAGCCGACACCGAATTCGAAGATGAGGGCGAGGGTCACGATCACCCATATAGGAAGCCTTCGCGCCATGACAAACCCCAGCACCATGGCCAGCGTGTCGGACACCGAATTGATGATGCTGTCGCCATAATAGTCGAGCGAGATTGTGCCGGCGCGGTAGCGGTCGATGATGAAAGGGCTGTTCTCGAGCAACTCCCAGCCGCCCTCTATAACCACCGCAAAGGCCAGCCTGAGCCCGATCGGCGAGCGCGGGAAAAGGAACCACGCCAGCGCATAGAACAGGAAACCGTGAATGATGTGCGAGAAGCTGTACCAGTCGGAAATATGCTGGGAATTCTCGGAGCTCTGCACGATGCCGTGCCACAGCTTGACGTAGCCGCAGGTACAGATCGGCGTCCGCCCCATGCCGTAGAGAGCCCCGGCCTGGAAGATGACCAGGCCGAGAACCAGCAGAAGCCCCATTCGCCAGCTGTCTTCGTAGGCCGAGACGGTTTTGTCGCTGGATACGCTCATGCTGCTATTGCCCCTCTTCTGCGTCACCCTGTTCGGCGTCAGGTATCACCCTCTGGGGCATCAATCGCCATCAGCACGGCATCGCCATATTCCGACTTCCTGCGATCGATAGCCCTGAAACCGGCCTTTTCATAGGCCCGGATAGCCCGTGCATTGGCGGGGTCCGGGTCGATGATGACGCGCGGCGTACCTTCCTCGAAAAGCTGCTCGACGAACTGCCGGACGATCGCCGAGCCGTGGCCGACCCCGACAAGCCCCGGCACGCCGATCGACAGATCGATGCCGAGCGTGCCGAACGGCTGGTCGCTATAGGGATGGCCGTCCTCCAGATGCGGATCGTAGCTCTGCAAATAGCCGATGGGCTTTCCGTCGAGCTCGATAATCAGCGGCTCGACCGAAATGCTGTCGATATGCTCGCGGATCTCCGCAATCTCGGTCTCTGGGTCGTTCCACCATTCGGCGACATGCGGCTCGGCAAGCCAGCCGGCGATCATCGGCAGGTCCCTCTGGATCACCGGCCGAAAACCATAGCGGAGGCTCCGCTCAGGCGGCATCGAGGGTTTCGACGACGAAGTTGTTGTTTGTGTAGACGCAAATGTCTGACGCGATCTGCATCGCCTTGCGGGCGATCTCCTCTGCGCCCTTGTCGCTGTCCATCAAAGCGCGTGCCGCTGCCAGCGCGTAATTGCCGCCGGAGCCGATGGCCATGACGCCAAATTCGGGCTCCAGCACGTCGCCGGTGCCGGTCAGCGCCAGCGACACCGACTTGTCGGCCACCAGCATCATTGCTTCCAGCCGGCGCAAATAACGGTCGGTGCGCCAGTCCTTGGCGAGCTCGACGCAGGCACGTGTCAGCTGGTCGGGATATTGTTCGAGCTTGGCTTCGAGCCGCTCCAGCAGCGTGAAGGCATCGGCGGTGGCCCCGGCGAAGCCGGCAATGACATTGCCGCTTTTGCCGATGCGGCGCACCTTCTTGGCGTTGCCCTTCATGATGGTCTGGCCGAGGCTGACCTGGCCGTCGCCGGCGATCACCACCTTGCCGCCCTTGCGCACGGTCAGGATGGTCGTGGCATGCATGGTCAGTTCATTCGACATTTTCTGCTCCGATCAGCACCGATCCCATCGAGGCGATCGGCGCGTTACGAGTGACTTGATCGGCCATATGTATGCATAGGCCGGATGATTGCAAACCGGCCATCCGCCGGGCCGGACTGTGCTCCGCAGCGGTAACTGGCAATCGCCGGATCATGCTGCTAGAAGGCTTTCGTTTTCAGGCATGTGAACGCCTGAACCGTGCAAATCTGAGACAAGGATGAGGTCATGGCGCCCCGTTCCGCCGAGATAAGCCGCAAGACCAGGGAAACCGACATCGCCGTGTCGGTTCAGGTCGACGGCTCGGGCAAATCCGACATTTCGACGGGCGTCGGCTTCTTCGACCATATGCTGGACCAGTTGTCGCGCCATTCGCTGATCGACATGACCGTGAAGGCCAAGGGCGACCTGCACATAGACGACCACCACACGGTCGAGGATACGGGCATCGCGCTCGGCCAGGCGCTGGCCAAGGCGTTGGGCGAGCGGCGCGGCATCATGCGCTACGCCTCGATCGATCTCGCCATGGACGAGACACTGACGCGGGCGGCAATCGATGTCTCCGGTCGGCCTTTTCTGGTCTGGAATGTTTCGTTCTCGTCGCCGAAGATCGGTACGTTCGACACCGAGCTGGTGCGCGAATTCTTCCACGCGCTGGCGCAGAATGCCGGCATCACGCTTCATGTCACCAATCATTACGGCGCCAACAACCACCACATCGCCGAGACCTGCTTCAAGGCCGTGGCGCGTGTGTTGCGTTCGGCGCTTGAGTGCGACCCGCGCCAGCCGGACGCGGTTCCCTCCACCAAGGGATCCCTGAAAGGATAGTCATGGCCATCTATGTCGTGATGAAGCCGCCAGGCCGCAGCGAAAGCGTGGACACTACCTTTATCCGTGACGGCTTTGCCTGGCTCGGCTTCCTGGTGCCGCCGCTGTGGCTGGCCTGGCACCGGCTGTGGGTCGAGGCGGCATTGGCGTTTGTCGCCATGGGCCTGCTCTCGATGCTAGGCGAAAGGCTGGACCTGGAAACAACCGGCTCGCTTTTATCCCTGCTTGTCATGCTCTTTGTCGGACTGGAAGGGCAGGGCTTGCGGATCGCAGCCCTGCGCCGTCGCGGCTGGCATGAATGGGGCGTGGTCGAGGCCGACAGGCTCGACGACGCAGACCTCCGCTATGCATTGGAAGCCGATGCTCAGTCGGATGAACAACCGACGGTGCAACGCATCGTCCCAGACGCAGCACATGCCCGGTCGGCGCAGATGGGCCTGGCGCTGGGGCTGAACCATATTCCGGGAAAGCCCTGAGATGAGGGTAGCGATCATCGATTACGGGTCGGGCAATCTGCGCTCGGCCACCAAGGCCTTCGAGCGTGCCGCGCATGAAGCCGGTATTGCCGCCGCGATCGAACTCACCGCCGATGCCGAGCGGGTCAGGACCGCCGACCGCATCGTCCTGCCCGGCGTCGGTGCCTATGCTGATTGCGCCGCTGGACTGCGTGCGGTCGCCGGCATGTGGGAAGCGGTCGAGGAGGTGGCGATCGCCAAGGCTCGGCCGTTCCTCGGCATCTGCGTCGGCATGCAGCTGATGTCGGAGCGAGGCCTGGAAAAGACCGTCACAAAGGGCTTTGGCTGGGTCGCCGGCGACGTCAAGGAGATCACGCCGGCCGATCCGACACTGAAGATCCCGCAGATCGGCTGGAACACGATTGACCTGAAGCGCAAGCATCCGCTGTTTTCCGGCATTGCGACGGGTGGCAAGGGACTGCACGCCTATTTCGTCCACTCCTACCATCTCGATGCACGGAAGGAGGATGAGGTGCTGGCGGTTGCCGACTATGGCGGCCCGGTAACGGCCGCTGTCGCTCGCGACAACCTCGCCGGAACGCAATTCCACCCCGAGAAGAGCCAGGCGCTGGGCCTGGCGCTGATCACCAATTTCCTAGGCTGGAGGCCCTGAACCATGAGCAAGAAGGGCTATTGGATGGCAATGGTCGATGTCCGCGATCCCGAGATCTACAAGCGATATATCGAGGCCAATGCCGCGGCTTTCGCGAAATACGGCGCGAAGTTCCCGGTGCGCGCCGGGCGGTACACCAGCCCGGAAGGACCGGCAGGCAATCGCCACGTGCTGGTGGAATTCGAATCCTATGAAAAGGCGCTGGAATGCTACGGCTCGCCTGAATACCAGGAGGCGTTGAAGTACAGGCTCGCCGGCTCGACCGGCCACTTTGTCATCGTCGAAGGCGCCTGAAGGTGTTTCTGTTTCCGGCGATAGACCTCAAGGACGGCAAATGCGTGCGCCTCAGGCATGGCGACATGGCGACCGCCACCATCTACAATGACGATCCCGCCGCTCAGGCGCGCGTCTTCGAAGAGCAGGGCTTCGAATGGTTGCACGTCGTCGACCTCAACGGCGCCTTCAAGGGCCAGAGCGTCAACAGTGCCGCGGTCGGCGCCATCCTGAAGGCGACGAGCAATCCGGTGCAGCTCGGCGGCGGCATCCGCACGCTGGCGCAGATCGAGGACTGGCTCGACCGTGGGCTGGCCCGCGTCATTCTTGGCACCGTGGCGGTCCGCGATCCGGATCTGGTCAGGCAGGCCTGCAAGGCATTCCCGGGCAAGATCGCTGTCGGCATCGACGCCAAGGGCGGTAAGGTCGCGGTCGAAGGCTGGGCTGAGGCCTCGAGCCTCGGCGTCATTGAACTGGCGAGGAAATTCGAAGGTGCCGGCGTCGCCGCCATCATCTACACCGATATCGACCGCGACGGTGTGCTGACTGGCATCAACTGGGACGCCACCATCGATCTCGCCGACGCGGTGTCGATCCCGGTTATCGCCTCGGGCGGGCTCGCCTCGATCGCCGACATCGTGCGCATGACCATGCCCGATGCCCGCAAGCTCGAAGGCGCGATCTCCGGCCGCGCCCTCTACGACGGCCGCATCGACCCGGCCGAGGCATTGGCGATCCTGCGTGGCAAACCGATGGCAGGGTGTGAAACGTGAAGGTCTCGATTATCGTTGCTCCCTACGACAGCGGGCACTATCACGAAGGGTGCGGCCAGGGGCCGGACGCCATCGTCGGCGGTGGGCTGGTCGAAGCCCTGACCGTGGCTGGCCATGACGTCGCCGTCGAAGATATCGGCAAGGTCGGAGACGAGCAGGGGCGCGAAATTGCAACCGGCTTCGCCGTCTGCAACGCCGTCGCGACCAAGGTTAACCTCGCCCGCGATGGAGGACGCTTCCCCATTATCCTTGCTGGAAATTGCCTGACCGCCGCCGGTGCGGTTGCCGGCGAAGCGGCGGATTCGATCATCTGGATCGACCAGCATGGCGATCTCAACACGCCGGAGACGTCGGCCTACGGCTTTCTCGACGGCATGGCGCTGGCGGCGACGCTCGGGCTCTGCTGGCATCCGATGGCGGCAGCAATTCCGGGGTTCTGGCCGATAGACCCGGCGCGCTGCATGCTGGTCGATGCCCGCGACCTCGATCCCGACGAAAAGCGACTGCTGGAAACTTTGCCGATCGTGCGCACCGAATGTGCCGGTGCACTCGATATGATCGGAAAGCTCACGGCGACAGGGACTGTGCGGGCGCATCTGCATCTCGACCTGGATGTCCTCGATCCGGATGTGCTGCAGGTGAACCGCTACGCGCACCCGGGCGGCCCGAGTCCGGAACAGCTGCGGCAGCTTGCCTGCGGACTGGCCAGGTCAATCCCGATTGTCGGTGTGACGCTCTCGGCCTACGACCCGGCCTTTGATTCCCAGTCCGAAGTTCCGCCCGTCGTCGGCCAGCTGCTTGTCGACTTTCTTGCGGCGATCGAGAGGATCTGATGCTGAAAGCCCGCGTCATCCCCTGTCTCGACGTCAAGAACGGCCGTGTCGTCAAGGGCGTCAATTTCGTCGACCTGGTCGATGCCGGCGATCCCGTCGAAGCGGCAAAAGCCTATGACGCGGCCGGCGCCGACGAGCTCTGCTTTCTCGACATCACCGCCTCGTCGGAAAACCGCGAGACCATTTTCGATGTCATCGCCCGCACCGCCGAACAATGTTTCATGCCGCTGACCGTTGGCGGTGGCGTCCGTCAGGTCGCCGACATCAGGAAGCTGCTACTGGCCGGCGCCGACAAGGTGTCGATCAACACGGCGGCGGTGAAGACCCCAAATTTTGTCGCCGAGGCTGCCGACAAATTCGGCAACCAGTGCATCGTCGTCGCCATCGATGCCAAGAAAGTGTCCGCTGCGAACGAGGCTGATCGCTGGGAGATATTCACCCATGGCGGCCGCGAGAAGACCGGCATCGACGCCGTCGAGTTCGCTCGGCGAGTGGTCGACCTCGGCGCCGGCGAGATCCTGCTGACATCGATGGACCGCGACGGCACCAAGGCCGGCTATGATATAGCCCTTACCCGCGCGGTCGCCGATGCCGTACGCGTGCCGGTCATCGCTTCCGGTGGCGTCGGCACGCTCGACCACCTTGTCGAAGGCATTCGCGACGGCCATGCCGGCGCGGTGCTGGCGGCGTCGATCTTCCATTTCGGCACCTACAGCATCGCCGAAGCCAAGCTGCACATGGCTCAGGCCGGACTGCCGATGCGGCTGGACTCGCCGGGTAATCGGTCCTAGAGCCTTTCCGGCTAAGAAGAGGCTGTAAACGCCGTCATGACCGAGTTCTCGCTCTCCGATCTGGAGAAGATTATTGGCGAACGCGCACGTTCCGGCGATCCGGATTCGTGGACGGCCAAGCTCTTTCAGCGTGGCATGAGCAAGGCAGCGCAGAAACTCGGCGAAGAGGCAGTCGAAACGGTGATCGCAGCCGTCAGCGCCGACCGGGACGCGCTTGTTTCGGAAAGCGCCGATCTCATCTATCATTGGCTTGTCGTTCTTGGCGTAGCGGGCATTCCGCTGAGCGATGTGCTCAACGAGCTTGAACGCCGCACCGGTCGTTCGGGCATCGCCGAAAAGGCGTCTCGGCTGGACCGGGGCTGATCGCTGCGGAGGAACTCGATGGACCAGCTCGCTCCTACCGAGAAGTATTCACCCTATCGTTTCTTCTCGGCCGAGCAATGGTCGCGGTTCCGCGCCGATACGCCGATGACGCTCACCGAGGACGAGGTCCGTCGTCTGCGGTCGCTGAACGATCCGGTCGATCTCCACGAGGTCGAGCGCATCTATCTTTCGATGTCGCGGCTGTTGTCAGCTCATGTCGAAGCCAGTCAACTCCTGTTCAGGCAGCGCCAGGCCTTCTTCAACGCGCTGGACGCGGCCAAGACACCGTTCATCATCGGCATTGCCGGTTCCGTCGCGGTCGGCAAATCGACCACGGCGCGCGTGCTGAAGGAGCTGCTGGCGCGCTGGCCGTCGAGTCCCAAGGTCGACCTGGTCACCACCGACGGTTTCCTGCTGCCGAACGAAGTCCTGCGCCGCAACAATCTGATGGAGCGCAAGGGCTTTCCGGACAGCTACGACGTCGGCGCGCTGCTGCGCTTCCTGTCCGGCATCAAATCGGCGCAGCGCAACGTCCGCGCGCCGGTCTATTCGCACCTGACCTATGACGTCATTCCGGGCGCGTTCCAGACCATCGACCGGCCCGACATCCTGATCTTCGAAGGCATTAATGTCCTGCAGCCGGGCAAGCTGCCGAAGGACGGCAAGATCGTGCCTTTCCTGTCGGATTTCTTCGACTTTGCCATCTACATCGATGCCGAGGAGGCGCTGATCCATCACTGGTATATCGCCCGCTTCATGCGGTTGCGCGAAACCGCCTTCCGCGACCCGGCCTCCTTCTTTCACCGCTATTCGCAACTTTCCGAGGATGCGGCCCGCGCCATCGCCGAGGGCCTGTGGACCAACATCAACCTGAAGAATCTGCGCGAGAATATATTGCCGACCCGCGCCCGAGCCGATCTCATCCTGCGCAAGGGCGCCAACCATCTGGTCGAGGAAGTGGCGCTCAGGAAACTGTGAAATCCCGGGACATTCCTTAAAGTCATCTTAACCCAGTCTTTCTATTGTCGGGCCTGATCTGCGGGCTCGGCAAACAAATGAATGCGCCATTCCTAAACATCGATCGGCCGGCAGCTGACCGCATCGCACGTCCGGGCAGCGGCGGCGCAACGATTGCCTTGATCGTGCCTGTCCACAATGAGGAAGGCGCAATTGCTCCATTCCTGAAGGCGGTATGCGAAAGCACCGCGCTGCTGAAGGACAAAGGCGTTGCCCTCGAGTTCATCTTCGTCAACGACGGCAGCAGCGATACGACGCTCGAAAAGCTGATCGAAGCCCAACAAACCGATCCACGCATCCACGTAATCGACCTTTCACGCAATTTCGGCAAGGAAGCCGCGATGACCGCGGGGCTCGACAGCTGCGATGCCGATGCAGCGATCCCGATGGATGTCGATATGCAGGATCCGCCGCATGTCATTCCGCTGCTTGTGGAAAAGTGGCGCGAGGGTTTTGAGGTTGTTCTGGCCAAGCGAGCCAATCGGTCGAGCGACAGCTTTCTCAAGCAGCGCTCCGCCTCGATGTTCTACCGCGTTCACAACTGGATCGCGCAGCAGAAGATCCCGCACGATGTCGGCGACTTCCGTTTGATCGACCGCCAGGTCATCCAGGCGCTGCGGTCTTTGCCCGAACGCCGTCGTTTCATGAAGGGCCTGTTCGCCTGGGTCGGGTTCCGTACCGCAAGCGTCGAATATGTCCGCGATCAGCGCATCGCCGGCCAGTCGAAATTCTCCGGCTGGAAGCTGTGGAACTTCGCGCTCGAAGGCATCACCAGCTTCTCCACCGCTCCGCTTGAAATCTGGACCTATGTCGGCGCGACGATTTCCGCGCTGTCGTTCCTCTACGGCCTGCTGATCGTTGCCAAGACAATGATCTTTGGCGTTGATGTGCCCGGCTACGCCTCCCTGCTGGTCAGTGTTCTTTTCCTTGGCGGCATCCAGTTACTCGGCATCGGCATCATCGGACAATACCTCGGCAGGGTCTACGCCGAGATCAAGCAGCGTCCGATCTATATCGTGCGCCGCAAATATGAGGGAATGAGCTGATGGAGATCGACGCTTACCGACAGATGGCCGCCACCGAAGACGAGCATTGGTGGTTCTGCGGGCGTCGCGCCATCGCCGAGGCGGTCATTCGCAGCATCGGCCTGCCTGAAAACGCGCGCATCGTAGAGATCGGCGCCGGCACCGGCGGCAACATCCGGATGCTGGAGCAGTTCGGCGCAGTGACGGCAGTCGAGATGAGCGATCTCGCGCGCAGGATTGCCTGGGAAAAGACCGGCCGCGACTTCCTCGCCGGCCATCTGCCGGACAACATTCCTGTCGCGCCGCAAAGCTGCGATCTCGTCTGCCTGTTCGACGTGCTGGAGCATGTCGCCGAAGACGAGGCGTCGCTTGCCGCGATCCGCCAAGTGCTGAAACCGGGCGGCAGTGTCGTCCTCACTGTGCCCGCACACCAATGGCTGTGGAGCACGCATGATGTGGGGCTGCATCATATGCGGCGCTATTCACGCAATCTGCTGCGTGAACGAATCGAAAGGGCCGGTTTCGCGATCGACCGGCTGAGCTACACAAATGCCGCGCTCTTCCCGGTAGCGGCGCTGGCACGACTGGTGGACAGGTTGCGCAAGTCGGCCTTGCCAGCCGGCCATGCCACGCCGCCAAAACCACTGAATGCAGCGATGAAGGCAGTGTTTTCGGCGGAAGGCCGCATCATACCAAATGCAAACCTGCCCTTCGGGGTTTCGCTGCTGGCGGTATTCCGCAAGAACAGCGCCGTCGAAACCGCTCGCCCCGACGAGAAATTGGCAGCTTGACCGCGTCATGGGCACCGGCTCGTATCGTCGACTATCGCGCTTTGCGCTGATTGGCATCGCGTCGACGCTGATCTACGCCGTTTGCGCTTTTCTGCTGTCGCGTGGACAGGCAACGGCAGCCTTGCCGGCGGCGCTCACATCGTTTGCGGCCTACGCCGTCGCCGCGTTGTTCTCCTACACCGGGCATAAATATTTCACCTTCACCTCGGGCGGCAGTCACGCTATGGAATTGCCCCGCTTCCTCCTGCTCACCGCTTCCGGCCTCGCCGTCGCGATCGCCCTGCCGGGGCTTTTGACCCAGATGCTCGGCATCCCTGCCGCAATCCCGATCCTGCTCACCTGCATTGCCGTGCCGGTCATCAACTATGTCGTCCTCGGGCGCTGGGTGTTTCGTGGTCTCTAGCGCGCGATCCCTCAGTGAACTGCTGCCCGGCGCGAACCGCTTCTCGCCCTTTGTGGGCGTAGCGGGTGCTCCGTTGCTGCTGGCCAGTCTGATCGTCACATACGCCGTCTGGCTATCGACTGTTGCAATTCCGACCAATGTTGACGTGTCATGGCTTCTGGTCGTCTGCGACCGCCTGCTTGGCGGAGAGCGGCTCAACACCGACATCGTGGAGACCAACCCCCCTTTCTCGATCTGGCTCTACATGCCGTTCATGCTCCTGGAAAAGCTCACTGGCATGCGTGCGGAATTCTGGCTGACGCTTGGCATCGTTTGCCTGAGCCTGGCCAGTCTTTTCGTTTCCGTCCGCATTCTCGCGCGCGATGAACCGGTATACCGGCAGCCCCATGCGCTGTGGGCGGCAGCCGCGGCCCTGCTTTTGATCCTGTGTTTCATGCCGGATCAATTCGGCCAACGCGAGCACTTCGCATTGATTGCCATTCTGCCTTGGGTGGCGTTGCAATGCACACGTCAGCGGAACCTGGATTTCAGCGCGGGCTCGCGCCTGGAGCACATGGTCGCGGGCCTCTGCGCGGCGGTCGTGGTCATGGTCAAGCCGCCCTATTTTGTGCTGGCCTTCATGTTGCCGTCGCTCTGTCTTGCGCTTGAAAGGCGGTCGCTGAGACCGCTCTTCGTCGCAGAGAACCTGATGGGCGCTGCGATCGTGGCCGCCTATATAGCGTCCATCGCGCTCTTCGACCGCGCTTACGTCAGCGACGTCCTGCCCTTGGTCAGGGAGGTCTATCTTCCGTTGAGGGCCTCTGCCGCCGATATGCTGGCAAACTGGCCGAAAGTGGTGCTGCTTCTGGCCGCCGCCACCGTGCTTGCGGCCGGCGGCCTGAGAAAGACGAACTGGGACGTCAGGGTTCCGCTCCTGACCGCCCTGGGGTTCATTCCGGCCTTCATTGTCATGGGCAAGGGTTGGCCCAATCACGCGCTGCCGATGGTCGTTGTTGCGACACTTGCATTTGGCATCCAGCTTGTGCGGTTCGGCACATTCGGCAGTGCAGGCTTCGTTCGCAAGGCCGCCCTGATCTTCGGCTGCGTGCTGGTGCTGCAAATAGCGGTCAGGGCACAGTACGCGGCGCTGACGACGGATAACGGCCCGATCGCCCGGTCTGTCGCCGCGATCCGCGCAACGGTCGAAACCCCGGCCATCATGTCGATTGCCGACCAGATGCAGGTTGCCCATCCCCTCGCCAGGCTGGTCGGCGGCAGGTTCATATCACGCCATCCGAGCGCCTGGGCGGTCTCCAACGCGGACACGCTCGCCCGCGTCACCGGCGATCTCGAACGGAGACCGGAACTTGAAAGCATCCGCGATCGGGTGATCGGCGAAAACGCCGCCGAGATATCAGCGAAGAAGCCCGATATCGTGCTGTCAGGCTCGCCGGCGTGGACTGCCCTGATGCTGCAGGACAAGCGGATCCAGGTCGCCTTGGCCGGCTATCGTCTGCTGCACGCCGAGCCGGAAATCACTGTCTATCTGCGTTACACGGCGCCTGCGCCGCTCCAAACCGATTGAGCAGGAGCCCCCGGAAACCCATGACACGGCTGGATCCAATCGCTCCACTGGACGACATATGGCTCGATCTCGAGAGCCTCGGTGCAACAGCATGAGCGTCTCGAACGACGTTGGCGGCTTGAGCCGCTGGCGCGACCGGGATATTGCGGCGTCGCTGCTTCCTAGCCGCAATGTCCTGGCCATTGCCGCAGTCACCGTCTTCTCGATCTTCTGGCAGCGACGTTGGGGGACTGTTCCCGACACTAGCTGGCTGATCACGGTCTGCGAGCGTATGCTGTCCGGTGAGCGGCTTTACTCGCAAATCTACGAGACCAATCCCCCATTCAGCGTCTGGCTCTATCTGCCGCCAGTGGCTGCGGCCAGATTGCTGGGCACCGCCCCGGAAATCCTGGTTGAGGCCTGGACATACCTTGCCGTGCTTATCGGACTTTCGCTCTCGGGCGTGATCGTCAAGCGTGCGGGTTTCACCGAAACTGCATCATTGTTTGCACTGGGGCCAGCGTTTTGCGCAATGTTGGTGGTCTTCCCCGGAAATGCCTTCAGCGAGCGGGAGCATATCGGCATGGCACTTTTCATGCCGCTGCTTGCGCTTCATGCCTGGCGCGCGCGCAGAGATGCAGCTGCCCAACCAGACCCCGGGCTCGCCGTACTCGCCGGCCTGTCGGGCAGCATTCTGCTGCTGGTCAAGCCCTACTATGCGATCATGGTGTTGGCGCCGGCGCTGGTCGTTGCAGTGCGCCGGCGCAGTCTGAAATCGATCTTCGCCCTGGAACACTGGGTCATTGGCGGCATCTGCGTTGTCTATCTCGGCACCGTCACGCTGATCCATCCGGAATTCGTGCGCGACATCTATCCCCTCTTGGCGGACGTTTATGCAAAGATCGGCATCTTTTGGCCGATTGTGATCGGCTACGGTTTCTCGTGGTGTTTCCTTGTCTTCCTGATCTGGTGGCTGTGGCCTGCCAAGCGATTTCCAGAGCTGGCGGCGGTAGCGTTGGCGGCATCGATCGCCGGCATGTTTCCCCTGTTCTACCAGGCCAAAGGCTGGTCTTATCATGCCTATCCCGCGATCTTTTGCGCTGTGGCAGCCATTTTCTGCCTGTTGGCACTGCCCAGGATCGTGCAGCAGCCGTCGAAGCTGTTGACGTTCGTGACGGCTCCTTCGCGAGCTTGGGCATTGGCGGCGGTGGCAATCGCTTTCTTGCCGTACTGGAGCACCCAGAAACCAGGGCCGGCGCTGGTTGCCGCAATTCGCGCCGCCACCGATCGGCCGACCGTAGCGTTGGTCAGTTCGGATATTTCCTCGGGACATCCGTTGAACCGTATGATCGATGGGCAGTTCGTTTCGACCCACGTCAGCGATTGGCTTGGAGCGTTCGCACTTTCCCTGTCCCGGCAGGCATCTCTCTCGGGTGACACCGCCGAAGCCATGCGTTACCGAGCCATCATGGCGCGCTACGTCGAAAGCAAACGCGAAGAGTTCGTGCGTCTGCGCCCGGATATCGTCGTCTTCAAGAAAAACAACACGATGTGGACAAGCCAACTGATGGGGCGTTTTGGCTTTGACGCCATCCTGGCGCACTACCGCATTCTTATCGAGGACGAGACCGAGCGCATCTATCTGCGCGACGATTATGTCCGCCCGGGCCACCGGCCACCCGAACAGCCTATTTCGGCATCGTCACCCGTCGCAGCGTCAGATTGATGCGGCCGCCACTCCTGAGCAATGCCGAGGTCGACGGGTAGATACGATCGACGCCGTGAAAGCAGAGCCGCCCTTCGCCGCCAAGCACGACGACGTCGCCGCTCCTCAGCCTGAACGATTTGGTGGCGCCGTCGCGCGTCGTCTGGCCGACCCGGAACAGGCAATCGTCGCCGAGCGACACCGAGACGACAGGCGCGGAGAAATCGCTCTCGTCGCGGTCCTGGTGAAGACCCATCTTGGCATCCTGCGAATAGAAATTGACCAGGCAGGCTTCCGGCGGGTGCGCATAGGCAGATACATCCCGCCACAGTTCGAGCAGCATCTCCGGGATCGGCGGCCAAGGCCTTCCGGTCACCGGGTGGGTCGGCTGGTAGCGATAGCCGTGCTCCTTGTCGGTGACCCAGCCCAGCGGACCGCAATTGGTCATGCGCACGCTCATCTCCTTGCCGGTACGCGGCATCGCCGGCACGAACAGCGGCGCGTTCTGCACGACCTGCCTGATATCTTCCACCAGCACTTCCTGCATGGCGCGCGACAGGTAGCCGGGCATATGGCGGACGCCTTTGGGCAGTACGAGCATCGCGTCGCTTATCCGTTGGTCTGGAGAAATCAGAATGCCACCGTCAAATGAAAACGGCGACCCGAAAGCCGCCTCCGACGGTGGCTGCGCGCTTTAACCGGCGATCTGAGATCCGAAGCCGCTTCGGCTGTCACTCATCCCCGACCCGGCCGCGCAGTTTCTTGATCGAGCCGCGCCCGGCCTTGCTCTTGAGCCGTCTTTCGACCGCGCCTTTGGACGGCCTGGTCTTCTTGCGCGGCGGTGGTGGTGGTTCGGCGGCCTTGGCGACCAGTGCCGTCAGCCGCGCCCGGGCGTCCGCCCGGTTCTGCTCCTGGGTGCGGAAGCGTCCGGCTTCAATGACGATGACGCCATCCTTGGTGGCGCGCTGGCCGGCAAGCTTGATGGTCCGTTCGCGCACCCGCTCCGACAGGCCAGCCGCATTGGCGGCATCGAAGCGCAATTGCACTGCCGTCGCCACCTTGTTGACGTTCTGGCCGCCCGGGCCGGACGAACGGATGAAGTCCTCGTGCAGGTCGCCCGGATTAATCACCGCATCGTCGGTAATGATGATCTTGTCGTCGGCGTTCATGCCGCACTCATGGCGCGGCAGGCGAAAAAAGAAAAGGCCCGATCGAAGCCGGGCCTTGAAGCATCACCAGGGGCGACGGCTATTCAGCCGCTACCTGCATGCGTGGTGCGGCGCCGAGCACCGTGGCGTCGACATGGGCTTCGAATTTTTCGAAATTGTCGACGAACATGCCGACCAGCCTTGCCGCCTGCCGGTCGTAGGCGGGCTTGTCGATCCAAGTCGATCTAGGGTCGAGAATGGCGCGGTCGACGCCGGCAACCGTCACGGGAACGTCGAAACCGAAATTGGCGTCGGTGCGGAAGTCGGCCGCTTTCAGCGAGCCGTCGAGCGCCGCCGCAAGCAGCGCCCGCGTTGCTTTGATCGGCATTCGCTTGCCGGTGCCGTAGGCGCCGCCGGTCCAGCCGGTGTTGACCAGCCAGCAATCGACGCCGTGGCGGGCGATGAGCTCGCGCAGCAGATTGCCATATTCCGACGGATGCCGCGGCATGAACGGTGCGCCGAAGCATGTCGAAAATGTCGCTTCGGGTTCCGTAACACCCTTCTCGGTCCCCGCCACCTTGGCGGTATAGCCGGAGAGGAAATGGTACATGGCCTGCGCCGGGGTCAGCCGCGCGATCGGCGGCATCACACCGAATGCGTCGGCGGTCAGCATGATGATGTTCTTCGGATGGCTGGCGCGCCCCGTCTTGCTGGCGTTGGGGATGAAGTGGAGCGGGTAGGCGCAGCGTGTGTTTTCGGTCAGCCCGCCGTCGTCGAAATCCGGCACGCGGCCTGCGTCGAGCGCCACATTCTCCAGCACCGTGCCGAAGCGCTGGGTGGTGGCGAAGATCTCCGGCTCGGCTTCGGCCGAAAGCTTGATCGTCTTGGCATAGCAGCCGCCCTCGAAATTGAAGATGCCGTGCGGTCCCCAGCCATGCTCGTCGTCGCCGACCAGCGTGCGCGACGGGTCGGCCGACAACGTCGTCTTGCCGGTCCCGGAAAGGCCGAAGAAAACGGCCGCGTCGCCGACGGGCCCTTCATTGGCCGAGCAGTGCATCGGCATCACACCCTTTGCCGGCAGCAGGTAGTTGAGCACGGTGAACACCGACTTCTTCATCTCGCCGGCATACGAGGTACCGCCGATCAACACGATCATGTGCGAAAGATCGACGGCAATCACCGTTTCGCCGCGCGTGCCGTGGCGGGCGGGATCGGCGCGGAACGACGGCAGGTCGATGATCGTCAAATCGGGCATGAAATGCTCGAGTTCGGCGGCGGCCGGTCGGATGAGCAGATTGCGGATGAACAAGGAGTGCCAGGCAAGCTCCGTGATCACCCTGGTCGGCAGCTTCAGTTCCTCGTCGGCGCCGCCGACCAGGTCCTGCACATAAAGGTCCTTTCCAGCCGCGTGGGCGAGAAAATCGGCAAGCAGCGTATCGAACTGGATCGGCGAAATCGCTTTGTTGTTGTCCCACCATATATGCGGCGCGGTGCTTTCGTCGCGCACCACGAATTTGTCCCTGGGCGAGCGGCCGGTGTGCTGCCCGGTCTCGGCGGCAAGCGCGCCATGCGCGGTGAGTCGGGCCTCGCCACGGCGGATTGCCTCCTCGTAGAGCGCGGCCGCGCCGAAATTATAGCGTACCACCCCCGTGGTTCTCAGGCCGATGCGATCGATTGCACATGCAGGATTGCGTTTGCCGGCTTCCGACATGGGTGTCCCTTCTTCGATTTACCGCGTCTTTACCGGCGAATTCCGGAACCCCCATTGCAGGAGCTAAAAACGTCAAAACCAGAAAAGGCGAATGATATCAAATCATTAATCGATTTAAATATTTTGAAAGTTGTTTAAATCGTTTATATGTGCAAAAACACTGATGGTTGCCCAAAGGATTGGCGACGTTCATTCGTCCAATCCATATCGAGGTACAATTGTGGCCGTCGACATGCCGCGCGTGACAGCGGATACAGCCTGTGCCACATTTTGTACCTAATTTGTCCTGCAAAAGCCCCTTCTCGACGAAAGAAGGGACAGCTCATGAGGGAGCCGCTTGAAATGGCAACAATCGCGCTTGTCGACGACGATCGCAACATTCTGACTTCGGTTTCGATCGCCCTCGAATCCGAGGGTTATCGGGTCGAAACCTACACGGATGGGGCATCGGCGCTGGAGGGACTG
The DNA here is from genome assembly GCF_040318885.1 of Mesorhizobium sp. M0998. Taxonomy (NCBI): domain Bacteria; kingdom Pseudomonadati; phylum Pseudomonadota; class Alphaproteobacteria; order Hyphomicrobiales; family Phyllobacteriaceae; genus Mesorhizobium; species Mesorhizobium sp. M0998. The sequence continues at coordinate 131,583 of NZ_JAMYND010000013.1, forward strand.
GCGGCGCGCCCGCCGAACCTCGCCATCCTTGACATCAAGATGCCGCGCATGGACGGCATGGAGTTGCTGCGCCGGATGCGTCAGAAATCCGACCTGCCAGTAATCTTCCTGACCTCCAAGGACGATGAGATCGATGAACTGTTCGGCCTCAAGATGGGCGCCGACGACTTCATCCGCAAACCCTTCTCGCAGCGTCTTCTGGTGGAGCGCGTCCGCGCCGTGCTGCGCCGCGCCAGCACCCGCGAGGCGGCGGCCAAGGCGCCCAACCAGCAGGCCCGGTCGCTTGAGCGCGGCCAGCTTGTCATGGACCAGGAGCGCCACACCTGCACCTGGAAGGGCGAGCCGGTGACGCTTACCGTCACCGAGTTCCTCATCCTGCATTCGCTGGCACAGCGTCCGGGGGTCGTAAAAAGCCGTGATGCGCTGATGGATTCGGCTTATGATGAACAGGTCTATGTCGATGACCGCACCATCGACAGTCACATCAAGCGGCTGCGCAAAAAGTTCAAGGCCGTTGATGATGACTTCGAAATGATCGAAACCCTTTACGGAGTCGGATATCGGTTCCGCGAAGCTTGAGTCGAGCGGGAGCTGCTATTCGATGGCAGTGCAAGTAGAGCGAGTGAGACGGTCGGGCGCCGCCAGGCGCCCGCCGCGGATTCTGCCCGCCTTCGTGTCGAAAATTACGGTGCCGATGCGCCGGTTTCTCGGCCATCACATCTTTTCCAGCCTGACGCGGCGTATTCTCTTTCTCAACCTTGCCGGCCTTGCCGTCCTGGTCACCGGCATTCTCTATCTCAATACCTTTCGTGACGGGCTGATCGACGCCCGTGTCGAGAGCCTGATGACTCAAGGCGAGATCATCGCCGGCGCGATCGCCGCCTCGGCGACGGTCGAGACCGATTCGATCAGCATCGATCCGGAGAAGCTGCTCGAGTTGCAGGCCGGCGAAAGCCTCGGCCCGGGCTCCGATCAGCTCGACAACCTCGATTTTCCGATCAATCCGGAGCGCGTGGCGCCGGTGCTCAGGCGGTTGATCTCGCCGACGCGCACACGCGCCCGCATTTACGACCGCGACGCCAACCTGCTGCTCGATTCCCGCCATCTCTATTCGCGCGGCCAGATCCTTCGCTACGACCTGCCGCCGGTCGAAGAGGAGCAGCCGGACCTTCTGGAGCGCATCCAGAAATTCGTCTTTGATTTCTTTCGCAACAAGCAGCTGCCTGTCTATCGCGAGCAGCCAGGTGGCAACGGCGCCGCGTTTCCGGAAGTGGTCAAGGCGCTTACCGGCAGTCCGTCGACGATCGTGCGGATCTCGGAGCAGGGCGAGCAGATCGTTTCAGTGGCGGTACCGATCCAGCGCTTCCGTGCCGTTCTCGGCGTGCTGATGCTGTCGACCGAAGGCGGCGACATCGACAAGATCGTCGCGGCCGAGCGCAAGGCGATCCTGCGCGTGTTCGGCATTGCCGCCCTGGTTACCGCCATCCTGTCGATGCTGCTGGCCTCCACCATCGCCAACCCGCTGCGCCGGCTTTCCGCGGCGGCGGTCAGGGTTCGCCGCGGCGTCAAGAACCGCGAGGAAATCCCCGACTTCTCCGACCGCCAGGACGAGATCGGCAATCTGTCGATCGCCGTGCGCGACATGACCAACGCGCTCTACGCCCGCATCGAGGCGATCGAAAGTTTTGCCGCGGATGTCTCGCACGAGTTGAAGAACCCGCTTACCTCGCTGCGCAGCGCGGTGGAGACATTGCCGCTGGCCAGGAACGACAATTCGCGCAGCCGGCTGATGGATATCATCCAGCACGATGTGAGGCGGCTTGACCGTCTCATCACCGATATTTCCGATGCCTCCCGTCTCGATGCCGAGCTGGCGCGGGAAGATGCAGGAACCGTCGACCTCAAGAAGTTCATCACCGATCTGGTCGCCGTCTCGCGCGAGGCCACGCGCAACAAGAAGGCGGTCGAGATCGAATTCAAGGTCGCCAAACTGCCACAGGGCGTGAAAGGCTACTTCGTCGTCGGTCATGATCTGAGGATCGGCCAGGTGATCACCAACCTGATCGAGAATGCCCGCTCGTTCGTTCCCGAGGAACGTGGCCACATCACCATATCGCTGGCGCGCGCCGGCAAGTTCAACATCGTCACCATCGACGACAATGGACCCGGTATCCGGGCCGATAACATCGATCGCATTTTCGAGCGGTTCTATACCGATCGGCCGGCCGGCGAGGCGTTCGGTCAGAACTCGGGCCTTGGCCTGTCGATATCCAGGCAGATCGTTGAAGCCCATGGCGGCACGCTGAGCGCCGAGAACATCCCGGGCACCAAGCCTGGCGAGATCAAGGGCGCGCGCTTCGTGGTGACGCTGCCGGCGGAAGGCTGACGGATGAATTCCAATCACGCCTGGTCCTATTGTGCAGCCTGAAAATATTCACGGCACCGCGATCCTGATAGGTGATCGCGGCATTCTCATCACCGGACCGTCCGGCTTGGGCAAGACGACGCTGGGGCTCGCCTTGATCGATCATTGCAGCCAGCGTGGGCTGTTTTCCCGGCTGATCGGCGATGACCAGCTCTATGCTGCAGATTGCGACGGGCGGCTGGTCTGCCGCGCACCAGCCAGCATAGCCGGCCTCGTCGAGGTCCCGGGATTCGGCCCCAAACCGATACGGTTCGAGCCAAGCTGCGTGATCGACCTCATTATCCGGCTGGTGCCAGCCGGCAAAATGGCCCGCTTCCAGGAAGACTGCTGCGAACTCGTTGTCGGCGTAGCAGTGCCGCGCATCGATCTTGCCGGGCGCAATGTAGCGGCGGCCTTGCCGGCAGTGATGTCGCGCCTGTCGATTGCGCCTTTCCTGTGATCCGATTTCGATTTTTTGCTGCAATGCGTCAAATTGGCTTGGGCCGGCGCAATTTTGGGCTTGTCAACGGGCCTTGCGTCGACAAGATAGCGCTCCCGCCACCTGGAACGGTCGGCGAGCATAAAATGCGCCTGTGAAGCGGCGATGACGGGAGCCACCAAAGAATGATCGGACTCGTGCTTGTAACGCACGGTCAACTGGCCGCCGAGTTCCGCAATGCCGTGGAACATGTCGTTGGGCCACAAGACAATTTCGAGACCGTGGCGATCGGTGCCGACGACGATATGGAACAGCGCCGCCGCGACATTATCGAGGCAGTCGGCCGCGTCGATACGGGATCAGGCGTCATCGTTTTGACCGACATGTTCGGCGGCACGCCCTCTAACCTCGCCATTTCCGTGATGGAATCCGGGCGTATCGAGGTCATTGCCGGCATGAACCTGCCGATGCTGATCAAGCTGTCCAGCGTTCGCAAGGGCGACAACATGACGGCCGCGCTGGATGAGGCGCAGGCTGCCGGCCGCAAATACATCAATGTCGCCAGTCAACTCCTGAGCAGCAAATGAGCGCGCTGTTGCCGGAAAAGGACAAGATCGTTCGCGACTTTCCAATCGTCAACCAGCGCGGCCTGCATGCGCGCGCCTCGGCCAAGTTCGTTCAAATCGCCAGCGGCTTCAACGCCACGGTCCAGGTCGAGAAGGACGGCGTCAAGGTCGGCGGCACCTCGATCATGGGCCTGATGATGCTGGCGGCGAGCCCCGGTTATTCGATACGCGTCACCGCCACCGGCCCGGAGGCCGAAGAGGTCATCGATGCGCTGGAGCAACTGGTTGCTTCCCGTTTCGGCGAGGAGTGCTGACGGCTTCGCCGACGGCACCTGCTACGGCATGTTCGGGCGCAACCTTGCGGCGGTGAAGGAAATCGCATTTTTGCGCGACCGTCGCGTATTTTGTTCTTGCTTTGTGCCGGCAGCTATGCTACTAATTTCGCTATGGTGCCAATTGGCCCCGAAGACCCGCCCGCCGAGGCGGGTTTTTGTTTCCGGCTTTGAAAGTGTTGCCGATTTGAGGTCTGAGGGACGGCCACCTTGGACAGCACCCCTTCTGCGCGCTCTCATGGCCGCCGCCGCTGAAGACATGCACGGATAAAGATTTCTTTATATCCCATTGTCGTCCCACTCCCGATCTGCTAGTCAGGCCGGCAACTCGCGCCCTCCGAAATGCCTTCGGGGCGGGCGCGTCCCGCAATCAATTCGCATCGGAGCACTGCCATGACGGGTAGCAAGGACTATGTGGTCGCTGACATCGCGCTTGCCGGCTGGGGCCGCAAGGAGATCGAGATCGCCGAAACCGAAATGCCCGGCCTGATGGCCTGCCGCGAGGAATTCGGCGACAAGAAGCCGCTCAAGGGCGCGCGCATCACCGGTTCGCTGCACATGACCATCCAGACGGCGGTGCTGATCGAAACGCTGAAAGCGCTCGGCGCCGACATCCGCTGGGCTTCCTGCAATATCTTCTCGACCCAGGACCACGCTGCCGCGGCCATTGCCGAGGCCGGAATTCCGGTGTTTGCCGTCAAGGGCGAGACGCTGGAGGATTATTGGGTCTACACCGACAAGATCTTCCAGTGGGCCGATGGCGGCACCTCCAACATGATCCTCGATGACGGTGGCGATGCCACCATGTACATCCTGATCGGCGCCCGCGCCGAGGCCGGCGAGGATGTGCTGTCCAATCCGGGCAGCGAAGAGGAAGAGATCCTGTTTGCCCAGATCAAGAAGCGCATGCAGGCATCGCCCGGCTTCTTCACCAAGCAGAAGGAAGCGATCCGCGGCGTCACCGAAGAGACGACGACCGGCGTCAACCGGCTCTATCAGTTGCAGAAAAAAGGCCTGCTGCCGTTCCCGGCGATCAACGTCAATGATTCCGTCACCAAGTCGAAATTCGACAACAAATATGGCTGCAAGGAATCGCTTGTCGACGGCATTCGCCGCGGCACCGACACGATGATGGCTGGCAAGGTCGCGGTTGTCTGCGGCTATGGCGACGTCGGCAAGGGCTCGTCGGCTTCGCTCAAGGGCGCCGGCGCCCGCGTCAAGGTCACCGAGGTCGATCCGATCTGCGCGCTGCAGGCGGCGATGGACGGTTTCGAGGTGGTCACGCTCGAAGACGCGGCGCCGACGGCCGACATCGTCATCACCACCACCGGCAACAAGGACGTCGTTACCCTCGACCACATGCGCCTGATGAAGGACATGGTGATCGTCGGCAACATCGGTCACTTCGACAACGAGATCCAGGTGGCCTCGCTGCGCAACCTGAAATGGACCAACATCAAGCCTCAGGTGGATATGATCACCTTCCCGGACGGCAAGCGGATGATCCTTTTGTCGGAAGGCCGCCTGCTCAACCTCGGCAACGCTACCGGCCACCCGAGCTTCGTCATGTCGGCGTCCTTCACCAACCAGGTGTTGGCCCAGATCGAGCTGTACACCAAGCCCGGCCAGTACGAGAACCAGGTCTACGTCCTGCCGAAGCATCTCGACGAAAAGGTCGCGCGCCTGCATCTCGACAAGCTCGGTGCCCGCTTGACCGAACTGTCCGGCGAACAGGCCGCCTATATCGGCGTCACTCCGCACGGACCGTTCAAGCCGGAACACTACCGCTATTAGCCACGGCGAAACTTGCCACTAGATATTGAAGCCGGGCGATTGACTTTTCGCCCGGCTTTATTTTTGCGCTGATTGATTCTTCACGCCGATTCGCGCAAGCGCTATGGTGCTGATTCGCGGTCCGGGGACGAGGCCCGGGCGCACGCATCAGGGCGGTCTTGCATTCAGGCGGCGAAGAGGACCAAGACATGCCGGGGGATAACCCGCCTTGCGCGGGACAGGCCGTTTCCGGCGGCCATAACGATTCGATCACGGGCTCCGCTGCCAGAGGCGGCAGCCTTCTATGGCGCGCCGGCAGCCGTGTCGGGGTGCTGCTTGCTTCTTCCGCGCTGGTTGGTCCGCTGCTTGGCTTTACTGCACATGCCCAAACCCGCGTGGCGCAAAAGGCCGGGCTGTCGGTCAGCACGGTCGAGGTCATGCAACTCGCCATGTTCGTCGGCGTCATGGGGGCGGCATTGCTGTCGGCCATCTTTCTGATCCGCGAACGGGCGCGCACCGCGGCGGAAAATGCCGAGCTCAGGACCCGTATCGCCGACGTCAATGCCGCGCTGCAGCGCTCGGAGGCGCTGCTCCATTCCCGCGATCAGCGCGTGGTGGTATGGGCGGCCGAGAACAAGAAGCCCGAGCTTGTCGGGACATTGCCGATCGAGAGCGGCGCGCCGGAGGACCGGGCGGCCTTCCTGGCTTTCGGCCGCTGGCTGATGCCGCGTTCGGCGGCCGCACTCGAACATGCCGTCGCGGCACTGCGGGACAAGGCAAAGCCGTTCGATCTGGTCATCGAATCGCAGGCCGGCCAGCCGCTCGAGGTTCACGGCCGCAAGAGTGCGGCGCATGTGCTGGTTCGCTTCGTCTCGCTTTCGGAGACACAGCGAAGCCAGGCCAGGCTGAAGATCGAGAACCAGCGCTTAGCTGCCGACCATGAGACGCTGATCGGTCTTCTGGATGCGCTCAAGATGCCGTCATGGCTGCGTACTGTCGACGGGCGGCTGAAATGGGTCAACCGCGCCTATGCCGAAGCGGTCGAGGCCGAGAATGCCGAAGCGGCGGTCCGCGATGGCAAGGAATTCCTCGGCGGCCAGGCGCGCGACACGATCGCTGCGCAGCACAAGTCGCGCGCGGTCTTTGAACAGACGCTCTCCACGGTCATCGAAGGCGACCGCCGTATGTTTGCCGTGACCGATTTTGCCGGGGCGGATGGTTCGGCTGGTCTTGCCTGCGACATCAGCGCTATCGAGGCCATTCGCGCCGAATACGAGCGGACCATGCAGAGCCACGCCGACACGCTCGATCAGCTCAACACCGCCGTGGCTATTTTCGACACCGACGAGAAATTGCGGTTTTTCAATCAGGCGTTCCAGAAGCTATGGGGCCTCGACAGCGGCTTCCTGCACAGCGCGCCGGACAACGCCTTGCTGCTCGACCGCCTGCGCAGCGAAGGCAAGATCGCCGAGCAGCCCGAATGGCGGCGCTGGAAAGAGAGCCTGCTCGGCGCTTACCGCGCGGTTGAATCGCAGGAGCATTGGTGGCATCTGCCGGACGGCAAGACCATTCGCGTCGTCGCCAATCCGCAGCCCAAGGGGGGCGTCACCTGGGTGTTCGAGAACCTGACCGAGAAGATGGACCTTGAAAGCCGCTACCAGACCGCCGTCCGGGTCCAGGGCGAGACGCTCGACAACCTCGCCGAAGGCGTCGCTGTGTTCGGCCCCGACGGCAGGCTGAGATTGTCGAACCCGGCGTTCGCGGCATTGTGGGGGCTGGATGCCGATGCCTCAAAACCCAACGTCCATGTCTCGACGATCCGCGACCTTTGCGACCGCCGTGCCGTCGACAGTCCGTGGGGCGGGTTCGTTGCCGCCATCACCGGCTTCGACGACGAGCGCCGCGACCGCCACGGCCACACCGAATTGAATAACGGCACCGTTTTGCGCTACGCCGTCATCCCTTTGCCCAACGGCCAGGTGATGATGACCTTCGTCGACGTTACCGACAGCGTTAATGTCGAGCGGGCGCTGAAGGACAAGAATGAGGCGCTGCAAAAGTCCGACCAGATCAAGAACGAATTCGTGCAGCACGTCTCCTATGAGCTGCGCTCGCCACTCACCAACATCATCGGCTTTACCGAGCTTCTTTCACTGCCGTCGACTGGTCCGCTGAACCAGAAGCAACGCGAATATATCGGGCATGTCGGCTCGTCCTCCTCGGTCCTGCTCACCATCGTCAACGACATCCTCGACCTGGCGACGGTGGATGCCGGCATCATGGAACTCGACATTTCCGAAGTTCACATCGATCGAACCATTACGGCTGCCGCCGAACTGGTCGCCGACCGGCTGGAGGAACATGCGATCAAGCTCAGGATCGACGCGGCGGCCGCGCCGAAAACCTTCCACGGCGACGAGATCCGCGTCCGCCAGATCCTCTACAATCTGCTCAGCAATGCCGCCAATTACGCGCCGGAGGCGAGCACCATAACGCTCGCCTGCCGCCAACTTGCCGACGGCGTGGAATTTTCCGTTCACGATGACGGCCCCGGCATGCCGCCGGACCTGCTTGACTCAGTGTTCCGGCGCTTCGAGCCGCGCACCAATGGCGGCCGCCGCCGTGGCGCCGGGCTCGGCCTGTCGATCGTCAAGAGCTTTGTCGAACTGCATGGCGGCAGCGTCCGCATCGAGACCGGCAGGGATAAGGGCACCACGGTTGTTTGCGCCTTTCCCGACACGCCGTCCGGCATCCGCGCGGCGGCCGAGTAGCGCGTTCGATGGCGGTATTGGTGCTGGAGCGTTTTCTCGCCGACGAGGCTGCGACGGCAAGGTTCGGCGAGGATCTCGCCATGTCGTTGCGCATTGGCGACGTGCTCGCCCTCAAGGGCGATCTCGGCGCCGGCAAATCGACCTTGGCACGGGCGCTGATCAGGGCACTGGCCGACGATGCCGGGCTCGACGTGCCGAGCCCGACCTTCACGCTGGTCCAGAGCTACGACACGCGTGTGCCGGTTCATCATTTCGATCTCTACCGCTTGGGCACGGCATCCGAGCTGGACGAGCTGGGCTTCGACGAGGCGCTGACGCAAGGCGCCGCGCTGGTCGAATGGCCGGAGCGGGCAGAGGCATATCTGCCGAAAACCTCGGTGCTGGTCGAACTTCTCCAGCAGGGCGACGGCCGACTGGCGAGACTATCGGGAGAGGGCGCCGCCTTCGAGCGCGCGGCGCGATCGCTGGCAATGCGCGATTTTCTCGGGCAGGCCGGTTGGGGCGAAGCGCAGCGACGATATTTCATCGGTGATGCCTCGGCTCGCTCCTACGAGATCGTCACGCTCGCCGGATTTCCGCCGCGCGTGCTGATGAACTCGCCAAGGCTGGTGCTCGGACCGCCAGTCCGCGACGGCAAACCCTATGCCGAGATCGCTCACACCGCGCAATCCGTTTCGGCGTTCGTCGCCATCGACCGGGCCTTGCGGGCCGGCGGCGTCAGCGTCCCGGAAATCCATGCCCAGGATCTCGAGCAGGGTTTTCTTCTGCTGGAGCATCTCGGTTCCCAAGGCTTCCTCGACAAGCGCGGCCAGCCGGTGGCCGCGCGTTATGCGGCGGCGGCCGAACTGCTTGCCATGATGCACGGCAAAACATGGCCGGCCCGCATGCAGGCCGGCCCCGGCGTCTTCCACGACGTGCCGCCTTTCGACCGCGACGCCATAATGATCGAGGCCGAATTGCTGGTCGATTGGTATGTCCCGGCGATATCAGGCGCTCCGCCTAGAGAGGCGCTGCGCGCCGGTTACCGCAGCGAATGGAGTGCGGTGCTCGATCGGCTGGAGGGGCGCGAATACACGCTGATGCTGCGCGACTTTCATTCGCCCAACCTGATCTGGCGCGCTGACCGTTTCGGTCACGACCGCCTCGGCGTCGTCGATGTCCAGGATGCGCTGATCGGTCCGTCAGCCTACGACGTCGCCTCGCTCGCCATGGACGCGCGCGTCACCATCTCACCTGAAATCGAAAAGCACACGCTCGCCGCCTACATCGCCGCGCGACGTGCTGCCGGTGCCTTCGATGAGAACGAATTCCGCGAAACCTATGCAATCATGGCCGCACAGCGCAATTCCAAGATCCTCGGCATCTTCGTGCGGCTCGAAAAACGCGACGGCAAGCCTTATTATCTGAAGCATCTGCCGCGCATCCGCGACTATCTTCGCCGGGCACTGGCGCATCCGGCGCTGGCCGGGCTGCAGGATTTCTACATCGCCCACGGCTTGCTGGAGGAACGCTCGATTTGACGGCTAAGGATTTGGGCCTGAAGGCGGCGGATGAGCAGCCGATGCCGACGACCGCCATGGTGCTCGCCGCCGGGCTCGGCAAGCGCATGCGGCCGATCACCGACACCATGCCGAAGCCGCTGGTCAAGGTCGCCGGCAAGACATTGCTCGACTGGGGGCTGGACTGCCTAGCCGGAGCCGGCGTCGCCAAGGCCGTCGTCAACGTCCATTACCTCCCGCAACAGATCGTGGACCATGTAGCCCGCCGCAGTGCGCCGAGAATCGTCATCTCGGATGAGAGTAGGGGCTTGCTTGACTCCGCCGGTGGTATCGTCAAGGCATTGCCCAGGTTAGGGGCGCCCTTCTATGTGCTCAACGCCGACACCTTCTGGATCGACAGCGGCGTTTCCAATCTCAGGCGACTTGCCCTTGCATGGGAGGGCGCGACAATGGACATTCTGCTGATGCTTGCGGATCTCCAGTCGGCAACCGGACATAGCGGCGGCACCGATTTCCTGATGGCGCCGGACGGCGCCTTGCGGCGTGCGAACAACGATCCGGCCGGCCTGATCTATGCCGGCGCCGCAATCGTCCATCCGCGCATCTTCAAGGATGCGCCGGCCGGTCCACACTCTCTCAACGCCTATTTCGATGCGGCAATCGCCGCCGGGCGCCTGTTCGGCCTGAAAATGCAGGGTCACTGGATTACTGTCGGCACACCTGACGCGATCCCGCGGGCGGAAGCAGCGGTCGCCGCCGCGCTTGCCGGCACGCCCAATGCTGTCGGTGAGGCACCCGGCGCTCTTCCCGAGTCGAAATGAGCGGCTCCCGCCGCGTTTTCTCGATCCCGCCCGGAGCGCCGTTCCTGCCGACGCTGGCCGAGGCGCTGCTTGCGGGGCGCTTGGTTCCCGGCTTCGCCTATGACGGCGATCCGCTGGCGCTGGCCGATCTCACCATCTATGTGCCGACGCGCCGTGCGGCGCGGGCGCTTCGCGGCGTCTTCGTCGATGCTCTCTCGCGCTCGGGAAGCCGCTCGGCGATCCTGCCGGTCATCCGCCCGCTTGGTGAGTTCGATGAGGATGAAGCCGCCTTCGAGGCAGGAGGTTCGGCCGCCATCGACCTTGCGCCGCCGATCGCCGCGGTCGAGCGTCTTCTGCTGCTTGCGCCGCTGGTGCGGGCGTGGAAACGCCGCCTGCCGGCACATGTCGCGGCATTGTTCGACGAGGAGATCGTCATACCGGCCTCCGCCGCCGACGCCATCTGGCTGGCGCGCGACCTTGCACGCCTGATGGATGAGATCGACACCGAAGGCACTGATTGGGCAAGGCTCGCCGACCTTGTAACCGGCAATCTTGCAGGCTGGTGGCAGGTGACACTCGACTTCCTGACCATCGTGACGGAGAACTGGCCGAACCTGCTCAAGGAACGCCATCGTTCCAATCCGGCCGCGCATCGCAATGCCCTGATAAGGCTGGAGGCGGCGCGGCTGAAGCGCAATCCGCCGGCCGGACCGGTGATCGCCGCCGGTTCCACCGGCTCCATTCCCGCCACGGCCGAGCTGCTTGCCGTGATCGCCGGCCTGCCCAATGGCGCCGTTGTGCTGCCCGGGCTCGACCTGGCGTTGGATGAGCCGTCCTTTGCCGCGATCACCGCACCGGGCGCGCGCCCAGCCGTGCTTGGCCACCCGCAATACGGCCTGGCAAAGTTGATCGGCAAGATCGGCGTGCCGCGCGCCGATGTCGAGGAGATTGCTGTTGCGCCGCGACCGCTTGCGCTGCGCGCCGCACTTGTCGGCGAAGCGCTACGCCCGGCGGAGACCACCGAGCTCTGGGCCGAGACGCGCGCCCGCTTTAGGGCCGGCGATATTGCCGAGGCCTTCGCCGAGGTGACGCTTCTCGAAGCCGCCAGCGAACGCGACGAAGCCGTGGCGATCGCCGTCGCGCTCAAACAGGCTGTCGAACGGCCCGGCCAGCGCGCCGCACTCGTCACCGGCGACCGCGCTCTGGCGCGGCGCGTCTCAGTCGAGCTGCTGCGCTTCGGCGTTGCCGCCGACGATTCCGGCGGCACGCCGCTGATCAACACACCAGCCGCCAGCCTGCTCAGGTTGGCGCTTCAGGCAGCCTTCCGCCCGGGCGACCCCGTCGCCCTGCTGTCGCTGCTCAAGCATCCCCTGCTTGGCCTCGGCCTGGAGCGGGCAAGCGTGCGCCATGCGGCCGAAATCGTCGAACTTGTGGCGCTGCGCGGTGGCACAGGGCGTCCGGACGTGGCGTCGCTGCCGCAGCTCTTCGACACCCGGCTCCTCGAATTCGACGGCAGCGGCAATCGCCGCCCACCCTTCTGGTGGCCGCGGCTTTCGGTCAGGCGCATCGAACAGGCGCGCGACCTGCTGATCCGGCTAACGGCCGCGCTGGCGCCGCTGGTTGCTTTTCGCGGCGACGAGAATGCCGATCTTGCCACCCTTGTGCGCGCCAGCGTCGTTGCGCTCGAAAGTCTCGGCCGCGCCGCTGACGGCAGCCCGAGCGAACTCTATGCGGGCGATGCCGGCGAAAAGCTCGCCGAGCTCTTGCGCGAGCTGGTCGCGGCCTCGGTGTCGTTCTCCTTCGCCGCTGACGAATGGCCTGACGTGATGGAGGCGCTGATCGCGCCCGAGACGGTCAAGCCGGCGCAGGGCACCGACAGGAACATCGCCATCTGGGGTGTGCTGGAAGCGCGGCTTCAGGATGTCGACACGCTGGTCGTCGGCGGGCTCAACGAAGGCGTGTGGCCGCGCAAGCCGGAGAGCGACCGCTTCATGTCGCGGCTGATGAAGACCGGCATCGATCTTGAACCGCCCGAGCGGCGCATCGGCCTTGCCGCCCATGATTTCCAGATGGCCATGGGCGCCAAAAAAGTGGTGCTGGCTCGCTCCGGCCGCTCCGGCGATGCACCGTCGGTACCTTCGCGCTGGCTGCAGCGCATCCTTACATTCGTCGGCGAGGACCACGCTGCTGCACTTCGCCGGCGCGGCGATGAACTGCTTGCCTGGGCGCGTGTGCTCGATGCCGGCGAAAAGCAGGACTTTGCGCCGCGGCCGCAGCCGAAACCGCCGCTCGCCGCGCGGCCGCACCACTTCTCGGTCACCGAGATCGAAACGCTGCGCCGCGATCCCTATGCGGTCTATGCCAGAAGGATACTCGGCCTGATGCCGCTCGATCCGGTCATTCGCGATCCGGGCGCTGCCGAGCGTGGCACGCTGTTTCACGCAATTCTGCACCTCTTCTCGGCGAGGGTGGCCGACCCGCGCGCGCCGGAGGCGCTGGACGGGCTCATCGCCGCAGGCCGCTCCTGCTTTGCCGAGGCGGCGCTGCCGGCCGATGTCGAGGCGGTGTGGTGGCCACGCTTCGAAAAGCTTGCCGCCGGCATCATCGAATGGGAGCGCGGCCGGGCCGCAGCCGTGGCACGGCGGCACGCCGAGAAACGCGCCGAAAAGACCGGTGTGGGCCGATCCGGTGTGACCCTGTCCGGCTATGCCGATCGCATCGATCTGCTGGCCGGCGGCATGGCCGACATCCTCGATTACAAGACCGGCTCCTCGCCATCCAAAGCACAGGCACACACGCTGCTCGCGCCGCAACTGGCACTGGAGGGCGCGCTACTCAGGCGCGGCGCTTTCAAGGAGCTTGGCGCATGCGAGCCGTCGCAACTGGCCTTCGTGCGGCTGAGGCCGAATGGCGAAGTGTTCGAGGAATCCATCCTCGAATACAACCGCAAGCCGCGAACCGCCGCCGATCTCGCCGAAGAAGCGTGGGCGCGGCTGGAAAAACTGCTGATCCACTACGCCGACCCGGCGACCGGCTATCTGTCGCGGGCGCTGCCGTTCCGCGAGGGCGAGACCGACGGCGACTACGACCATCTCGCCCGCGTGCTCGAATGGTCCGCCGGCGGCGACGCCGATGACGAGGGAGGGGAGGCATGAAAAAGGCCTACCCCATTCCAAGCGACACTGCCGCGAGCCAGGCAAGCGCGTCCGACCCGCGCAATTCCGCCTGGGTGTCGGCCAATGCCGGATCGGGCAAGACCCATGTACTCGCCCAGCGCGTTATCCGGCTGTTGCTGCGCGGCACCGATCCGTCCAAGATCCTGTGCCTGACCTATACGCGTGCCGCCGCCGCCAACATGTCGAACCGGGTGTTTTCGACGCTGTCGCGATGGACGGCCCTGGGCGATGCCGAGCTCTCGACACGGATAGAGGCGCTGGACGGCCACCAGCCCGACCGCGAAACCATGCGCCGGGCGCGGCGGTTGTTTGCCGGGGCGCTGGAAACACCGGGCGGGCTGAAGATCCAGACCATCCACGCCTTCTGCGAATCGGTGCTGCATCAGTTCCCGCTGGAAGCCAATATCCCTGCGCATTTCGAAATGCTCGATCCGCAAATGGAGGCTTCGCTGTTTGCCGCCGCCCGCCGCGACATGATTTCGGGCGGCGTTGCAGGCGATGCGGCATTGTCCGAGGCCTTCGCCACCGTGCTGGAGCGCGGCGGCGAGCATGGGCTCGACGCACTGTTGGCCGAGATCGTGCGCAAGCGCGATGGTTTGCGTGCGTTCATCGCCGCGGCCGGCGGCGATGGTTTTCAGGCGCTGTTCGAGGAGTTCCATTTCCGCGCCGGCCAGACGGCCGAAGGTATAGCCGCCTCGGTCTGGCCGCTGCCCGGCTTCCTGCCGGATTATCTCGTCACCTTTTCACGGGCAGCCGAGGCCGCCGATGCGCGCATCGTGCTGAACAATCTGCTGCCATACGCCCGCCTTGCCTTTGCCGAGGAGGATCCGGTACGTCGCCTGAATTTGCTCTCCAAGGCTTTCCTGAGGGCCGACGGCGAGCCTTACGATCCGGCAAAGACGTTTAAGAGGGCATTGCTGGACCGGTTGCCCGATCTTGCTGAACGATATCTGGCGGCGGTCGACGCCATTCTCGAAATCTCCGACCGGCTGGCCTTGTTCAGGATGCTGGAAGGCACGCGTGCGGCGCTGACCATCGCCGACTGGCTGATCGCCCGCTACGAGCAATTGAAGCGCGCCCGGGGCTTCCTCGACTTCAACGACCTGATCACCCGCACGGTCCATCTACTGGCGCGGCCCGACGCCGGTCCATGGGTGCAGTACAAGCTCGACCAGGGCATCGACCACATCCTCCTCGACGAGGCGCAGGACACCAGTCCCAACCAGTGGGAGGTGGTCAAGCGGCTGGCGGAGGAGTTCTTTGCCGGGCTCGGCGCACGCGACGCCGTCCACCGCACCATCTTTGCTGTCGGCGACGAAAAGCAGTCGATCTATTCCTTCCAGGGCGCCGCCCCGGACTCCTTTGCCGACAGCCGGCTTTTGTTTGCCGGCAAAGTCAGATCCGCCGCCGCCGCCTTCGCCGATCTCAAGCTAACCTGGTCGTTTCGCTCGACCGACGACGTGCTTGCGGCGGTGGATCGTGTCTTTGCTGACCCGAACGTGCGGCGCGGCATCAGCCACGATCCCGATCCGCTCGACCACAAGGCGATCCGCAACGATGCGCCGGGCTATGTCGACGTCTGGCCCTCGCTCGGCGCCGACATCGTCGACGAACCGGACGACTGGACGCAAGCGGTGGATCACGCCCACGCACCGGCGGTGCGCGTTGCCGAAAGCGTTGCAGCGACCATTGCCGGCTGGATCGGCGGCGGCGAGGTCATCGAAGGGCGTGGCAAGAAACTCCGGCCCGGCGACGTGCTGGTGCTGGTGCGCAAGCGCGACCGCTTCGTCCATGCGCTGACACGGGCGTTGAAGCGCCGCGACATCCCGGTGGCCGGCGCCGACCGGCTCAGCCTGCCTGGCCATATCGCGGTGAAGGACCTGATCGCACTCGGTCACTTTCTAATCCAGCCCGAGGACGATCTGTCGCTGGCCGCCGTGCTGCGCAGCCCGATCTTCGATGTCTCGGAAGAGCAGCTTTTCGCGCTTGCTGCGGAGAGGCCATCGAGCGTCTCGCTGATCGCCTCGCTGCGCCGGCATGCCGGCGAAAGCGAGGCGTTGGCCGCCGTCGTCAGCCGGCTCGGCACATGGTCGAACGAGGCCGCATTCAAGCCGGTGTTCGAATTCTATGCTGCAGCTCTCGCCCGCGACGGCCTGCGCAAGAAGATGATCGCGCGGCTCGGGCCGGAGGCCGGCGACGTCCTCGACGAATTCCTGAATTTCTGCCTGGCAGAGGAGCGGACCGGCCTGCCGGGACTGGAATCCTTCCTGTCGACGTTGGAAAACGCCGGCCCCGAGATCAAGCGCGAAATGGACCAGACCCGCGACGAGGTTCGCGTCATGACCGTGCATGCCGCCAAAGGCCTGGAGGCGCCGGTGGTATTCCTTGTCGATGGCGGCTCCGCGCCGTTCAGTGACCAGCATCTGCCGAGATTGATGCCGTTCGAAGGCTCGGGCGACTGCTGGGAGGGCAAGGGCTATCTCTGGCGTTCGGCCAGCGATGTCGCAAATGGGTTTTCACGCGCCGCATCGGCCCGCGCCCGCGAGCTCGCCGACGACGAATACCGCCGGCTGCTCTATGTCGGCATGACCCGCGCCGAGGATCGGCTGATCGTCTGCGGCTATCACGGCAAGCGGGCGCCGAATATCGGTACCTGGCATTCGATCGTCAGCCGCGCACTGGTCGGTGCCGCAGAGAGCGAAGAACGCCGGCATCCCGCCACTGGCGAGACCGTGCATCGTTTCCAGGTGACGAAACTGCCGCCCATGCCACTGGCGGCAGTGAATGAGGCACGACAGGCGGAACGCTTTGCGCCATTGCCGGAAACCCTGTTCCGGCCTCTGCCGCCCTTCGAGGAATTGCCGCGGCCGCTCTCGCCGTCCGGCGCCTCGGTGCTGATCGACGAGGCGCGGCAAGCGGTGGCCGACACGCGTTCGCCGGTGCTGGATGCCGACGCCGAGCCCGGTTTTGCCGTCATGCGCGGGCTGGCGCTGCACAAATTGCTGCAGATGCTGCCCGGCATCGCCGAGGGAAAACGCCGGGATGCCGCCGAACGCTATCTGGCAAGAGCCGGCGCGGCATGGCCCGACGACGAGCACGACAAGGCCTTGGCTGGCGTTTTCAGAATTCTTGCCGACAGCCGCTTCGCGCCGCTGTTTGCGCCAAACTCGCGCGCCGAAGTCGCCATCATGGGCAGCCTGGAGGTAAGGGGCAAACTGCGCTCGATTTCCGGCAAGATCGACCGGTTGGCAGTAACGCCGGACAAGGTTTCGATCGTCGACTACAAGACCAATCGGCCAGCGCCAGCTACGCTCGCCGAAGTGCCGCAAGCCTATGTTCTGCAGCTCGCACTTTATCGCGCGCTGCTTCAGCCGCTCTATCCGGGACGCGAGGTCTCGGCGGCGCTGCTGTTCACCGAGGTGCCGCGGCTGATCGAGCTGCCGGCAGCGGCCATGGACGACGCGCTTGCTAGACTCACGGGAGCGTGACACAACACTTGCTTGAAGACGGACACGATCACCACCACATTTGGTGGGACGAATAAATCGAAAGGATCTCAGCATGGCCACCGTCAAGGTCGACAAGAGCAATTTCCAGGCCGACGTGCTCAACGCCAAGGAGCCGGTCGTGGTCGATTTCTGGGCGGAATGGTGCGGCCCGTGCAAGATGATCGCTCCGGCGCTCGAGGACATCGCCATCGAACTCGGCAGCAAGATAAAGATCGCCAAGCTCAACATCGACGAGAATCCTGAGCTGGCCGCGCAGTTCGGCGTGCGCTCGATCCCGACGCTGATGATTTTCAAGGGCGGTGAAGTCGCGGACATGAAGGTCGGTGCTGCGCCGAAAACGGCATTGTCGCACTGGATCAACGGCAGCCTCGCCTGATCCGATCAAAATTTTGCAGAAAAGCCCGGCCTCGCGCCGGGCCTTCTTTTGCTGGCGTCATTGGTGGGCCGCTCTGGCACTCGCGGCTTGCCGCCCGGTATTCTTCTCTTCTGAATTCAAAGGAGAAGCGATATGACCGGATCCGCCAAGGCCACCGTCTTCATCGACAATGAGCGCGTCATCGTCACCGAATACCGCTTCGCCCCGGGCGACAACACCGGCTGGCACCGCCATGGCCACGACTATGTGATCGTGCCGTTGACCGACGGCAAGGTGAAGCTCCTGACCAAGGATGGCGAATCCTTTGCCGAGATGAAGAAGGGCGCACCGTATTTCCGCAACGAGGGCGTCGAACATGACGTCATCAGCGCAAACGATGGCGAATTCGCCTTCATCGAGGTCGAGCTGAAGTAGTCCACCAACCATCGGCTGCGCCGCTACAATTGTCCCGGCGAGGCGCGATCACCAATCCGCGATACGATCGCCGCCGACGAATTGTGCGCTTTTCTCAGTGTATTCGAACAGTTCTATCCTCACGCCGTTGGGGTCGCGGATCCAAGCCTGGTAGGTGTCATCGCACGCGCGTTTCTTGGAAGTGACATCAACCCCCTTTGACCTCAGATGGGCGATCGCGGCGTCGATATTGTCTACTTCGAGGCAGAAGTGGTTGATCTGGTTCAAGTCGCCATAGCTGGCGCCGTCTTTCTGGAACACCTCGACATGGCTACGGCTGCCGCAATTGAGGTAGAAGCCAAAAATCTTCCCGTCGCGCAGGAAATTGAACTGGGTGTCCATGCCGAGGACGTCCCGATAGAAGCTTCGCGTCATCTCCAGGTCATTCGCGAAAATGCAAACGTGTGCGAGCTGCTTTACCTTGATCATGATTGGCTCCTCGCGGTGGTCTGACAAGTGTGGCGTCACCGTGGCCCGGCTGAAGCACGCCTCAAACCGGCGGCGTGCCGTTTTCGGCCAACACCGCGCCGGCCAGGTAAAGCGACCCGCCGATCAGGATGCGCGGCGGCGGTCCGTCCCATGTGTCGCGCAGCAGCATCAGCGCATTGGCGACGGAACTGACCGGTTCGGCCGACAGGCCGGCCTCAATGGCGCGGGTCGCCAGCTCGTCGTTCGGCACGCCCGCGTCGCTCAGGCTCACCGGCACGGTGTAGACATGCCGGACCAGCCCTTTGAAGGCGCGGAAATAGCCGCTCTGGTCCTTGGTGTTGATCATGCCCGAGATCAGGAACAGCGGACGCGGGTTCTTTTCCTCCTGCTCGGCCAGCGCCTCGGCGACGACCACGCCAGCGCCGGGATTGTGGCCGCCGTCGAGCCAGATGTCGGCGCCCTTCGGCGCCAGTTCGCTCAGCCGTCCTTGCGGCAGCTTTTGCATGCGGCCCGGCCAGGCAACATTCGCCATCGCCTTCTCGGCAGCGCGGTGGCTGATCTCGAAGCCCGCTGCCTTGACCGCCGCGATCGCCGCCGCCGCATTGGCGAATTGATGGCGCCCCGGCAGGCGCGGCGGCGGCAGGTCCATCAATCCGTCTTCGTCCTGATAGACCATGCGGCCGTTTTCCTCATAGGCAAGGAAATCCTGGCCATAGACGAAGGCGGGGCAGTCGAGCCGCTCGGCGGTTTCGATGAGCACCTGCTGGGCCGTCTCACTTTCCTGCGCGCCGATGACGACCGGGCATCCGCGCTTGATGATGCCGGCCTTTTCGGCGGCGATCAGCTCGACGCGGTCGCCGAGATAGGCTTCGTGGTCGAGCGACACCGGCATGATCACCGACACGGCCGGCTCGGCGATGACATTGGTGGCGTCGAAGCGGCCGCCAAGGCCAACCTCGAGGATGACGGCATCGGCCGGATGTTCGGAAAACAGCAGGAAGGTGACGGCGGTGAGGATTTCGAAGACGGTGATCTTCTGGCCTTGATTGGCTTTGGCGACGCGGGCGATGGCTTCGGCGAAGACCTTGTCGTCCACCAGCCTGCCGCCGCCATCTGCGGCCAGCCGGTAGCGCTCGTGCCAGTTCACCAGATGTGGCGAGGTGTGGACGTGGACGCGGTAGCCGGCGGCTTCGAGCAGCGCCCGTGAAAAAGCAGCACAGGAGCCCTTGCCGTTGGTGCCGGCGATGTGGATGACCGGCGGCAGCTGGTCCTGCGGATTGCCGAGCCGCTCGAGCAGGCGCGAAATGCGGTCGAGCGAAAGGTCGAAGCCCTTCGGGTGAAGCGCCATCAGGCTTTCGATTTCGCGGTCGGCGGCAAGCGTGGTCATGAAGGAATCCTACGCGCGCGCACAACGGCACACAACAGCCGCTCGCGCCGCGTGATGTCGCGTCAGGCTTGCGGCCGGGCTTCGGCCGGTATCGCCACCGGCGGCAGGATTTCCGGCTCCCGCGGGTTTTGCTCTTCCGGCAGCTTGAGCAGCATTCTCAGCAGCCGCGCAACCGTCTGGCGCATCTCCAGCCGCGACACCACCATGTCGACCATGCCGTGTTCCATCAGATATTCGGCGCGCTGGAAGCCGTCGGGCAGCTTTTCGCGGATGGTCTGCTCGATGACGCGCGGTCCGGCAAAGCCGATCAGGGCGCCGGGCTCGGCAATATGCACGTCGCCCAGCATGGCATAGGAGGCGGTGACGCCGCCCGTCGTCGGGTTGGTCAGGACGACGATGTAGGGCAGGCCGGCCTCCTTCAGCCTGTCGACGCCGACCGTGGTCCGTGGCAACTGCATCAGCGACAGGATGCCTTCCTGCATACGGGCGCCGCCGGAGGCCGCAAACAGGATCAGCGGCCGCTTGCGCTGCAAGGCGACCTCGAAACCATGCACGATGGCGTCACCTGCCGCCATGCCGAGCGAGCCGCCCATGAAGGCAAAATCCTGCACCGTCACCACCACCGGCACGCCCTCGACCGTGCCCAGCGCATTGATGATGGCGTCTTCCATGCCGGTCTTGGCCTTGGCATCCCTAAGCCGGTCTACGTAGCGCTTCTCGTCGCGGAACTTGAGCGGATCCTGAACGACCTTGGGGTTTTCCAGCGTTTCGTATTTGCCGTCGTCGAGGAAGAATTTCAGCCGTTCCTTAGCCGATATCTTCATATGGTGGCCGGAGGACGGGATGACGAACTGGTTCTGCTCCAGATCCTTATGGAACACCATTTCGCCGGTCTCGGGATCCTTGATCCACAGGTTTTCCGGCATGTCGGTGCGGCGGCCGAGCATCGAATTGATCTTCGGGCGGACGTAATTGGTGATCCAGTTCATCGCTTCGGCTCCTGTCCTTACGAAGAGTTAGACCATGATCCCGAAAAGTGGAAACCGGTTTTCGCTGGAGATCATGGCCAACCAGAAGATCAAGATTATTCGGCCGCAGCAAGGCGAGCCGCGCGAACCCCTTGCGAAAGCCCGCTGACCAGCGTGGCGACGGCCTCGGCCGGATCGGCGGTCTTTTCGCCCTTCGGCCCGAGCACGTTGGCGACGGCATTGACAATCGCGGTGCCGACAACGACGCCGTCGGCCGACGCGCCGATGGTGCGCGCCTGCTCTGCGGTCTTGACGCCGAAGCCGACGCAGACCGGCAGGTCGGTATGGCTCTTGATGCGCTTAACCGCTGCCGCCACCTTGCCGGTGTCGGCCAGCGCCGAACCGGTGATACCGGTCATCGACACATAATAGACGAAGCCGGAGGTGTTCTGCAGCACCTTGGGCAGGCGCTTGTCGTCGGTGGTCGGCGTCGCCAGCCGGATGAAATTGATGCCGGCCTTGAGTGCCGGGATACAAAGTTCCTCGTCCATCTCAGGCGGCAGGTCGACGACGATCAGCCCGTCTATACCGCTGGCCAGCGCATCGCTCAGGAAGCGCTCGACGCCGTAGATGTAGATCGGATTGTAATAGCCCATCAAGACGATCGGCGTTTCACTGTCGCCGGCGCGGAATTCCGAGGCCATCTTCAGCGTCTTGACCAAGGTCTGGCCGCCCTTCAGCGCCCGCAGGCCGGCCGCCTGGATCGCCGGGCCGTCGGCCATCGGATCGGAAAACGGCATGCCTAACTCGATGATGTCGCTGCCGGCGCCGGGCAGCGCCTTCATGATCGACAGGGACGTGTCGTAGTCCGGATCGCCGCCCATGAAATAGGTGACGAGTGCCGGTCGCCCCTCGGCCTTCAGCTTTGCCATGCGGCGGTCGATACGGGTGGCCATGATCAGATCTCCATGCCCAACATATTGGCCACCGTATGCACGTCCTTGTCGCCGCGGCCCGACAGGTTGACGATGACGATCTGGTCCTTGTCCATATCAGGCACGATCTTCACCGCCTGTGCGATGGCATGGGCCGATTCCAGCGCCGGAATGATGCCCTCGACGCGTGTCGTCAGCTGGAACGCCTCCAGCGCCTCGTCGTCGAGGATCGGCACATAGTCGACGCGGCCGGAATCGCGCAGCCATGAGTGCTCCGGCCCAACGCCGGGATAGTCGAGGCCGGCCGAGATCGAGTGGCCGTCCATGATCTGGCCGTCGGCGTTCTGCAGGAGGTAGGTACGGTTGCCATGCAGCACGCCGGGCGCGCCGGCACTCATCGAGGCGCAATGCTCGATGCCGTCGAGCCCGCGGCCGCCGGCTTCGACGCCGATGATGCGGACCTGCCTGTCATCGAGGAAGGGATGGAACAGGCCGATAGCGTTGGAACCGCCGCCGACACAAGCGATGATGGTGTCCGGCAGCCGGCCTTCCTGCTCGAGGATCTGGGCGCGCGCCTCGGTGCCGATCACCGACTGGAAGTCGCGCACCAGCTCCGGATAGGGATGCGGGCCGGCGGCGGTGCCGATCAGGTAATAGGTATCCTCGACATTGGTCACCCAGTCGCGCAGGGCCTCGTTCATGGCATCCTTCAGCGTGCCGTGGCCGGCCGTCACCGGCCGCACCTCGGCGCCCAGAAGCTTCATGCGAAAGACGTTGGGGCTTTGCCGGGCGACATCGGTCGCGCCCATATAGACGATACAAGGAAGCCCGAAGCGCGCCGCCACCGTAGCGGAAGCGACGCCATGCTGGCCGGCGCCGGTCTCTGCGATGATCCGCGTCTTGCCCATGCGCTTGGCGAGCAGGATCTGGCCGAGGCAGTTGTTGATCTTGTGCGAGCCGGTGTGGTTCAGGTCCTCGCGCTTGAAATAGACCTTTGCGCCGCCGCCGAGGCCCTTCGCCGAGGACACCTCACGAAGATGCCTGGTCAGGCCTTCGGCGAAATAGAGCTTCGACGGCCGCCCGGCGTAATGCGTCGAGAGATCGGTCAGTTCGGCCTTGAAATCCGGGTCGTTCTTGACCTCGTTCCAGTGCCGCTCCAGCTCGAGGATCAGCGGCATCAGCGTTTCGGCAACGAAACGACCGCCAAAAATGCCGAACATGCCCTGCTCGTCGGGGCCGGTGCGGAAGGAATTCGGTATCGCCGGCTTGTCCATCGCCGATCTCCTGGTCTGTGGTTTGAAGCGTGGTCAGGCGGCGCGGTTGTCGCGTGCTGCCCCGACGGCGCGGAAAAATTGTTCGATCAGCGCCGGTTCCTTGACGCCCGGCGCGCTCTCCACGCCCGAGGAAACATCTATTCCGGGCGGGTTCGCCAGCCGAAAGGCGTCGCCGATATTGCCGGCATTGAGCCCTCCGGAAAGCATGTAATCGACGCCGGCGTCAAGGCCAGCCAGAATGCGCCAGTCGAAGGCAAGACCGTTGCCGCCCGGCAATTCCGAACCCTTAGGCGGCTTGGCATCGAACAGGAAGCGGTCGGCAATGCCGATGAAGGGCTTGACTTGCCCGAGATCGGCGGCCTCGCTGACCGGCAGCGCCTTCATCACCGGCAAGCCGTAGCGGGCCTTCACCTCGGCCACCCGCTCGGGAGGCTCGGCGCCGTGAAGCTGCAGCATGTCGGGCTGCATCTTTTCGACGATCTCATCCAGGAACGCATCGCTGGCGTCGACCGTCACGGCAACCGCCTTGGCCTTGCCGCGCGCCGCTTCGCGCAGGCGGCCGGCTTCCGCCGGCTCGACATAGCGCGGGCTTTTGGCAAAGAAAATGAAGCCGACATGGCTGGCGCCGCCGGCCAATGCCGCAGCCAGTGCCTTGTCGGTCTTCAACCCGCATATCTTGATGTCCAGCGCCATGGCGCGGGATTGGCACGAAACGGCCAAAGAGTCGAGAAAAAGCATCCTGTTTGCCGCCAGCGCGGAACGCGCTACCTTGCTGATGTAAGAGCGGAACGCGCTACCTTGCTAATATAAGCGCAACGCTACTTGCTCAGGCACAGAGGCGGGAGAACAAAGATCATGCCGGAAAAGACCGTCGCGGAACTCAGGCAAAAGCTGGCGCAGGCCCATGAGGTCATCGCTCATTTGATGGACAAGGCAGCCTTCAACGGCGCCGAGGCGCACCGGGCGCTGGCTTATTTCAGCAACGAGACCTTCGAGAAGGATTTCCTGCCCTGGCCGCGCCATGTCGATGAGGGGTTGCGGCCGGAGGAGTTGAACGCGGCCAATGACGATTGATCGGCAGTGCAGAATCTATTGAGGCCGGCGCGAAGGATCGCTACAGTTTCCATTTCGTGCCCCTACAAGCATCCTACTCGAACGCGATCGCCTGCAGCGCGCCGCCATTGCGCTTGAGCCAGTCCTTGCAGCGCTCGGTATCCGGGCAAAGCTGCTCGCATAGTTTCCAGAATTTCGGGCCGTGGTTCATCTCCTTGAGATGCGCCACCTCATGCGCGACGAGGTAGTTTATCACCGGCCGCGGCGCCATCATGATGCGCCAGGAAAACGACAGATTGCCGTCCGACGTGCAGGATCCCCAGCGGCTCGACGTGTCCTTGAAGCGGATCGCCTTGGCTCGCTTGCCAATCGCCGCGCTGTGCTTCGTCACCAGCGCCTCGATCTCGCGCTTGGCTTCGCGCTTCAGGAAATCGGCGATGCGGCGCGGCAGATGCACACGCTCGCCATGCACGATCATCAGCGGTCCGCGCTCGTCGCGCGACAGCGTGACGGTTCCGCGTTTCGACGGTTCATGGACGATGCGATGCGGCACACCGCGCACCGGTACCTTGATGCCGGGCCGCACCTGCGGCCGGTTGGGTACCTTGGCCAGCCTTTGCTCCAGCCAGTCCTGATGGCGGTCGAGGAATTTTTCCACCTCGCCGCGGCGCAGCCCCGGCGGCACGGTGATGCGCAAACCGCGGCCGCCGGAATCGATGCGCAGCGTCAGGCGCCGCGCCCGGTCGTTCTCGACGATCTTGAGCGGCAGCGTGCGGCCGGCAACGCAATGCTCGCGCTCCACGACGGGCGTGGGCTTGGGTTTCGTCGGGGTGCGGAAGAAGCCGAAGGACATTCCGGGACGATACGTGATTCGAGGGAAACGACTAGAACAAAAAAGAAACGGCGCCGCTGACGCGACGCCGTTGGATTATCTATCTGGGCACGGGACCTTACTCGTCGAGCAGGCCTGGCGTGGAGTTGCCGCCGCGTTTGTTGTTCGTCGTCGAGCCAGTTGACCCACCCGTCGTGGGCGACGTCGACTTGTTGCGGTTGGCCATGAAGCGATCGAACTCTTCCTGGTCCTTGGCGCGGCGCAATTCACGGGCATATTCATCGAACTCGCTCAGCATCTCGTCGAGCTTGCGGCGTTCCTCGGCAAGCCGCTCGAGTTCCTTTTCGCGCCAGTCGTCGAAAGCGACGTTGCCGGTGCGTGCAGAGCCATGGCCCCAGCGCGCGGCCCTGTCGGAACCGCGGCGGCAACCGGCGAAGATGCCGTCGGTGGCGCGGTTGACGTCGCGCTTGAAGCCCTCGAGCCGATCGCCCCAGATGATGTAGGCGAGCATGGCTAAGCCGAGCGGCCAGAACACCATGAACCCGATCACCATCAACGCGATGGTCGCCGGCGTCCAGGCCGGACGGATCAATGCAGATGTGTTCATTTCTTCCAATCCTTCAGTTGGAGACAGCCAAATCCGGCTGCGTGGAATCGAAATGGGATGAAGAAAACGGCGATTCAAGACAGCAGCCGCCAAAACCGGACAAGCGGCTGAAATGATTATCGCTTTTTGAGCATTTCAACGAAAAGCACGACCAATCCGGCGATCAGGCCCCAGAACGCCGCACCGACGCCGAACAGCGTCAGCCCCGATGCGGTGACGGCGAAGGTGACGGTGGCGGCCATCCGCTCGTCCTCGTCTTTCAAGGCGATCGACAGTGCATTGGCGAGCGGCGCCATCAGCGCCAGGCCGGCGACCAGCGCGATCAGGCTCTGCGGCAATACGGCGAAGATCGCCACCAGCGAGGCGCCGAACAGGGCAAAGACGAGATAGGCCAACGCATAGAACGGCCCGGTCTTCCAGCGCTCGGCCGGATCGGGATGCACGTCGGGCCCGGTGCAGATCGCCGCCGAGATTGCCGCCAGATTGGTGGTCGAGGCGCCGAGCGGCGCCGTCAGCAGCGAAAACAGGCCGGTGACGCCGATCAGCGGCCCTGGTTCGGGATGATAGCCGGCTGCCCTCAGCACGGCGAGGCCGGACAGGTTCTGCGAGGCCATGGTGACGAGATAGAGCGGCAAGGCGAGGCCGATGATCGCAGTGGCGGTGAACTGCGGCATCACCAGCGTCAAGCTCGAGAGTTCCGGTGCCGGCAGACCGCCGACCCGGCCGGTAAGGAAGGCGGCGAGACCGCCGCCGATCAGCACCAGCAGCACCGAGAGGGCCGGGTTGAACAGGCGGATGACGAAGAACGCCGCAACCAGCGGCAGGATCAGCCAGGGGTCGACGGGAACGGTTTTCACCGCATTGATGGCGAAGGTGACGACGATGCCGGCCAGCATTCCGGACGCGACGGACGCCGGTATTCTGGCGATCAGCTTGGTCAAGGGCCCGAACAGGCCGGTGGTGATCAGCAGGACCGCGGTGACGACGAAGGCACCAACCGCCTCACCCATCGAAAAGCCGGTCGACGCGGCGATCAGCGCCAAGCCTGGCGTCGACCAGGCGGTGATGACCGGCATTTTCGTACGCCAGGACAGCCACAGGCTCTCGATCGCCATCGCCAGGCAAAGCGCCGTCACCCAGCTTGCGGTCTCGACCTGCGTTGCGCCGACCGCCTTGGCGGCGGCAATGACGATGGCCAGCGTACCGCCGAAGCCGACGATCGCCGCCACGAAGGCGGACACCGGAATGGAAATGCGCATGTCTCTATCCCGCCTGCCGCACCATAGCGTCCACCGCCCGCACCAGCATGTCGAGATCCTGCGGCCGCGACAGGCGGTGGTCGCCGTCGGGGATGAGCGACAGCGTGACGTCGTCGGCCGGCAGCAGGCTGACCAGCTTCAGCGCATGGCTCGACGGCACGTCGGGATCGGCCAGGCCTTGCAGGATGTGGACCGGACAGTGCGTGTCGATCGGCCCGGTCATCACCCGGTTGTTGCGGCCGTCCTCGATCAGTGCGCGCGTGTAGATGTACGGTTCGGCGAAATAGTCCGACGGCTCTTCGAAAAAGCCCTTTTTCCTGAGGTTGCGCTTCTGCGCCCCGGTCAGCACCGGCTCCACCAGTTCGAATGTGAAATCGGGCGCCGGGGCCAGCAGCACAAGACCTGCGATGCTGTTTTCGCCCGCCTTGCGCAATTCCTGCACCATGCGCAGCGCGATCCAGGCGCCCATCGAGGAGCCGACCAGGATCTGCCTGCCCTGGGTGAAGCGGCGGAAAACCGCCAGGCTCTCGCCCAGCCATTTCGAGATGGTGCCGTCGGCAAAGGCGCCACCCGATTCGCCGTGGCCGGAATAATCGTGGCGCAGAAAGGCGCGACCTTCTTTGCGCGCCCATTCCGACAACGTTTCGGCCTTGGTGCCCAGCATGTCCGATTTGTAGCCGCCGAGCCAGACGATGCCGGGCTCGGCACCTGTCGCATGCCTGACGGCGATGCTCGTCCCGTCGACGTCCAGAAAGATCGGGGTGGTGGTCATGGTGTATTCCCTCACGCCGGTCTTTTGGCACAGCAAGGCATTCAACGAAAAGTGCTCCGCCACTTTCTTCGCTTGGTGCAGAGGAGCATTCCATCGAGCAGGTGATTTCCTGAGAATGCTGTGCTATTGACTCCGACCGCGCGCTCACCACATTGCGCGTTCGCAATTCTGAACTGAAGAACCCCTTAACGAAACGGCTCAAGGAGACCACGACCATTCGCAGACCTTTCAAAGCAGCGGCGCCCACCAAGGAAGGCCCGCGCTCCAACCGTGACATCCGGGTTCCCCGGGTCCAGCTAATCGACGCCGAAGGCCAGAACCGCGGCGATGTCTCCATCAACGACGCATTGCTGCTCGCCGAAGAGGCTGGGCTCGATCTGGTCGAGATATCGCCCAATGCAGTGCCGCCCGTCGTAAAGATCCTCGATCTCGGCAAGCTGAAATACGCCAACCAGAAGAAGGCGGCCGAGGCGCGCAAGAACCAGAAGGTCATCGAGATCAAGGAGATCAAGATGCGCCCGAACATCGACAGCCACGACTACGAGACCAAGATGAAGGCCGTCCGGCGCTTTTTCGAGGAAGGCGACAAGGTCAAGCTGACATTGCGCTTCCGCGGTCGCGAGATGGCGCATATGGAACTCGGCATGCAGCTTCTGAACAAGGTTCGCGAGGAAGTGGCGCCCATCGCCAAGGTCGAAGCCGAACCGAAGCTCGAAGGCCGCCAGATGATGATGGTGCTGGCGCCCCGCTAAAGCGCGTTGCGCTTTAGTTCTGTTTGTGCATGTCGTTGTCGCAAAACCGCAGCGCACTTTTGGGCGACGTGCATTAAATCCGCCTGAATCATGTTGCAAGGCGTCCCGGCGATCGGCGGGGCGCCTGTTCTTGGCCAGACGCTGCGATCGCCGGCGAGAGCAAAGACGCTCTGGTTCCCTCGACGATCGGATTCCCGACATGGTCAATGACGTCAAGCATTCGGAAGCCAAATATGGGCTGGGCAGCTACCAGCACACGCGCAGGATGGTGCTTGCCGTCGTCGTCGTCGTCCTTTTCGCGATGCTTTTGTTCGGGCAGTCGGTTTTTCCGCCCGATACGCCTGTGCATGAAACGATCGAAATGGTCGGCGTCCTGCTGATCTTTCTCGGCGTTGTCGGACGCTTGTGGTCGACGCTCTATATTGGTGGACGCAAATCCTCCGAAGTGGTGACCGGCGGACCCTATTCGATCACCCGCAACCCGCTCTATGTCTTCTCTACTTTAGCTGCCGCCGGTGTCGGCGCACAGATCGGCTCCATCACCGCCACGATCGGCTTTGGAGCGCTCTGCGCGGGTGCATTTTACATCGTTATCCTGCGCGAGGAGAAATTCCTCAGGCAGGTTCTTGGCGCGCCATACCAGGCCTACCTGTTGAAAGTGCCGCGCTTCTTCCCGAAACTGTCGCTGTATCAGGAAGGCGACACCGGCGGCTTCAAGCCGCGCCTGCTGCGAACCACGCTGCTCGACGGTCTGGTCTTCCTGGTTGCCTTGCCGGCTTTCGAACTGATCGACGGCGCCCAGCAGTCCGGCATATTGCCGGTGCTGTTCCGTTTCCCCTGAGTACGGTGTTGCTGAGTACAGTGTTGCTGGGCACGGGGTGTTGCGCGCGCCCCCGCTTTGACGTATAGGACCGCCGTTCCCAAAAAACCGCCCGGCAGGGCATGCCGTGGCGGTTTCATTTGCTTTTCGGGCTTTGGTCGGCCTGAAGCGAACAAACAAGCGCATTGGTGCGCATATAAACGGAGTAGCAAAATGCCCAAGATGAAGACCAAATCGGCCGCCAAGAAGCGGTTCAAGATCACAGGTACGGGTAAAGTTCTGTCGGCTGCAGCCGGCAAGCGTCACGGCATGATCAAGCGGTCCAACAAGTTCATTCGAAATGCCCGCGGCACGATGGTTCTGGCTGAACCGGATGGCAAGAAGGTCATCAAGAATTTTCTGCCGAACGGCCTCTGAGCATTCGGTCTGGACAGCGTTAAGGAGATCATGACATGGCACGCGTAAAGAGAGGCGTCACCTCGCACGCCAAGCACAAGAAGGTCCTGAAAGCCGCCAAGGGTTTTTACGGCCGTCGCAAGAACACCATCCGCATCGCCAAGCAGGCGGTGGAAAAGTCGCTGCAGTACGCCTATCGCGACCGCAAGAACCGCAAGCGCTCGTTCCGCGCGCTGTGGATCCAGCGCATCAATGCGGCGACGCATGAGCATGGCCTGACCTATGGCCGTTTCATCGACGGTCTCAACAAGGCCGGAATCGAGATCGATCGCAAGATCCTGTCGGACATGGCCATCCACGAGCCGCAGGCCTTCGCCGCACTCGTGGCCAAGGCCAAGGTCGCGCTCGAATACCTGAAGAATACCACGCCGAATGCTTTTGAAAGCGCTGTCGCTTAAGACCAGCGCTTCCCAAGCTATTCGATACTTGATTTGGGAAACCCGCGCTGGCAGGGCTGGCGCGGGTTTTTCTTTGCTTCCAATCGGATCTGGAACATGAGTGACATGGAAACTCTCGAAAATTCCCTGATGGCCGAGATCGCCTCGGCCGCCGACGAGCAGGCGATCGAGGCGGTGCGTGTCTCTGCCCTTGGCAAGAAGGGCTCGGTTTCCGAGATGCTGAAGACACTCGGCTCGATGAGCGCCGAGGAGCGACAGGTCAAAGGCCCGGCAATCAACGGCCTCAAGAACCGCGTCACCGAGGCACTTTCGGCGCGCCGCGCCGAGCTGAAAGATGTGGCGATCACAGCACGGCTTGCCGCAGAGAAGGTCGACGTCAGCTTGCCGGTCAGGCAATCGCCGGCCGAGCGCGGCCGCATCCATCCGATCAGCCAGGTTATCGACGAGATCGCGGCGATTTTCGGCGATCTCGGCTTTGCCATCGCCGAAGGTCCGGACATCGAGACCGACTATTACAATTTCACCTCGCTGAACTTCCCGGAAGGCCACCCGGCGCGCGAGATGCACGACACGTTCTTCTTCCAGCCGGACGAGCAGGGGGAGCGCAAGCTTTTGCGCACCCACACCTCGCCGGTGCAGATCCGCACCATGGAGATGCAGAAGCCGCCGATCCGCATCGTCATCCCTGGCAAGACCTACCGGCAGGATTCCGATGCCACCCACTCGCCGATGTTCCATCAGGTCGAGGGGCTGGTGATCGACAAATCGGCCAACGTCGCCAATATGAAATGGGTGCTGGAGGAGTTCTGCAAGGCCTTCTTCGAGGTGCCGAGCGTCAAGATGCGCTTCCGGCCGTCTTTCTTCCCGTTTACCGAGCCCAGCCTCGAGGTAGACATCCAGTGCGACCGTTCGCGGCCCGGCGAGGTGCGCTTCGGCGAAGGCTCCGACTGGATGGAGATTCTCGGCTGCGGCATGGTGCACCCCAATGTGCTCCGTTACGGTGGCCTCGATCCTGACGAATACCAGGGCTTCGCCTGGGGCATGGGCATCGACCGTATCGCCATGCTGAAATACGGCATGCCGGATCTGCGCGCCTTCTTCGACGCCGATGTGCGCTGGCTGTCGCATTACGGTTTTAGGCCGCTTGACATGCCGACGCTGTTCGGGGGCTTGAGCGCGTGACGACTGGGCCGCAGCAAATCCGCGGGCAGCTTGCCTTCCTGCACATGTCCGACGCGCGGCCGCATAGCTTCAAGTGCAACGTGCCCAGACCAGACGGAACACATTCATGAAACTCACCCTCTCCTGGCTCAAGGATCATCTCGAGACAGACGCCTCGCTGGCGGAAATCGTCGAGCGTCTCACCTCGATCGGCCTCGAGGTCGAGCATGTCGACGACCGGGCGAGCCTGGCTCCCTTCGTCATCGCCAAGGTGGTGACGGCGGTCCAGCATCCCGACGCCGACCGGCTTCGCGTGCTGACCGTCGACACCGGCGACGGCAAGCCGCCGGTGCAGGTCGTGTGTGGAGCGCCGAACGCCCGCGCGGGCCTGATCGGCGCCTTTGCAGCACCGGGCACCTATATTCCCGGCATCGACGTGACGCTGACCGTCGGCAAGATCCGCGGCGTTGAAAGCCATGGCATGATGTGCTCCGAGCGCGAGCTCGAATTGTCCGAGGAGCATGACGGCATCATCGACCTTCCGGCCGATGCGCCGGTCGGTACCAGCTTCGCCGCCTATGCCCATCTCGACGACCCGCTGATCGAGATCAATCTGACGCCGAACCGGCCGGATGCGACCAGTGTCCATGGCATCGCCCGCGATCTGGCGGCGAGCGGGCTCGGCACGCTGAAGAGCGCGCCGATAGAGCCGATCCCCGGCACGGGCGAGACGCCGGTCAAGGTGACGATCGAAGCGCCGGAGCTCTGTCCCGGCTTTGCGCTGCGCCTGGTGCGCGGCGTCAAGAACGGACCGTCGCCGAAATGGCTGCAGCAAAGGCTTCTCGCCATCGGCTTGAGGCCGATCAGCGCGCTCGTCGATATCACCAATTACGTCACCTTCGACCGCGGTCGGCCGCTGCATGTCTTCGACGCTGCGAAGGTCACCGGCAATCTCGCCGTGCGCCGGGCGCGTGATGGCGAAAAGGTGCTGGCGCTCGACGGCCGCGAATACACGCTGACGCCGGAGATGTGCGTCATCGCCGACCAGGACGGCATCGAATCGATTGCCGGCATCATGGGCGGCGAGCATTCCGGCTGCAACGAGAACACCACCGACGTGCTGATCGAGTCGGCGCTTTGGGATCCGATCGCGACTGCCCGCACCGGCCGCACGCTCGGCATCATCACCGACGCGCGCTATCGGTTTGAGCGCGGCGTCGACCCGGAAATGATGGTTCCCGGCCTGGAGCTGGCAACGAAGCTGGTGCTCGATTTCTGCGGCGGTACGCCGGCGCAAACCGAAGTCGTCGGCTATGCCGGCCATCAGCCGAAGATCGTCTCGTTCCCATTGTCGGAAGTGAAGCGGCTGACCGGCATCGAAGTGCCGCGCTCGACAAGCCTCGACATTCTTGCCCGCCTCGGCTTCAGGCCGGAGGGCACGGGCGATGTCGTCAATGTGGCGGTCCCGTCCTGGCGGCCGGATGTCGACGGCAAGGCCGACCTGGTCGAGGAGGTCATGCGCATCCACGGCGTCGACAACATCGCGCCGCAGCCGCTCGGTTCGCACGATGCGGTCAACGCCAGGATCCTGACTGTGCTGCAGATCCGCACCCGCGCCGCCAAGCGGGCACTTGCCGTGCGCGGCATGATGGAGGCCGTCACCTGGTCGTTCATTCCGGCAAAACACGCCGAATTGTTCGGCGGCGGCCAGCAGGCGCTGAAGCTTGCCAACCCGATCGCCGCCGATATGTCGGACATGCGGCCGTCGCTGCTGCCGGGGCTGATCGCGGCAGCGCAACGCAATGCCGACAAGGGCATCGGCGATGTCGCGCTGTTCGAAGTTTCGGGCACCTATGAAGGCGACGGCGCCGACCAGCAGCGGCGTGTTGCCGCCGGTGTGCGGCGCGGCACCGCCAGGCTCGAAGGCTCCGGCCGCCATTGGGCCGGCAATGCCGGCGCCGTCGGCGTCTTCGATGCCAAGGCCGATGCGATCGCAGCACTCGAAGCCTGCGGCGCGCCGGTCGAGCGGCTGCAGATCGAGGCCGGCGGCCCGGCCTGGTATCATCCCGGCCGCTCCGGCACGATCAAGCTTGGGCCGAAGGTAATCCTTGGCACGTTTGGCGAGTTCCACCCGAAGACGCTGGAGGGGCTTGACGTCTCCGGCCCGCTTTGCGGCTTCGAAGTGTTCATCGATACCGTGCCCGAGCCGAAGGCCAAGCCGACGCGAACAAAGCCGAGACTGGATCTGTCCGCCTTCCAGGCGGTCAAGCGCGATTTCGCCTTCGTCGTCGACAAGGCGGTCGAAGCCGGCACACTCGTTCGCGCCGCCCTTGCCGCCGATCGAAAGCTGATTTCCGGCGTCTCGGTGTTCGATGTTTTCGAGGGTGCAGCGCTCGGCGCGGCGAAGAAATCGATCGCCATCGAAGTGTCGATCCAGCCGGTCGAAAAGACGCTGACCGACGAGGATTTCGAGGCGCTGGCCAAGCGCATCGTCGATAATGTCGGCAAGCAGACCGGCGGCGTGCTGCGGACGTAAGGGGATGCTCTGATGGACCACAAGCTCTCCATCAACTGGCTGGCAACGCATATCGGGACTGTCAATGGGTTCCTGGACGACCAGGAATGCGCCGATCTGATCGCCGACAGCGAACGGCGTGGTTTTGAGGCAGCCAAGGTAAACAGCGCCGGCGGCGCGAGCGTGATGACGGAACTCCGCAACAACGACCGCGTCGTTTTTGATGACGAGGATCTTGCCGACCTGCTTTTTGCGCGGGCGCGGCCTCTGCTCTATCGTGGTCTCGGCGACTGGCGCTTGACCGGGCTGAATGAGCGTTTCCGTTTCTATCGCTATGGGCCGGGCCAGAAGTTCGATTGGCATCATGACGGCTATTTCGAGCGCCACGCCTTGGAGCGCAGTCAGTTCACGTTCATGATTTATCTATCAGATGGATTTGAAGGGGGAGGAACCTCGTTTCGTGGCGAGATGCCGGGCTATGCCGGTAGCAGTCTTCTGGTGAAGCCGAAGAAAGGAATGGCTCTGGCATTCTACCATCCGATCGAGCATCGCGGCGACGAGGTGCTGTCGGGGCGCAAGTACGTCATCCGAACGGACGTGATGTACAAGCGCCAATGAAACGCTGTCCGTTCTGCCGCTGAGCTAAATGCACCTGACCCCGCTGGAAGTGTTTTTCGTCAAGGAGTTCTGCCGTTCCGCCGGCGTTTCTCCTGACATGATGCGTGCGCTGAAAGTCAAAGAACGCAGCCGCGATCCTGTAGGATTCATGACCAGAGTCACTCCCTCATCGGTTCCCCCGGAATTGCGCTTTGAGAGTCGAGTGTTCAGTTCGCTTCGGGTAGCGTGCGTTGGACCTGACCAGCTTCTTTGCGGCATGGTGCTGTTCTTCGATGAGATTGAAGGAAAGCTAGAGGCGATCGAGGGCTTTGTGTACGGCGAAGAATGGCCGTCAATCGAGGAGCCAGTCTTCTGGTCCGAGACCGACCGAACAATGAGCCTTGGGCGGGAGGGAAACTAGCCTGCAGAAATGGGCGTCACGACGCCCTTTCCGATAATTGCACAATGGATGGCGCGCTGAGGACCTAGAGGGGTTGCCGGCAGGTGGCGAATCGCCGTCCAAAGGGCGATGGACCATTTGCGCTATTCAGGGCTGCCCTTCGAGGAACAGCGTGCAGCCTTCTCGATATCGTCTCGGCCGATCCGCTGGTCAGTGAGACGCTGTCGCGGGTACGGGTGCTAGGCCTGCCGGACTGGCTGGTCGTCTCCGGCGCGCTTTACAACAGCGTCTGGAATCATCTGACCGGAAAGCCCTCGGGGTACGGCATCCGGGATGTCGACCTGTTTTATTTCGATGAGAGCGATCTGTCCTATGAAGCCGAGGACACGGTCATCCGCCGGGCGGCGAAGCAGTTCGAAGGGCTGAAGCTGCCGGTCGAGGTTCGCAATCAGGCACGGGTGCATCTGTGGTTTGAGGCGCGCTTTGGCGGTTCCTATCCCAGACTGTCGTCGTCCGCCGAGGCGCTGTCCTATTTCGCTTCGAAAACCCATGCGGTC
Organism: Mesorhizobium sp. M0998; assembly: GCF_040318885.1. Taxonomy (NCBI): domain Bacteria; kingdom Pseudomonadati; phylum Pseudomonadota; class Alphaproteobacteria; order Hyphomicrobiales; family Phyllobacteriaceae; genus Mesorhizobium; species Mesorhizobium sp. M0998. The sequence continues at coordinate 166,853 of NZ_JAMYND010000013.1, forward strand.
GGCGTTAGATTCGGCACCGATGGGCAACTCGCGCTCGTGGCGCCGTTCGGGCTCGACGACATCTTCTCGTTTCGCGTTACCCCGAACCGTGCACTGGATAATCGGCAGACGCACGAGATGAAGGGCGCGCGTGCCAGGGAGAACTGGCCGGAGATCAGTGTCATGCCTTGGTAGGAAATGTCGGCGCGAGGCACCCCCCTCTGCCCTGCCGGGCATCTCCCCCTCAAGGGGGTGTTTGGACCGGAGACATCGCGAACAGGTGTGCGAGGACATCGCGAACAGTGCTCCATGCTATCTCTCGACGAGGTTGAGGTCGA